>CBINOT010000303.1:0-5647 GCA_966252355.1 uncultured Opitutus sp. | reverse complement strand
GAATGCGTGTGAGCTTGCCATTCTTCATCACCACGAGATTCGTGCCGGTTTGGATGTAGGCGTCTCACTCGCAGACGCCGCTCCGACCCCTTTGGCCCACAAAACACACGAATCACACGAACCGCGAGCAGATCGCCGGTAGGGACCAGCGGCCCGCTCGTCTGTGTTTTACCCGAAAATGACCTCTTCGGTGGAAACGCGCATTCGTAGTTCAGTCGCTCAGTAGTTCGCAGACGCGTCGGCCGTGATAAGAGAACCGCCGAAGCCTCGCTCAATGCCGCGATCGTCCTGCGCAGCGCGGGGTGCGGCGTTTCTTCCAATCGAGTTTAACCCCAATCCGGCGCCGCGAACTGCCATCCCAGTCCACCGTCAATCCTCCGGCGCGTAACGCGTCGCAAAGCTCATTCGCGATCTGGATGGCGGCCGCTTCACCGTCCTCTGTGGCGCCGTAGTTCAGGTAAAGTCCGCCGCCCTCTGTGGCACGCTCGGTGTCCTGCATGTGGTAAAACGCATAACCGCGGACCTTGATGCCGTGTTTTTCCACCTCGGCCATTTCCTCGCCGATCTCGGCTGAGCCGCAATTGCCGCAGCAACTGAAATCCTGACGACAGACGATGCCACGTGCTTCGAGCTCGGCGAACGCGCGGTCGAGCCGATCGCAGTCGGTCACTTCGGGCCACGCCGCGGCGTCGGCGGCATACTGCGCCAAGTGATGCCGCGTGCGTTGCACCACCAGCGGCCGGATGGCCGCGGGCTCAAAGTCATCGGTCAGCACCTCGACCGTACTCTCCACGATTTCCTCGTCGGTCCGAAACCCGCCATAGACATCCCGCCGCACGTACTCGTCGATCTGCTCAAGCGCGTGCTCCTTTTCCTCCGCACTCAGCGGCTTCGCCGGCGCAGCTGCCGTCTGTCCTCCGATCCCCAAGAGTCGTTTGAGCCAGTTCATGAGGTAAACGAAATTCACCCATGAGCGGGCGTCTACGCAACAATCGTGTGCGGGCTCATTATGTGCGGTTAAGCCAATCATGACTTCCGCGATCCTGTCTTACCATCACCTCTTTAGTTTCTGACCCGACGACAAGCTAATCAGTCGATCCGCTGCTCCGCACTGGTTGAGCGTTAAACAAGTCGTCGTTGTCGCGCTCGTGAAGATCGACTTCATTAGCGATCGTTTGAAGTGCCTCGCTGCGTTCGGTCGATGAAGCGGGAATTCTGAGAAATTCCTCGGAAGACTCTAGCGCGTTGGCGTGTAGCAGTATTGCCATCAAGGCCATATATACAGCCAACGATTTTGCTTCAGCGGCAGCGGCGTCTTCCATCAAGAGTGCGCTAACTGGATCCTTGCGCTGAACCCTTTTGGTCAAACAGAGTCGCGAGACAACGTTTACTACGTCCTCAGTTGCCGAATGAGCAGATGCTGACAGTGAGCGGTAATGTTTCTGATAAACAGCGGTCCAGCCAATGTTGATGAAGAGCTCCTCAATCTTCGGCCATTTTCCGCCGCTAGCAACGTGGCAAGCTAACTCCGATTCTATCATCGTTTGATTTAGCGCGAGCCGCTCAAGGTACTTTCTGGCATGCGAACTCGACTTGGGGTCCGCACGATCTGCAACATTCGTTGCCCATGCATGCTGTTTTTTACGGGCACTCGCAAAATGATGGGCTACAAACAACGCGGCCCTTCGTGATTGGTCTTCTCGGCAAATATATAGCATCGATGCCGATACCTCGATTAATGCGCGTGCAATCACTTCAGTACCTAAACCGAGTTCTCCGTGTCGAAGAACGGTTTTAAGCGATCGGACGAATATAGCCGACTGTTGCAAGAGCGCAGTTCCAACGACCACGCCCAAATCACCCAAGTGGATCTCGGGGGTCGGAAGAACATTGTAGTAGTTTTCTACAGCAGTAGCTACTTCAGGAACACGCGCAACATGTGCCTGAAACCGGGCATTAAGTTCGTGCAAATGGGGCGTCTTTGTCATGTGAACGTAAGAACTGACGCAACTTTGGCGATGGGGCCGGCTTTGGTCGGAGACGTCATCGCCCATCCGGTGCGATTCGCAATCGTCGAGCCGCCGCTGGGCAGCTTGTGTGCGAGTTCCTCCGGTGTGAGGCGATGTTGTTTGACCATCGCCTTGGTGGCGGTACCGCGAGTGACGGACTGCTTCACGGCCAATTCGAGCACTGGCCGCATCAGTTGGTCATAAGTGGGAAGAGCCATGGCTGGAAATCCGAAATTCGGCGTTGAAATACAAGGTCGTCATTTCCCGCCTCCTAGCTCGCGTTCGATCTCGGCCACCGTCGGCAGGCTCGATTGCAGTTTTTTCGGCAGCGACTCCACAAGTCGCGTGCGCCATTCCGCTACGCCGATCGGCTTCTTCAGGTCGCGCAACGCATATTCCACGGTAAGGCGATTTCGCTCCTGGCAGAGCAGAAGCCCAATGCTGGATTGGTCGTCGCGGTGCCGCATCCGCTCGTCCACCGCCGAGAGATAAAAATTCATCTTACCCGCAAACTCGGGCTGAAACGCCTCCATTTTGAGATCGATCACGACGAAGCAGCGCAGCTTCAGGTGATAAAAGAGCAGATCGATATAGTAGTCCTGCCCGCCGACTTCGAGCTGCACTTGCCGGCCGACAAAGGCGAATCCGGTGCCAAGGGAGACGAGAAATTTCTGAATGTGGTCGGCGAGGCCTTGCTCCAACTGGCGCTCTCGCGCGTCGGCGTCGAGCGTCAGAAAATCGAAAAGATAGGGATCGCGAAGCGTCTGTTGCGCCAATTCGGACTGCGGCGGCGGCAGCGTGGTGGCGAAGTTGGTGACGGCCCGTCCCGACCGGGCATGCGCCCGCTGGGCAATCTGCGCCGTGAGGACGGCGCGGCTCCAGCCATGGACGACGGCCGCTTGTACATACCAGGAGCGCGCCGCGCGATCCTTCACCTTTTCGAGCAGGATCACGTGGTGAGCCCATGGCAATTTTGCGCTCATCTCCTGCAGTCGCGTAGAGGTTGAATCGGTCAGGTTCAATTTTGCCACCGGCGGTGGCAAAATTAGTGCGGCGGGCTCGGTCGAATCCAATGCTGCGGCCGTCGGCGGACCTTTTGATGAGGCGGATAATTTTGCCACCGGCAGTGGCAAAATCGAGAACAGGTCGGGATACTCACGGTAAAACGCCACCATGCGGCCAAAGTTGCGCGTGGAAAAACCGGTCATTTCCGGAAACTCGGTGTGAAGATCGGCGGACAGCCGCGGTATGATGGCGGCGCCCCAGCCGGCCTGCTTCTGACGCTGGGCAATAGCGCATCCAATATCCCAATAAAGCCGCAGCAGCTCGCGGTTGACGCTCGCGGCGGCCTGCAATTGCGCGGAACGCACACGGTCTTTTAGCGCTGCAAGCCATGGGGCGTAAGCGGCGGGGATGGCGCTAACGCCGGTCCGCTTAGATTTCATGGTCAAGGTCAAGCAAGCGCAGGTTATGCGCGAGCTCCGCCGTCAGCTGATGTTGTTTGACCATCGTCTCGGTCGCGATGCCACGCGTGATCGATTGTTCAGCAGCCAATTCGAGCACTGGCCGCATCAGTTGGTCATAGGTAGGAAGAGCCATGGCTGGAAATCCGTGGAGGAACTGCGGTGATTAAGGCCGCTCTCGGACGAGTTTCGCGTCTTTGACGTAAATGATCGGGGTATGATGTTGCCGGGCGATTTCGATCGCTTGTTTTCGCGCATTGCGCAGCGAACGGAGGATTTTGGCGGTCTGCGGATTTGGTGCTCTCCGCTTTTGCTTTGGCGACGGTTTGTTCATGCGTAGATGAAACGAGGATAGGGTTTAGGTGGTAACGTTGAATATCCAGGTGCGATCCGCGATTGGGCGGTACAGCTGGAGCTCTCGCGCGCTCGCGTCGAGCGCCAAAAATCGAAAAGATAAGGATCGCGAAGCGTCTGCTCCGGCCGAGCGCTACAGCTCCCGTGGAAGGCCGTACTCCGCCGCGCCGATGTATGGGAGAGCGCCGGTTCAGAGCCATCGCCACGACGCTCGGTCAACGACGTGCCGGGATCACGCTTATATTTCAGTTCGGCGAGCTGCTCGAAGATGAACGTGTGGGCCTGATCAGCGAGCTTGGCGATAAGCGGGAGGTCATCCAGCCGAAGATGGACTTAGGTCTCTGTCAAAAGTCAAAGGCGTTACCCGGTGGGATCAACTCCAGCCAAAACCGATAGAAACGTTGGCCTTACGATTAACCGCGAGGATGCCGGGTTGTGGCATCAATGCATTTTGGCTCATGTCGTATCGAATCGAACGTCAACTGCTTTCGGTCCTTTGGGTGTTGGGGTTATTTTGAAATTCACCCGGTCGCCTTGTGCGAGCGCATTCGATTCTCTAAGAGAGCTTGCAGGGACGAATATATCTTTTTCGCCGCTTCCGGCGATGAAGCCAAACCCACGTTCCGAGCTATACCACTTGACCGTTCCATTCACCCTAGGCCCTATGTCGCTCGGAGTGCTTCTTCGGGGTAGAATCGCAGATGTAGCGGCTCCGCGCAACTCCGCTCGTATCGCGATAAGCTTGCTACGGACCTCATCTCTCTGTTCGAAAGTTGCCTCTAAGCTTCGCCGGGCTTGTTTCTCGTTGTCTTCCGACTCTCGCTCCCAAGGTGCACAGCGGTAATTGTAGCGTCGATTTTCTCGGTCCTTATTACGTCCCTCGATTATTTCTTCTCGATATCGCGCTATATCGTCGCCCAAAGACTGGTAAGTTGCCTGTAAAGCGTCGAGTTCAGCTTTGAGCACAGACATTGGACGACTTTGTGGCATGTGAAGCTATGTTTCAAGAGAGACAGTCAAACCGTGCTGCACATTGCAATTCTACAAACAAACTTCCGAGCCTGTAGGTTCGGTCAGGTATTTATCATCACCGCGGATCTGAGGCTCTGACCGAGATATCACCATTACGTCAGAACCTCGCTTCAAAGGTATCACCATTACGCCCCGTGAACCAGGTATCCGGGAGGCCCGGGAGGACGCATACGTTTTACGTTCGAAGGCGTGGCTACTCTCTACGGAGACATCTGGGTCTCAGAGCCGGAGCGCACCGCGGATCAATCGCGGATCCGAAGCGGACGCCGACTAGCTTTGCGCCAGAATGTGAGGGACTGCCAAAGAGCGCTGAAGAAATCACGCTTGGCCTGCAGCTGCTCTCTCACGTCATTTCTGATCAGATCTTCCCACGCTGAACGCGTGTAGTGTTTTAGGTCGCTGGTGAATGCTTCCTCCAAGGCTTCGGGCAGCTCGAGGTTCAGACTTAGTGCCATCGCTTTGGTGAGAAACTTTCGCAGCGAAGCGTGAAGATGGGCCGGGAAGAGTGGGTAAGGTTCGTGTGCTTGAGTTCGCCCATACTCGAGCAGCGAAAGAATTAGCCGGACGACCGCTTCATTAACCCCGCCAATTTCACGGCCGGCTTCCATCAGCGGATGCATCGAGGCTGCCAAGGCGGACATGAACAGAAAAACCGACTCCGATTCGTGAATTTCGGCCAACGGAAATCCTATTCCGGTCTTCGCGCGAAAACGCTCAGCGCACATTGCCACGACCGACGATTTAGATCGGGGATAATGACGATCGTCGGGGCCGGTTGAGAGGACACGA
>CBINOT010000302.1:0-5686 GCA_966252355.1 uncultured Opitutus sp. | reverse complement strand
CGCGATCCGTTCTCGTTTTCCTTCCTCGAGGAGAGGGCATGAGATCATGGAGAGGCAAGCCGTAACGACCGTCGGGCACGAGCTGCCCGGCCTCAGCGCGCGTGAGCGCCGTCGCTATCCACGGACACTCAGCCAAGTCGCCGCCGTCGTCGGCAATTCGAACAAGGCGCTGAACACGCCACAACCGATCCCGTTTTTCCTCGGCATCGTCCTCGGCGTAGTCGTGGGCATGATCCCGGTGGCGCTGCCCGGCTTGCCCGCGGCGGTGAAGCTTGGCCTGGCGGGGGGCCCCCTCGTCGTCGCGATCTTGCTCTCGCGGGTCGCCAACACCGGCCCGCTCGTTTGGCACATGCCGACGAATGCGAACCACATGCTGCGCGAGGTGGGAATCACCCTGTTTCTGGCGGCGGTCGGGCTGCGCTCGGGCGAGAAATTCGTGGAGGTGCTGCTCGGCAGCAACGGCATGCATTGGCTGCTCTACGGCGCGGTCGTAACCGCGGCTCCCCTGGCGATCGTGGGTTTGACGGCGCGATTGTGGAAAAAACTGAACTACGCCGAGCTCTGCGGGCTGCTCGCGGGAAGCATGACCGATCCGCCGGCATTGGCCTTTGCACAGGAGATGACGGCGAGCGACGCTCCGGCGGTCGCCTATGCCACGGTCTACCCGGTCGTCATGTTGCTACGCGTCTTTTCCGCACAACTCGTGGTATTCTTGCTCTATCGCGTCGCCAGCTGAACGCGCCGCCGCAGGCCACCGTGTCTTGCGCGCGGTGGGAGAGCTGGGACAGCGCTGGATGCGGCAACGACTCGAAGCTCCAGCCGGCGCTCCAATTATCCCACGGCTTCGCGGACGAGCGCGCCGATCGCGGGCGGCAGATCGAGCGCCAACGCAAACTGTTGCGCCCTGGGCGTCATTTTTCGCCACGTCTTCCGCAGGATATCGATGAATTTCTCGCGAGGGTACTCCGCGTGCTGCGCGGCGAAGTCGCTGATCTCATTCTCGAGGAAGACGAGGCAGGCCGCATCTTCCAGCGCTTGGGTGCCAGGATTGGTTTTGAGCCCTGACTTTGAGACCCAGGTAGCTACTTCGGCGGCTTCTTCCGTCGGTACGCCCGCCTCGAGCAGCAAGTCACGGGCGCGTTCCGCTTGCTTCGTATAAAGCGAGCGGCGCCAGGCATGGTAGCCGGGTTTGTCCATCGGGAACGTCGCTCGCGGCACACGCCAACGCTCCAGATGTTGAGCGCGAGCCGCGAGGCGCAACAGCGGCGACGCTTCTGGCACCAGTTGCGTTACCCAAGCATCCATGCGCTCGGCATACACGAGTTCGGCGGCACGGCCGTCTGGCGTCCGGTTGGGATCGGCGGCATGGGCATCGTCGATCAGCTGGCGGGCACGAACGTAAGGCGACATGGCCGGGAGTGGAATCGGTTGCGCGCTTGCGGGCAAGCGACGAGGGACGCGGCCGCAAAAGCCGAGACAAACTTATTTGGCCGCTCCTGGAACGCATGAGCGGCGCGTGTTTGCAGAAAGCGGTTCTTCTTTCGCGATTTCGTCCGGAATCGAGTGCAGATTTTCCGTGATCTTGCGCGAAGGTCCGACCAATGTCGGCCCACCCGCGCGGCTTCTTCGTTCTCCGCAAACCTCCAGCGCGCGGCCTCAACCGAATATCGCATCATGGCTTGGCGGATTGAAGACCACATCGTCCGCGGTGAAATCGACAATCGAGTCCGCGATCGCATCACCGGCCGGATCTGGTTCGTCGGCCGCGACGAGCCGATCGAGCTCGACTTGACGGGCAATGCTTGGCGTGACGTGGCCGGCCGCTGCCTCGAATTCGTCAACCCATCGCCGGTGGCCGGCAAAGTGCCCATCCTCACGCGGCAGGTCGGCGTCATCGGGGATTGCTCCGCGTCGGTGAAAATGAAGATACCGGAAATCCCGTTCGACGAGGTGCGGCAACGGATGAAAGAAGGCCAGCCGTTCCCGTGGCATTGGGGCAACTGCATGTATCTCGAATGGTTCAGCCAGACGAACGGTCGGGTCGTGATCCAGAGCCACGACTACAAATTGACGCTCACGCCGGAGGCGACCTGGGAAATGAGCGAGGAGGAACAGGTGATCCAACGCGAGGTGAACGCCGAGGCCTTGCAGGACTTCATGCGCGCACTGGCCGATTTGCGCCGCGCGCGCGGCGATGTCTTCGAGGATCCGTATCGCGATGACGAGGAGGAAGCAGAAGAGGGCGAGATCGACGTCGAAGACGAGGACGCGTCGGACCCCGAGTTTGAGGAAGACCCGGAGGATGACGAGGTCGACGAAGACAAAGACGAAGAAGATGACGACGACGAGGGTTGGGAATCCGAGCGGCCGTTGAGTGAAGAGGAAGCGGAGGAGATGCAGAAGGAAAGCGATCGGCTGGCCGACCGCATTCAAGCGCGGCTCGACCGCGAAGGGCCAGATGCGGATTTCGGCAAGATTCTTCGGGAAGAACTCGAGCGGCGCCGGAAAGAGCGCGGCGAAAAGCCGCTGACCCCGGAAGAAGAGGCGGAGCGAGCGGCGTGGGTCGACGAAATGAATCGTGCGGCCAAGGAAGCGATCGAGCATCCGGATCCCGACGACGAGGCCGCCGAGGAGTACGAACATCCGGCCGCCCAGCAGGCCTTCGAACTCACCACGCGCTTACATCGCGACGTCGAGTCCGTCGGCTGGGTGCCGCAGGAAGCCGGGGCCGAACATCCCCTGGTCGATTTGGTCAGCTCCGTCAGTTGTGCCGGCGCCAAGATGGCTGGCGCTTTGAACGGCGAAAACTGGCCGCCCGAGGTCGACACGTGCGCGAGCAAGATCGTGCGCTTGAAGCGCGCGCGAGGTTTTTTCGAGGATGCGGCGCTGGCGCTCAACGCCTGCGACGAACAGGAGCTCGCCGATGCCGCGTGGCGCGCGGCGATCCGCCGGGAAGTCGAAGCGCTGACGCGCACGACCGATGAATTGATCGCGGAGCTGCGCGCACGACTCGACCGCGGCTTCGACTGAGACGTGGCAGGAGGGGAGGACGTCCTCCCCGCTCGCGCGAACTTACTTTTTCGGCTCGAGTTGGACCACGAGCCGTTGCTTCTGGCCTTGGAGCTTCGGCTCATCGATCGTTTCGAGGAGCGCTTTCGCGTGCTCGATTTTCCCCGTCTTGATGAGGACGTTCGCGGCGTGCAGCCGCATCGTCTGGCGCTCGATGGCAGTGGGCGATTTTTCTTCGAGGGCACTCCAGGCCTTCAACGCTTCGTCCCAATTCGGATGCTCGAGATCGTAGAACGATTCGGCGTAGCGATACGCGAATTCGAAGCGATCCGGCGCCAGCTCCGCCGCGCGTTGAAACGCGCGATGCATGGCCTCGTCGAGCGCGGCGCGGGTCCACTCGCCGCTTTTCAAAAAGGTGTCGCGGCCCTCGGTCAGCAGCGTGCCGAGTTGGTAGTGATACAAGGGCTCGTTCGGCTCGAGCTTGATCGCGGCGAGGAAATACTTCGCGGCGTCGATGGGCTTGCCCTCCTCGGCGAGAAAGTTGCCGATCTGGTTTTTGACGAGCGGGATGTTCGCATCGAGCTGGTTCGCCTTCAGCAGCATCGCGAGCGCTTCTTTGCGCATGCCGACTTTGCTCAGGAAATAGCCGTACGAGGCATAGCCCGCCGCGAAACCCTGATTTTCCGCGAGCAATCGGTCGTAGTCGTGGACGACGGCCTGCGCCTGGACGCGAAAGGCCTCTTCGTCGACTTTGTCGCCCTGTTTTTCGGCATCCGCGAGGATTTGCTTTTGCCGCTCGACGATCATCCGGAGCGACCGCTCCGCGAGCGATTCGCTCTCCGCGGCCCGGGTCAGGCCGGACCAAGCTAGCATGGCGGTGAAGAAGAGGAGGAAACGCATCATGGGCCGAAGTGCGACACCCTCACGGGTCGAAGGTGCCAGCGCAAATGGGAAGTGTCCGCCGGCGCGGATTTGGGCATGTAGCGGAACGCGTGAGCGTTTCGGACGAAAGCCTCACGGCTTCCGCTACACTACGATCGATCAACCGCCGCTGTGGATTCACTCGACGCTTCCAGCGTACACGTTCATTCGCGTTGCGGTGCCAGAGGTCTCGCTCTCGTTGCGCAAGAACCCCACCAGCGTTTGTCCGCTCGCGCGAGCGAAGTCCACGGCCGCACTGGTGGGCGCCGAGACGGCGGCGACGCACGGGATCCCGGCGGCGAGCGCCTTCTGCATGATCTCGAAGGCGACCCGTCCGCTCACGAACAGGATGCTTTGCGTGAGCGGCAGACGCTCGGCCAGGAATGCGTGACCGACCACTTTGTCCACGGCGTTATGTCGTCCGACATCTTCGCGTACAATCACGGGTTCCCCGGCCAGCGTGAACAGCCCGGCGGCATGCAGCCCCCCGGTAACGGCAAACGTTTTCTGCGCCTGACGCGCGCGCGCCGGCAGCATCGCCAACACGTCGCGGGACACCGGTAGCGCCGAACCGAGCGGCGCAAATTGCCGCTGCACGGCGGCGATCGTCGCTTTGCTGCAGATCCCGCAGCTCGACGAAGTGAACAGATGCCGCGTCAGTTGGCTCACCTCGACTGCCGCGGCGGGCGCGAGCACGGCATCCAGAATGTTTTCCTCCGGCACGCCGGCATGGCCGCGACAATGCACGAGATCGAGCAAGTCGTCGCGACGGTGGAGCAAGCCTTCCGTGACAAGAAAGCCCGCGGCTAGTTCGCGATCATGCCCGGGCGTGCGCATCACGACGGCCACGCTGCGGCCGCCGACGCGAAGCTCGAGCGGTTCTTCGACGGCGACGGCGTCATCGGTGTGCTCCGTTGCGCCCGCAATTATGCGCGCGATGCTGATGCGGCGCAGAGTGTTGTCGCTCGGCATGCGAGCAACACAGCGATTCTAACTGGCGCCGCGAGGACTTTTCGTAACGTGTGCAAATGAACACGTGCCCACCCGCGTCGTCCTCGCCCGCGCTCGCACCGGGCCGAGGTGCGCAGATCAACCCTCCGAACCGATTCGAACGGCTGCACCTGGAACCGGATCCCGATTGTCCGCCCGACGAGCGGCCGAACCCGAAGACGCAGTTCTTCTACGATGCCACCGAAAGCGTGCTCGCGAAAAACGACAGTCCCGATGTGGGATTCACTTATGGCCTCAATGCCTACCGCGGCTGCGAGCATGGTTGCGCGTATTGTTTTGCCCGGCCGTATCACGAGTACCTTGGCTGGAGCAGCGGATTGGATTTCGAATCGAAAATCCTCGTGAAGCTGCGCGCGCCCGAGTTGTTGCGCGCGGAGTTGTCGGCGCCGCGCTGGCAAGTCGAGCCGATCGCCATGAGCGGCGTCACCGATTGTTACCAGCCGGCTGAGCGGCAATTTCGGCTAAGCCGCCGTTGCCTGGAGGTGTGCGCCGAACTGCGGCATCCGATCTTCCTCATCACGAAAAACGCGCTGGTCACACGCGACCTCGACGTCCTGCAGGAATTGGCGCGCTACAACTGCGTGGCGGTGCATCTGTCGGTAACGACGCTCGACGCGGAGCTCGGCGGAAAAATGGAGCCACGTGCGTCGCGGCCGGCGGCGCGGTTGAACGCGATTCGCGAGCTCAGCGCCGCGGGCATTCCCGTCGGAGTAATGGTGGCGCCGACGATTCCCGGCCTGACCGA
>CBINOT010000301.1:0-5687 GCA_966252355.1 uncultured Opitutus sp. | reverse complement strand
CGTCGATGTCGAAGCGACCGTGCTGAACGTCCTCTCGGTCGACGCGGACGATCCGGCGACCGGCGTGAACTCCACCCAATTCGCGGTCGAGCACAACAAGCAGCTTTATCGCGAGTACGTCCGTTACATGATGAGCAAGAGCGTGCCGCGGCTGCCGGTTTGGTTCGAAGAAGGCATGGCGCAAATCGTCATGGCCATGAAGTTCGACAAGAAGTTCATCGAATTCGGCAAGCTCGAGGACCCCAACACGGTGTCGGCCCAAGCCGCGATGGTCGCGTCGTCGAATGCCGCTGCGACGGCCGAAGATCCCGATGCCGCCGTCCTTCCCGGCGCGCCCGCGGAGGATCGCGATTTCAATGCCGCGCTCGCGCAGCGGGCGCTGCTGCCGTGGGACCAATTCTTCGCCGTGACCTACGATTCGCCCGAAGCGATGAACCCCCTCGGCAACAACCGGTGGGCGAAGCAAGCGTATGCCTTCGTGCACATGGGGCTCTATGGCGAAGGCGGCATTTGGCAGAAGCCGTTCACGCAATTCCTCATGCGCGCCACGCGCGAGCCGGTGACGGAAGCGTTGATGAAGGACTGCTTCAAAATGACGTACAAGCAGCTCGGGCTCCAGATGCGCGGCTACATTCAGGTGACGAATTACACCTCGAAGGAATATCGCATCAAAGGCGCCGGGATGCCCGAGCCGAGCCCGCTGGCCTTGCGCGACGCTACTCAATCCGAAGTCGGCCGGATCAAGGGCCAGGCGTTTCTCCTCGGGGGCAAGAAAGCCGCGGCGCGCGCCGAGCTCATTGCTCCATACACCCGCGGCGAACGCGACCCGCAACTGCTCGCGGCGCTCGGTCTCCTCGAAAAATCCGACGATCGCGAGGACCGGGCGCGGAAGTTTTTGACGGCGGCCGTCGCCGCGGACACGGCTGACGCCGACGCTTACCTCGAGCTGGCCCGGTTCAAATTCGACGACGCCGTCAAGAGCGCGGGTGCCCCGGACATACCGTTCCCCGCCGACCAGCGGGCTGAAATCACGCGCTTGTTGCTGAAAGCGCGGTCGCTGCCGCCGCAGAATCCCGCGGTATACGAACTGTTGGCGGACACGTGGGTCCACAGTCCGACGCCGCCGCAGCGCGACGATCTCGTGCCGCTCGTCCAGGGCGTCCAATTATTTCCCGCTCGTTTACGAATGGTCTATGAAACCGCGACGCTCTGTGCCGACGCCAAGATCTACGATGCCGCGCATTCGCTGGCCGAGCACGGCGTGAAATCCGCCCCTGATGCGGCGACGAAGGCCAAGTTCGAGCAGTTCCGCGCGACGTTGCCGCCGCTTCCGGCTGCACCGGCGGCGGCGCCCCATTCGGCGCCAGCGGCGAAGAAATGAGCGCGTTTGGGCGCTCGATGCGGCGAGCGGTCGCAGCGCTGGCGGCGAGCGTAGGCGTCGCGACATTTGCCGCAGCGGCGAACCCGGATGTCGCGGCGCAGCCGCCGATCGAGTTGCCGAAGTTTGAGGTCGTCGATTCCCGGCTCTTGCCGAAGCCGGAGAAGTGGAGCTACGCGGAGATCCCCGGGTTCGAGATCTTATCGACCATTTCGGCCCGCGAGACGCGCCGCTTCATGCGCGACTTCATGCTCCTGCAAGAGGTGATGCAGGCGATCATGCCGGTCATGACGCGCAGCCGGTCGGACGTTCCGACGGCGCTCGTGCTCTGCGGGCGAGGCAACGGCTTCAACGAGTTCCTGCCCGAGGACAAAGCGGACCAGGAGTTCAGCGCGAACACCTTGTTTTTCGAGAACCCCGAGCGCACGGCGATCGTCGTGGATTTCGCGCTGGCGGAGCTCAACCTCGAAGGTGACACGCGCGTCGAAGCCGATCCTTACCGCAGCTTTTACCGTGAGTATTTCCGCTTTCTGATCCGGCGGCAGATCGGCCGTCACGCGCCGGCGTGGATCGAGGAAGGCCTGGTCCAGCTATTGGCCGGCATCGATTTCGACAAGAAGTGGATCAGCTTCGGATTGGTTGGCACCGCGTTTGGCGGCGACAAGGCCGGCGATTTCAACCGCTTGCTCGTCGAACGTCATCTGATGCCGCTCGAGGAAATGTTCACGCTCGAGCCGGAAAAGCGAAACGCCTACTGGGCGGCGCAATGTTACGCGTTCGTGCATTTGTGCCTGTATAGCACGGGGACGAAATATCAGCGTCCCTTCATCGAATTCCTCTCCCGCCTGCAAACGGAGCCCGTCTCCGAAAAATTATTCCAGGAGTGTTTTCATCAGAGCTACCGCAACATGCTGGTCGAGCTCCGCGGTTACCTGCAGTTCACGGCGCACACCTACCTACAGTACAAGGCGAAGAAAGGAAAAGAGCTGCCCGAGCCGCCGGCGGTCGTGGTGCGCGAGGCGACCCAGTCGGAGGTCGGGCGGATCAAAGGAGAAGTCCTTCGACTTGCCGGCCATAACGATGCGGCGCATCTGGCGCTGATCGCGCCTTATGTCCGCGGGGCGAAAGACGGGCGGTTGCTCGCGGCGCTGGGCTTGGACGAAGTGGACGCCGGGCACGACGAGCGGGCGCAGAAGTTCCTCGAACAAGCGGCCCGAGAAAACACGGTGCGGGCGCGGGCCTACTTGGAACTCGGTCGCCTGCGCTATCAGGCGGCGCTGGCCGAGCCGAAGCGCGACGGGAAGCTCTCGCGCGAACAACTGGATTATGTGTTGGCGCCGCTGAATACGGCGCGGATGCAGCCGCCCGCGCTGGCCGGCGTGTACGGACTCATGATGGACGTCTGGGCGCATGCGGCCGATCGGCCGAGTCACGACGAGGTCCTTGCCGTGCTGGCGGGCGGGCAGGCGGTGTCCCCCTTACCGACCTTACTGCTCCAGGTGGCGCAGTTCGCGGCGGATAATGGACTGCTCAAGGAAGCTTTGGCGTTGGCGGACTACGGCGAGAAAGCGTTCGCGAAACAGCCCGTCGAACAAGCGCGCTTCACGTCGCTGGCGGCGAGTCTCCGGCGCAAGCTTCCTTCACCGGACGGTCAGCCGACGAAGTGACGCTCCGATAGCGACAAGTGTCGGCCGGCTGTTAACGTGGCCCGCCTCTTCCTCACCTATGATTCGAAAAGCATTTGTCATGAGCGTTAACGCCGGCAGCGAAGTCGAATATGCGCGCCGGCATCAACCGATCTGGGCGGATCTCACGGACGTGCTGAAAGCCCACGGGGTGCATAATTATTCCATCTTTCTGCACGAAGAAACGCGTCAGCTGTTCGGCTATGTGGAAATCGAAAGCGAAGCGCGCTGGGCCGCGATCGCGAAGACCGAGGTCTGCCAGCGCTGGTGGAAACACATGGGCGACATCATGCCGAGCAATCCGGATCACAGCCCGGTTTCGCGCGAGCTGAAGGAAGTGTTTCACTTGGATTGAGGTCGTTACCGGGCAGGGACCAAGGACCACGGACCAAGGACCAGGGACGAGGGACGAGGGACCAGGGACCACCGGCAGAGGTCTGGATAACGGATAACCAGTAACCGATCACAGAACGCGCGAGCGCGCCGGCCGCACGCCATTCCCCCTTTTCCTTTGGCGGGTTTCTCGCACACTCGCGGGGCTATGGTTAAAAAACTCCTGCATACCCGGATGCGCGTGAACGATCTCGAGCGCACCGTAAAATTCTACGAGTCGGCGCTTGGTCTGAAGGTGGCTCGCCGGAGCGTTTCGCCTCGCGGCGCGCAGATCGTGTTTCTGGCGACGCCCAACAGCGAAGAGGAAATCGAGATCTGCCAGCTGCCGAATAGCCCGAGCGTGCAAGTGCAGCCGGATCTCATGCATCTCGCGTTCGAGGTGGACGATCTCCAGGCGTTCGCGGCCGATCTGGCCAAGCGCGGCTTTGCGCTGAGCGATGGCCCCACGAAGACGAGCAGCGGATCGACGATCGCGTTTATCGACGCCCCCGAGGGCTACGAGGTGGAGTTGATTCAAAAAGCGAAATGAGCGCGGACGAGCCACGCCCATCCCGAGCGTGGGAGAGCGCGTGGCTCGACGCGTTGGCCTGCGCCATCGGGCTCGCGCTGGCATGGTGGCTGGATTGGACGACCACCGATTTGGTGTGGAGCCTCTGGCTCTCCAGTCTGGCGGTCGGCTACGCGATGATCGTGTGGACCGTCACGGGACCCTTGCGCGAGATTGTCGGCGGTTTGGCCGCCGACCGTTCGCCGCGCGGAGGGTGGCAATGGCTCGGCGTCTTCGCGATCGTGGGCGGCGGCACGCTTTTCGGGCTGGCGTTTTTCACCGTTCACTTCGGCGGGTTTCACTTCGTGCATTCGGCGTTCCTCAACATGTTCTTCCCCCTCGATCGGGCGGGCGGCAACACGCCGAACCTGGCTTTGTACGCCGAAGTGTTTCGACGCTATTGGTGGTTCTTGCCGGCGGCGGCGTTGGCGGAGCGAGAAGGCTTTCGCCGGGTGGAGCGAAAGCCCGACACCTCCGTCACGGCAGAGGCGATCAAGGCGCGGCTCGCTCGGCCGGACGCGATGATGACGCCTTACCGGAATGTGATCCGGATGCACCTGCTGATCTTTTTTTTCGCCTTCGCGCATTTCGCGCATCTCGCCAATTTCGCCGTCTACGCCGTGGCGTACGCGGTTTACTTTTTCCCGTGGCGGCTGCTGCGCAAACCGGCGGTGAAGCAAAATTCGAGTTGAACGGAGGTTCGCGGAGGGGACGAGGTCTCTGACCGGAACGAGACAGTTCGAGCGCTCGAACACGAAGCCACCTTTTCTGCATAAATCCCGCGATCTGGCCGTCCGAAATCAGCGAATCAAAAATCCAGAATCCGAAATCCAAAATTCGTAAACCGACTGTGAGTTTGCGAGGGATTGTCGTTGCACGTCGCGCTGGCGCGTAACTTTCTTTCGAGTTGTTCCACGCGAGCGAAACCTATTCACGCTCGTTGGGTCGTACCGTCGCAACCATTGCCGCACGCATGAGCTCATCGCCTTCGAACGTCACGGACAAAGCCCGGGAATTGCTTCGCACCATCCTGCAACATGTCGTCGCCGAAGAATCTCAGCTCGCGGCGACCACGCGCCGTTATGGTTGGCGGGTCCGCGGCTCGGCGATGTTGAGCTTGCAGCGGCTGTTTGCGGAACAAGGCCGTCAAATCGATCGCTGGATGCACGAGCTCGGTGCGCAGGCGAGGGCGGTGGGCGTGGCCTTTGGCGGCGGCCTCGAGGCCGACGATGCTGGGGCAGCGATGAATGCGGCGGCCGAGCCGTTGCGAGGCGGGCGTCTGGCGATCGGCGAGTTGTTGGCGTTGCACGAGAATATCGCGTGCCGGCTGCGCGAGGACGTCGATGCCTTGCAAGCGCGCGAGTCCGATGTCCCCTCGGCCGCCTCGGTGTTGAATCGCTTGCTCGAGTTTCACGAAACGACGGCGTGGATGTTGCGGCTGTTGCTGGAATCGCCGGAGCAGCGCGGACAAGCGGTCGCGCGCTTCGGCGGGACGAGCACGACGTGGTAAGCGCGCTGGGCTGAGTTTGTAACGGGGTCGCGCGGCACACGCCGGGGCTGACCGCATCGTACGACGGCGCCCGCGTAAGCCCGCCCTGCTATTATTATTGGGCTAGCGACTTACTGGCTGCGCGGGCGCCCGTGCTGCTCCGGCCGGCGTACGGCTCGATGCCAGGGCGTGGCA
>CBINOT010000300.1:0-5710 GCA_966252355.1 uncultured Opitutus sp. | reverse complement strand
AACCTGAAGGACACGACGATCAAGAACAACGAGCAGGACTGGCTGAAGACCAACCTGGCGAAGTTCTCCCGCATGCTCCAAGGCCAGAAGGATCTGCTCACCGTCGGTAAGCTGATCTTGTCCGAACTGGCCCCCGTCGTCGGCGCGCAACACGGCGTGTTCTACACGATGATCAACACGGGTGAGGAGCCGCGCCTGCACTTGCTGGCGTCGTATGCGTTCCGCGCCCGCAAGCACACCTCGCATGACTTGAAGCTCGGCGAAACGCTCGTCGGCCAAGCCGCGCTCGAGAAGGAGCGCATCCTCCTCACGAAGGTGCCGAGCGACTACGTGCAGATCAGCTCGGGCCTCGGCGAAGCGAATCCGCTCAACCTGATCGTCCTCCCCGTGCTCTTCGAAGGCCAGGTGAAGGCCGTCATCGAGCTCGCGTCGTTCGAGAACTTCTCGCCGACCCACTTGATCTTCCTCGATCAGCTGACGGAATCGATCGGCATCGTGTTGAACACGATCGAGGCGAACATGCGGACGGAAGACCTCCTGAAGCAGTCGCAATCGCTCGCCCGCGAATTGCAGGCGCAACAGGAAGAGCTGCAAAAGACGAATCTCGAGCTCGAAGACAAAGCGAAGCTGCTCGCGGAGCAGAACGTCGAAGTGGAAAAGAAGAACATGGAGGTCGAACAGGCCCGCCAAGCGCTGGAAGAAAAAGCCGCGCAGCTCGCCCTTACCTCCAAGTACAAGTCCGAGTTCCTCGCGAACATGTCGCACGAGTTGCGCACGCCGCTCAATTCGCTGCTCATTCTCTCCGACCAACTCTGCGCGAACAAGGACGGCAACTTGCTCTCGAAGCAGGTCGAATTCGCCAAGACGATCCACTCCTCCGGCCAGGATCTCCTGCGCCTCATCAACGACATTCTCGACCTGGCCAAGATCGAGTCCGGCACGGTCTCGGTCGAAGTCAGCGATCTGCGGCTCCACGACCTCAAGGATTACGTCGAGCGCACCTTCCAGCCGATCGCGGACCACAAGAAGCTCGAGTACTTCGTGCTGCTCAACCCGAAGCTGCCGCGTACGGTCCGCACCGACGCGAAGCGGCTGCAGCAGATTCTCAAGAACCTGCTCTCGAATGCCTTCAAGTTCACCGAAAAAGGGCGCGTCACGCTCGAGATCGAGCCGGCGACCACGGGCTGGAGTTCCGATCATCCGACGCTCAGTGCGGCTCCCGAGGTGGTCGCGTTCCGCGTCAGCGATACGGGCATCGGCATTCCGCCGGACAAGCAGCAGATCATCTTCGAGGCGTTCCAACAGGCCGACGGTTCCACGAATCGCAAGTACGGCGGCACGGGTCTCGGTCTCTCGATCAGCCGCGAAATTGCCCGTCTGCTCGGCGGCGAAATCCAGCTGACGAGCCACGTGGGCGAAGGCAGCACCTTCACGCTCTACTTGCCGGCGATCATCGGTGCGTCCGAACGCGTCGAATCGGCGAACAACATCGTGCAGCCGAGCGGCAATTTCGTCCAACGCGTCCAGCGCCAAGTGGCGCCCGTCGTGGCCGATGCGCCGGCGATTGTCGACGACCGCGACCAAATCGGGCCGAACGACCGTTGCGTGCTGATCGTCGAAGACGATCCGGTATTCGCCGGGCAAGTCCTCGACGTCGCGCGTGCGCAGGGCTTCAAGGGCGTCGTGAGCGCGCGGGGTAGCGACGCGCTGCAGATGGCGCGCAAGCTGCCGTTCTCCGCCATCACGCTCGATCTCATGCTGCCGGATATGGACGGACGTCGGGTCTTGCAGCGGTTAAAGGACGATCCCGCGACGCGTCATATTCCGGTGATGATCGTCACCGCGACCGATCGCGACGAATCGGGTCTCCGCCACGGCGCGCTGTCGCATCTCTCGAAGCCGATGCAACAGACGCAGCTGAGCGATGCGTTCGCCGGCCTCAAGCGCTTCGTCGAACGGCCGGTGAAGAACCTGCTGCTCGTCGAAGACAACGAGGTCCAGCGCAACAGCACGATCGAGCTGATCGGCAATTCCGACGTGCATACGTATGCGGTCGCGACCGGCGAAGAAGGCCTCGCGGCCCTGCGTGAGCGTCCGTTCGATTGCGTGGTGCTCGACCTCGGCCTGCCCGATATGCCGGGCACGAAGTTCATCGAAGAGGTCAAGGCCGCGGGCTTCGAATCGCTCCCCATCGTGGTGCATACCGGACGCGAATTGCCGAAGGAAGAAGCCGAGGAAATGAAACGCCTCGCGCGCACGGTCATTCTCAAGGACGTGCAGTCGCCGGAACGGCTCTTCGACGAAACCGCGCTATTCCTCCATCGCAACGTCGAGAAGCTCCCGCCGGACAAGCGTCAGCTCGTGGAAAGCCTCCATCGCGACGGCGAGATTCTCACGGGCAAGCGCGCGCTGATCGTGGACGACGACATGCGAAATATCTTCGCGATGACGAGCTTCCTCGAACGGTACGAGATGCACATCACGCCGGCGGAGAATGGCCGCGACGCCATCGAACTCGTCAAGAGCGGGCAGCCTTTCGACGTCATCCTGATGGACATCATGATGCCCGACATGGATGGGTACGAAACCATGCGGCAAATTCGCACCATGGCGCAGTACCGGGATCTGCCGATTCTCGCGCTCACCGCCAAAGCGATGAAGGGCGACAAGGAGAAGTGCATCGAGGCCGGCGCGTCGGATTACATCGCCAAGCCCGTCGACACCGAGCACCTCCTGTCGCTCCTGCGCATCTGGCTGCACCGCTGATCCGTGAACCGACGAGTCTACGTCCGGATGAGCTCGCCGTTACCGCAATCCGATGCCGCGCATCCCCCGCTTAACGGCGACGGGGTGCGGGTGACTCGGCCGTCGCGGCGGCGGAATGGAACCACCAACGGCGCCGAGCCGTCTCTTACTCCCATCGCTCCCCAACCCGTCATATCCTCCCTGCCTTCGCTTCCGACGGCCGAAGATGCGATCGAAATCCTGCTCGTCGACGACTCGCCCGACAAGCTGCTCGCGCTCGAGGCTGCGTTGACCGATCTCGGCCAGACCGTGGTGAAAGCGGAGTCCGGCAGCGAAGCGCTGCGTTTGGTGCTGAAGCGGGAGTTCGCGGTGATCCTGCTCGATATCAACATGCCGGGGATGGACGGCTTCGAGACCGCGTCCCTCATTCGGCAGCGCAAATCGAGCGCGCACACGCCGATCATTTTCGTGACCTCGTTCAGCACGGGCGACATCGAGGTGTATCGCGGGTACTCGCTCGGCGCGGTCGATTATCTCTTCACGCCGGTCACGCCGGAGGTCTTGCGCTCGAAGGTCGCCGTCTTTGTCGAGCTCGCGAAAAAGAACCGGGAGATCCAGCGCCAAGCCGCCGCCCTTCGGCGCGCGGAGGAAGAGCGGATGCAGCGGAAGCTCGATGAGGCGAATGCGCGCATCGAATGGGAAACGCGCCGCAATCATTTCTTCCGGCTGTCGATCGAGCTGCTGGCCATCGCGCACTACGACGGCGTATTCACGCAGACCAATCCGACCTGGGAAAAGTCCCTCGGCTATGCCGAACGCGAGCTGCATGGCCGGCGCTTGCAGGAATTCATTCATCCGGAAGACCGGGCCGCGACCGACGCGATCGTGGAAAACGTGATGAAGGCGGACGCGTCGCTCTATTTCGAAAACCGGTTTCGCAGCCGCGACGGCAATTACCGCTGGCTCGGCTGGACGATCGCGCCCTTCGCGGCGGAAGGCCTGCTCTACATTTTTGCCCGCGACATCACCGAGCGCCGCGAGCGGGAAAACGAAATTCAGCGGCTCAATGCCGACCTCGAGCAGCGGACGCTGAGCCTGCAAATGCTGAATCAGGAGTTGGAATCGTTCTCCTATTCTCTCGCCCACGATCTGCGCACGCCGCTCCGCTCGATCAGCGCCTATTCGGAGATGCTGGCGGCCGGCGAGGCCGGTGAACTCTCCGCGGAAGTCATTCGGATGGTCCGGACGATCAACCGCAATAGCGCCCGGATGACCCAGCTGATGGACGATTTCCTGGCGTTCTTCCGGGTCGCGCGGAAAGACGTCAAGCAGGAGACCATCGCGATGAGCGCGGTGGCGCGCGAGGCGATCGCGGCGATCGGGCCCGACGGCAAGCGGGAGATCGATATCCGCGTCGCAACGCTTCCCGCGGCGAAAGGCGACCCGGCGATGGTGCTGCAGGTCTTCGTCAATCTCATCTCGAACGCGGTAAAGTTCACCGCAAAGCGCGAAAGGGCAGAGATCGAAATCGGCTGCTTGCCCGACAAGACGCCGCACGTGTACTTCGTCAAAGACAACGGCGTCGGCTTCAACATGAAGTATTACAGCCGACTCTTCGGCGTGTTCGAACGGCTGCACCGCCGGGAGGAATTCGACGGCACCGGCATCGGTTTGGCGATCGTTCAAAAAATTGTACAACGGCATGGTGGCGCCGTTTGGGCAGAATCTGTGGTGGACCAAGGCGCTACATTCTACTTCACTCTCGAAGCTGCGCCCACCCCGGCGGCAGTTGCCCCTTGAATCTCCCCTTTGTCACTCCGGGTCTGCGGAGAAAGTCATAGTCTGGAAGCTGGAACCAGCAGGTGACTTCCCCTGGCCCGGAGTGACATTTTTGCTTTGTGGGCGACACAGGCGGGCCATTGGCCGGCCCGGCGGCCATAAACGATCGGCGCAAGCGCCCGCCGAGGGCGCGGTCGCCTCAGGGAATCGGGTGGGTCTTCGCTTTTTCGGCGGCGGCTTTCGCCGCGGCTTCAATGCGCACCCGGTCGATTCCGCGCATGATCGGCAGGACGATGTAGTAGATTGCGATGATCCAAAACGGAACGAGGACCGCCCAGACGAGCATCGCGTGCATTGCCGTCACGCTGTACCGCGTGACGAAATCGATCGGATGCTCCCGCAACATCTTTATCATGTGGCCGAATTTCAGGCCCTGATGCGAGTTGCCCAAGAGCCGATCTCCCCACTTGAACGCGTAGAAGATGAAAGGAATGTGGATCGGCGTGCAGGCGTAATTCACCGCCTGGATAATCGGCTGGTTCAGCTTCATCACGATTCCGACCAGCAGGCAGAGCAACGTGGTCGTGCCGAGAATCGGAAACATCGCGATGCCGCTGCCGACGGCGACAGTGAGCGCGATTTTGTGCGGGGTCAGCCCTTGCGTGAGCTGTGCGACGATCGGGTCCGCGATCCGACGCTGCCACACATTGCGCGGGCGGACGGCGGATGGCGTTGAATCGGCGGGAGCGGGCTGGGACACTGGCGAGCAGCGATAGCAGAGATTTCGTGGATGGGAAGCCAGGTCGCGGGAAAATTCCGATGCCGTCTGCGATTGATTCGCTTCGAGGTCAACCGAGGCCGAACGACGCGCCGTTCGGCTCCTTGGTCTTTCGCCGTCAGATCACCGGCGGAGCGGGACGCTCCTTGGCGATGCGATCGGCCAATTCGGTGTCATCGCGATGGAGGCCCGGCGGAACCGCCCGGCGTGGCAATGCCACCTGCGATGCCGTGGCGGTCGCCACGGCGATAGCCGCGGCGGCAGGCACCACCTTTTTGAGCGAGGAAAACTCCGGATGGGCATGCGCCGCGCGTTGGGCCGCCGCGATGCTCGCTTGGTGATCCGCGCGCGCGGCTTCTTCCATGATGGATTGCGGCACCGGCTTCAGGCCCCAGATGAATCGCGTCC
>CBINOT010000299.1:0-5787 GCA_966252355.1 uncultured Opitutus sp. | reverse complement strand
TCACCGCGATCGAATTCATGTGCCAATCGCTGCGCGCCGACTTGAAGGGCGCCAGTCCCGAGGTGCGGGAGCAGGTGTCGGCCTTGAGCGCGTTCTTGCGGCAAGCGATCACCCAAACGCGCGCGCTCGCGCACGGGTTGACCGCGTTCATGCTCGATGCGTCGGGCGTGCAGGGGGCGCTCGCGGAGCTCGTCGAATCCACTAATAACCTTGGCCGCGCGAAGTGTCGTTTCGTCTGTCCCGCGGCCGTGCGCGTCAAGGACACGGAAACGGCGGTGCATCTTTATCGCATCGCCCAGGAGGCGATCGGCAATGCGCTAAAACATGCCGCCGCGACGGAAATCGTGGTCAGTCTCGTCGAGCGCAACGGCATCGTGACGCTGAAGATCGCCGACGATGGCAATGGCCTGCCGAAATCCGACGGCCGACCGCGCGGCGTGGGCATGCAAGTGATGCAGCATCGCGCTTCGACCATTGGCGCGGAGCTCGCAGTGACGTCGAAACGCGGCAAGGGCGTGACGGTCACGTGCACGTTGAAGCAGGCTGGGTAACTCGAGCTCCGAGCGCCAGCGAGCGGGTCTGAAAAGGCCAGGCCGTAGCGGAAAGCGTAAGCTTTTCGCCTGAACGCGGCTCAAGCCCGAATACCTTACGGTTCGCTACCTGCTGCCTAATCAATCGAACGACTGCCCGTTCCTCCGTCCCGCGCTCCGCCAAAAATATCTTTGTTTTTCGGGCGCGCCCGATTGGACTCTCTGTTTCCCACATGGCCCGACCGAAACGTCCCACTCGTAAATCGGAGGAGGCGACGCCGGCGCTTCCGACGCCGCCGAGCGCTCCGGCCGCTGCGGCCGCGCGCAAAAAGATTCTCGTCGTCGACGATCATCCTTTCATGCGCGCCGGGCTGGGCCAGTTGATCGACAAGCAGGCTGATCTTCAGGTATGCGGCGAAGCCGGCGACCCCGGTGAAGCGTTGAAAAAAATCGGGCAAATGCCGGTCGATCTCGTGCTGACCGACATCACCATGCCCGGCCGCAGCGGAATCGAGTTCATCAAGGATTTGCAAGCGGTGCATCCGAAGCTGCCGATCCTCGTGGTCTCGATGCACGACGAGGTGATTTACGCCGAACGCGTGCTGCGCGCGGGAGCGCGGGGCTACATCATGAAGGAGGCGGGCGGCGAAAACCTGCTCTTCGCGATTCGGCAGGTATTGGCGGGACAGGCCTACGTCAGCCCGCGCGTGTCGGCGAAGATTCTCGACGACATGTCCGGCAAAAAGCCGCGCGGCTCGAGTTCGCCGATCGAAAAGCTCAGCGACCGCGAATTCGAAGTCTTTCAACTCGTGGGCGGCGGCAAGAGCACCCGCGATATCGCCGAGCAACTCGGCTTGAGCCCCAAGACGGTGGACGTCCATCGCGCGAACATCAAAGAGAAGCTGGGCCTGAAAGACGCGACCGCGCTCGTGCGCCACGCCGTGCGTTGGGTCGAAACCCAAGGCACGAGCGAGGGTTGAGCCGGAATAATTCAGTTGAACCACGAATGGACACGGATGAACACGAATGAACCCAAGCCGTGTTCGCCGTTGCGATCAAGCCATCGACTTGTCGTCGAGCATCAATCCGAGATAGCTGGCGAGACTACTCGGATATTCGTGTCAGTTCGTGTCCATGGCTGATCTCGCGGTGCTCGGTACGTGGTTTCTACTGCATGAGTTCGGCTGAGGGTGGGCGCGTTATCCTCGACGCGCCGTGTGCGAGCATCCCGAGCGGCGCGTTAGGGATAAGCCGGCGCATCAAAAAGCCCGGACTCGCGTCCGGGCTTCGTTTTGAAATTTAAGCGGTCGACTCTTCGCGCCGCCTTACCGCACGACCCGCGCGCCGCCGCCCTTGATCTGCTTCTCGACTTCCTTGCGCGTCGCCATCGACGTGTCGCCGGGGGTCGTGGACGCCAGTGCGCCGTGCGCCGCGCCGTATTCGACCGCCTTCTGCGCGTCGTTGAATTCCATGAAGCCGAATTGCAGGCCGGACGCGAAGCTGTCGCCGCCGCCGACGCGATCGAGGATCTCGAGCTCGGGATATTGGCGGCTTTGGAAGAACTTGCCGTCGTGCCAGAGAATCGCGCTCCAGTCGTTCTTCGTCGCGGTGATGACCCGGCGCAGCGTGGTCGCCGCGACCTTGAAGTTCGGGAACGTCTTCACCGCCGTCGCGATCATGTCCTTGAACGCGTCGAGCTCGATCTTGCTGATATTGTGATCGGCGCCCTTGACCTCGAAGCCGAGCGAAGCGGTGAAGTCTTCCTCGTTGCCGATCATCACGTCGACGTACTTCGCGATCTCCTTGTTGACGTCTTGCGCCTTCTTCAGGCCGCCGATGGTCTTCCAGAGCGACGGACGATAATTCAAGTCGTAGCTGACGATCGTTCCGTGTTTGTTGGCGGCTTTCACCGCCTCGATCGTGAGCGCCGCGGTGGTCTCGGAGAGCGCTGCGAAGATGCCGCCGGTATGAAACCAGCGGACGCCGAGCTTGCCGAAAATGTGCTCCCAGTCGAAATCGCCCGGCTTGAGCTGCGAGGCCGCCGTGTTGCCGCGGTCCGGATTGCCGACCGCGCCGCGCACGCCGAAGCCGCGCTCGGTGAAATTCAGGCCGTTGCGGACGGTGCGGCCAATGCCGTCGTCTTCGCGCCACTTGATAAAGTCCGTCGCGACGCCGCCCTGCATGATGAAGTCCTCGACCAGATGGCCGACCTCGTTGTCGACGAACGCGGTGCACACGGCGGTCTTGTAACCGAAGCATTTGCGCAGACCGCGCGACGTGTTGTATTCGCCGCCGCCTTCCCAGACTTTGAATTCGCGAGCGGTGCGAATACGGCCCTCGCCCGGATCCAGGCGGAGCATGACTTCGCCCAGCGAGATCTGGTCGAAAGCACAAGAATTGGCAGGCTTGATATTGAGGCTCATAGGAGGAGAGAAAGGGTTCGGGACACGTGACCGAGTCGAACAGCGAAGAAAATCGCCCAGCGCGGGTCAAATCCCAATCCCGATGGGCAGCGGCGGGTTTGTCGGCTGCCGTCTTGTCTGTAGCTGGGGTCCTAGCCTGAATATTTCATGACAAATCCAATTAACGCACTTGCCACAGAGTTCACAGAACTCCGACCCAGAGGCAGCAGGAGGCCATAATCTGTGTCGGGATTTATGATGCGAATGGATCGTTTGGGCAAAATCGGCTCTTGTGGATTAGTCTCTGTGAACTCTGTGGCCCACGTTCGTGATCGTTTGGAGGGTGAATGTGCGGGCTAGATCCGGGCCGTTTGCGACCGAAGGTCGGCCTCCATGAGTGCTGCGCCTCATTTCGCTTTGAAATAGCCCGCGGGACCGTCCTCATGTTCGCATGGTGATTGGCGTCGTGGGACAGCGTTGCATGAGCGAACGGGAACCGGAGCTCGGACTTGGCGTGGTTGCGTCGATCGATGCGGCGGCGAAACGCATCGCCATCGAGTTTCCCGCGACCGGCGAGAAGCGCCTGTATGCGCTCGGCACTCCCGTATTGAAACGCGTGCAATTTCGCACGGGCGAGAAGATCGCCACGCGCGGGGGCGCCTCGATCACCGTCGCAACGGTCGAGGAGCAGGGGGGATTGCTCGTTTACGTGGGCGATGGCAAACGCGTCCGGGAGGACGAGATCTCGGACGTGACGAGCGTGAGCGCGCCGCCGGATCGACTCATGGCCGGTCAAACCGATCCCTCGGAGGTTTTCGAGCTGCGGCTGCGGACGTTGCAAGCGCAGGCTCGGTATCGGGAATCCGCCGTTCGCGGTTTTCTGGGCGGTCGCGTCCAGTTGATTCCTCACCAGTTCTACATTCTACAGGAAGTGGCGTCGCGTCAGATTCCGCGGGTGCTCCTCGCGGACGAAGTGGGGCTGGGCAAGACGATCGAGGCGTGTCTCATCGTCCAACGCCTTCTTGCGGTCGGCCAGGCCCGTCGGGTCCTCATCCTCGTCCCCGAGTCGCTCACGCACCAATGGTTCGTCGAGCTGCTGCGGCGCTTCAATCTCTGGTTCAGCATCTACGACGAGGAACGTTGCAGCGCCTTGGAGCAGAGCGATCCCGGCGAGAATCCATTTCTCGCGAGCCAGCTTGCGCTAGCCAGCGTCGGATTTCTCGCGGGGAATGAAACTCGGCGAGAGCAGGCGATGGCGGCCGGTTGGGACATCGTCGTCGTCGACGAGGCGCATCACTTGGCATGGGCTCCCGAGCAGATTAGCCCGGAGTACGCTCTGGTGGATCGGCTCGCGCAACGCACCCCGGGGCTGTTGTTGCTGACGGCGACGCCGACGCAGTTGGGCCTCGCCGGCCACTTTGCCCGGCTGCGTCTGCTCGATCCAAATCGCTACAACGACTTCGCTAAATTTGTCGCCGAATTCGAACGCTTCGGCGCCGTCGCAGAAATCGCGGAGAAGATCGTCGAGGGCAAAGCGCTGAAGCCCAAGGATCGAACGACGCTCAAGGAGATTTTCGACAAAGATCCCGCGCGTCTCGCTGAGCACCTCGACGCTATGACTGCCGGCAAGCCCGGCGCGCGGGAAGCGTTGCTTCGAGCCTTGCTCGACCAGTACGGCACCGGTCGGGTCGTTTTCCGAAACACGCGCGCGGCAATGAGCGGCTTTCCGAAGCGCAAGTTCTGCCCGGCGCCGGTCTCGATCGACAACAACGTCACGCAACTGGCGCGAATTGCCCGAGAACTGCACGCGGAAGAAACCGAGGGCGCCGCGGCCATCCGGTACTCGTTTCGCGACGACCCACGGATCGATTGGCTGGCGACGTTTTTGAAAGAGCATCGCGCGGCGAAGGTTCTGCTGATCTGCAAGACGCAGCGCAAAGTCGCTGCGATCGATGCCGCGCTGCAGGAGAAATTGAAGGTCAAGTCGGCGATGTTTCACGAAGGCTTGCCGCTCGTGCAGCGCGATCGCAACGCAGCGTGGTTCGCCGAGCCGGACGGCGCGCAACTGCTCCTGTGCTCGGAAATCGGCAGCGAGGGCCGAAATTTTCAGTTCGCCCATCACTTGGTGCTGTTCGATCTGCCGCTGAACCCCGGCTTGGTCGAACAACGCATCGGCCGGCTCGATCGGATCGGACAAACGCAGACGATCCGGATTCACGTGCCCTATGTCGAGGGCAGCGCCGATGCCGTCGTCGTCGACTGGTATCACCGCGGGCTCGACGCCTTCGAATCGCCGCTGCACGGGGGCGAGGAATTTCAGGACGCCTTCAAGACGCGGCTGCTCGAGCTCGCCGTGAAGTACGCCGACGCCGGAAAAAGCGGTGAGACGGAGCTGCAGGCGTTTCTCGCCGAGACGATCGCGTTTCGCGAAAAGCTCGCGGTGAAGCTGAAGCAAGGGCGCGACCGGTTGCTGGAGCTGGCTTCGTTCAACGCCGACGTCGCGCGGCGAATTATCGAACGCGTGCGCGCCGCCGACGACGATCTGGCGCTGCGACATTTTCTGATCGCGCTGCTCGATCACTTTGGCGTGCGGATCAAGGAGCACGAGGAGGGCGATGTGTTTCTCGATCCGAGCCATGCCTACATCGAGAGCTTCCCGTCGATTCCGGCCGATGGGATGCTGGCGACGTTCTCACGCCAGCGGGCCATCGCGCGGGAGGACATTCGTTTCTTGTCGGCGGATCATCCGCTCGTGCAGGACGCGATCGACCTGTTGGTCAATTCCCCGGCGGGCACGACGGCGTTCGGCACGCTCGAGGCGAAAGCGCCCAATCTGCTGCTCGAAGCGGTTTTCG
>CBINOT010000298.1:0-5801 GCA_966252355.1 uncultured Opitutus sp. | reverse complement strand
CGAAGCCATCAAGGAGAACCTGCAACGCCAGATCGAGCTGGTCAACATCAAGCGGTCCGAGCTCGAGAAACACCAGGAAGAACATATCCGCCGCCTCGAAAAGGTCGCCAACCTGAGCGCCGATGACGCCCGCACCCAGCTCATAGAGACCCTCAAGGAAGAAGCCCGCACCCAGGCCGTGGCCCACATCCAGGAAATCGTGGAAGAGGCTAAACTCAAGGCGAACAAAGAAGCCAAGAAAATCATCATCCAGACCATCCAGCGTACGGCTGCCGAGCAGACGATCGAGAACGCCATCACGGTTTTTAACCTGGAAAGCGATGATCTGAAAGGGCAGATCATCGGCCGGGAAGGCCGGAACATCCGCGCCCTG
Source organism: uncultured Opitutus sp. (assembly GCA_966252355.1). Taxonomy (GTDB): domain Bacteria; phylum Verrucomicrobiota; class Verrucomicrobiia; order Opitutales; family Opitutaceae; genus ER46. The sequence continues at coordinate 5,428 of CBINOT010000298.1, read as the reverse complement.
GAGGCGGCGACCGGCGTGGACCTCATCGTGGATGACACCCCGGAGGCCATCGTCCTGTCGTCCTTCGACCCCCTGCGCCGCGAGATCGCCCGCCTGTCCCTGCAGCGCCTGGTGCAGGACGGCCGCATCCATCCCGCCCGCATCGAAGAGATCGTCGAAAAGACGAAGAAGCAGCTGGAGGAACAGGTCGTCGAGATCGGTGAACGTACGGTGATCGAGCTGGGCATCCATGGCCTGCACCCCGAGCTGGTGCGGCTGGTGGGCAAGATGCGGTTCCGCTCATCCTACGGGCAGAACCTGCTGATGCATTCCAAGGAGACGGCCAACCTCTGCGGCGTCATGGCCGCCGAGCTGGGCCTGAACCCCAAGCTGGCCAAGCGGGCCGGGCTGCTGCACGACATCGGCAAGGTCCCGGACGAGGAATCCGAGCTGAGCCATGCCCTGCTGGGCGCCAAGCTCGCCGAGAAGTACAACGAGCATGCCGCCGTAGTGAATGCCATCGGCGCCCACCACGATGAGATGGAGATGCTTTATGTGATCTCCCCGATCGTGCAATCCCGCCCCAATAATCGTCGTAGTAGCGATCCCGGCCATAGCCCCCGCCGCCACCACCGCCGCCATATACCGGTCCCGGACTGCCGCCGTGGCGGGGCGCGTCGTGGGGTACTGGCACAATGAACCGGTCTGACCCGGGATCTCGGTGGCTGCTGCCCGAATCCGACGAAGCGGAAGAATTCGAGCCGCCCGAAGAACTCGACGACGATCCAGACTCGTTCGAGCTGGATGATGAGCCGGACGACGAAGACGAAGATGACGACGAAGGCGGAGGCGGCGGCGAATCGGGGACCGGAACGATAAACCGGTCGTTGCCGTGCATCGGCGTTTGCGCGAGGCATAGCGCGACGCCAAGAGTGAGCCACCAGGGAAAACGCATGGCGCAGTTCTCGATACAGTTCATGGCCGAGAGGATTGGAGCGAAAGGTGCGCTGCTGGAGTAGGCAGCGATTGGAGTGCGGCGGCGTGCGGCCAGTCGGATGAAATGCAGCGCCGAGCCGAGCGACGCGGCGCTCACCGCGGGGCCCACGCGCATGCCGCGTCAGGCTTAATAACGAACGTTCAGCCCGACAGAGTAGGTGATCGAGTCGCTCTCCCAGAAGAGGACCGAGGCTTCAGCGCCAATGCGCTCGTTGAACCAATGATGAATCCCCGCACCGTACGTCGAGTAGTGGCCATTTCCGCTTTTGAAATATTTATGGTAGGCGACGCGCGCGAACAGCGCCGTCGTGTCGGCGACCGGTACCTCCAAGCCCAAGCCGCCTGCCCACAGCCCGTCATTCGACGAGTAGCTGGTCGACCCGACTTGCGACGATTGCCACGTCCCGATCAGCGACAGGTCGATGAACGGCCGGATGCCGTTTAGCTCGCGATACGCTCGAACCATTCCAAATACCCGTTTGTCTTCGACGCTGTAATCGGAGAACTTCTCGTACGATCCTCCGAGCGAGAAATCGAAACTTGGCGCGATCGGCAGATTGATGCTCGCTGCGGCGCCGTTGCCATTGTCAAGGTGGCTGTCGCGTAGGTTTTCTGTAAATACGGACGCTCCGAAGTAACGTTGCCCGAGTTGCCCTGCCTGATTTTGAGCGAAGGCCCGTCCACCAAGCAGGAGGGCTGAACCAAGAAGCGCTGGAACGACGATTTTTTTGAGGGTAGTCATAGAGGGTGATTTTGATCGCGCGCCGCTTTGCACGGCACATGCCATGCCCCTCTTGTGACGACTTAAGTAATGTGACTATAGTTTCTTATGTTCCGACGGCGTAGGTGGCGTGTGCCAGCGGTGGTGCCCGTGCGCCAACGAGGAGTGTGCACAGCACCAATCGCAAAGGCGCCCCGCCCGTTTAGTTGGTGGGACGCAACCACGTTCAACGACGCCACACGCGCATGCTGCGCGCGTGCGACGTCTGAGCCGGTCATGCGCAGCTCAAATATCCAAAATCGCGATATCGTGCGCCTTTAGACTGACATTCTTCTTGGTGCGACCGTCGCCGAGCGTGACCGTCGTTTTCTGCGGGTCGCCGGCGTTGTTGATCACGACGAGCTTTTTTTCGCCCGCAAACCAAGCGCATTCCGTCCGCACGTTCGACGAATTCCAAATCGGCCAGGCCGCTTCCTGCGCCGCCGCCCAGAACAAGGCGCGATGCAACAGGCGGGTGTTCTCCGCCGTAAATTTGAACCCCGCCAGATACACCGCGCGGCCGCGTCCGAACGCGTGCACGGTCAAGCGCGGGGCGCCATCGCGCTCGGCGAGGACCGTTGTGTTGCCACCGAGCGCATAGATGCCCTCTGCCTCACGGCCGAGATCCAACGCGGTTTCGAGATCGGCCGTGATGAAATGATCGGCTACGCCCGGAAGCTTTCCGCTCGGCGATGCAAATTTGTATTTGCCGTTCGCGATGCGTTCGCCGCCGTCGCGATCGACGCCGAAGACGGACGCTAGTTTGAAGCGCTGTCCTGCCGTGGCAAAGGCGGACGGTTCCGAAACGCCAAGCAGCGCCCCACCTTTCCGCACCCACGTGGTCAGCGAGGCGACGACGTCGGCATCGTTCCAATAGTGACCGCCGCTCCAGGCGCTGCCGGCTCGTCCGCAATTGATGATGACCTTCACCCCACGCGGGACGCCTCGCTGCTTGAGCGTGTCGAAATCGATGAACTCGACATCTACCGGCAAACCCGCGAGCGACTCGAGCACGTGATATAACTCGACGCTCGGCGTGAAGTGGCCGGAGCAGGTCCACGCGCGCAAATCGCCCCAAGCGGTGAGCACGGCGACCTTGAAGGGCGCCGTGTAGGGCTTGCCGGCGGCGTGAAACGATTTCAGCAGGCGATACTCCCGCACGAGTTGCTCGATATAATCTTGGAAGTCGGGGAACGGCTCGACCAGGGAGAGATAACCGCCCAGTCCGATCCGATCGATTGGGGCGCGCAGAATGCCCCGTCGGGCATCGATCCAAAAATTCTTGGCGTCGAGCGTCGGATTGCCGCCGGCCTTGAAGGTCGGCTCGCCCTTCAACCCGGTGGGAAAAAGATACGGGTGCAGCCGCAGCTCGTGCGTCTTCACGCCTTTCGCATGCGCGCAGAGGCGGACTTCGAAGGCGTTGAACACGCATTTGATCAACCCGTCGAAACCGAATTCGGCGAAGCGCGGGCTGTTCGGCTCCACGCCGACCCAGTGATCGTCGTAGAACACGTACGCCTTTTTCCCCGCGACATGGACGCGATCGATGCACTGCTTGCCGAACGCGATCACGAAGTCGTGCATGAACTCCATGTAGTCGCGGTAACGACGCGAGGGGGCGTTGTGCGTCGAGTTGTACAGCCCGCCATTGACGAAATCCTCCGACGTCAACGCATAGCCGTACTTTTTCCGAAACAGCTTCAACGCGCGGGGACTGACCGTCATCGCGTAGTCGGCCCAGTCGGAGTACACGTCCCGCAACGTCGCGCGATCGCTGCCCCAAAACCACGAGAAGTTGTAGAACATCGACGTGAACCGAACGACGCTGGTATCGGGATGCTCGCGCAACCACTGGTCGAGAAAGGCGAGAATCACCTTTTGCGTTTCCGGATGGATCGGGTCGACGGCCGCGAGGTGTTCGCGATCGCCCCAGTCGTTCGTGATGTGGTTGTACATCGAGATTTCCTCCCAGATCCGAAAGGTGAGGAAATTCACCGTGTAGCTATGGCCGGGAACCGTGCCGCGAATCGCGACCGTGCCCCGCTTGGCGTTGACCGCCCAATTCTTCTTCGGCACCTCCTGGCCGGTTGTACGATCGAAAACCTGCCACCACGTCGTCGGCTCGTCTTCGAAGTTCACGACGAACTGCTCGGTGAAGTAGCCGGCAAGCAGCGTGATCGTCGTCGTGCTCTTTTCCGCCACGACCGGATAGCTCATCAGAAAGTTCTGCTGGAGCTTATTCAGGTTGTGACGCGCCCATGGCTGGACCGAGCGCACGAGGCAAACCGTCGAATAGATGTCGTAGCCCGACTTCACGATCTCGGGCGACAGTTGCGTGCCGTCGGAATCGCGGATCGTGTCCGCGCCCCATTTTTTGGCGAGGCGCAGGGTCAGAGCTTCGAAGCCGGCTTCGCCGGGCAAGGTGAAGTCGCCGGAAGAGAGTGAGGGAGCTTTCATGGGTGAGCGCCTCGCTGGCGTGCAAAGGGCCGAGGCGAAGCAAGCTCGCATCGTCAGCGCTGCGCGCTATCCGACAACATCCAAAAGGGGAATGACAGTCAGGCTAAGAGTGGCGACGGGTCGCGGGCCATTCCGACGTAGCGGAAGCCGTGAGGCTTTCGGGCCAACCCGAAACTCTTACGCGTTCCGCTACGCGAACGAGATCGCAAACACGCCTGAAGCGCGGCTTTGAGTCCGAAGGCGGCGCCGCGTTGGCCGCGCCTCAAACCCGCTCGTTGATCACCGGATTGGTCAGCGCGCCGATCTTTTCGATGTCGATCGTGACGGTGTCGCCGGGCTTCAGCCACACCGGCGGTTTGCGGGCGAATCCAACGCCGTGCGGCGTGCCGGTGAGAATGACCGTGCCGGGCAGCAACGTTTTGCTGCTGCTGAGAAACTCGATGATGCTGGCGACATCGAAAATCATGTCGTCGGTGTTCCAATCCTGCATCGTCTCGCCGTTCAGGATCGTGCGAATGCGCAGCGCGTTTGGATTCGGGATTTCGTCGCGCGTGACGAGCACGGGCCCTAACGGACAGAATGTATCGAAGCCTTTGCCTTGGCACCATTGCCCGCCGCCGCCATCGCGCTGCCAATCGCGGGCCGACACATCGTTGGCGCAGGTATAGCCGAGGACGTAATCCAGCGCTTGGGTTCGCGACACGTTCTTGCACCGCTTGCCAATGACGACGGCCAGTTCGCACTCATAGTCGACCGATGTGCTCTCGAGCTTTCGCGGGATCTCGATGGGGTCCCCAGGATTTTGGACGGCGGCAGTGTTTTTGATGAACAACACCGGATATTTCGGCAGGGGGCTGTTGCTCTCGGCCGCATGTTTTTTGTAGTTCAGCCCGATGCACGGCAGATTCGTCGGGACGACCGGCGCGAGCAATTTGCCCGGTTGCACGACGCGATCGGAGACGCGGAAATCGCCGAAGATATCGCCATTGATCTCGCGCGCGGAACCATCCGGTTGGAGCGCAGCGTAGGCAGGGCCCGAAACGCCGAGGTGACGAATGAGTTTCATGAGGAGAGTCGACGACGAAACACCACGGCAAAGCCGGCTTTGTCGAGCCGCTTCTCCGCGATCGCGATCATCGCTGCGTACAGAATTGAATCGTCGTAGGCGGCGGCGTCGCCCCCGTTGACTTCAAGGAAGGTGCGCGCCGCTGCGATCGACGCGATGTCGCCGTCGCC
>CBINOT010000297.1:0-5817 GCA_966252355.1 uncultured Opitutus sp. | reverse complement strand
CGTGTTGGCGAAGTCCGACCTGCGGGCCGATGACGTGGAGTTGTTCATTCACTCGGCGGTGAGCCGCGATATGCTCGAGCCCGCGACGGCGTCGTTCGCCCACCAGAAGATCGGTTTGCCGAGCACCGCGCAGATTTTCGACGTTTCGAACGCCTGCCTCGGTTTTCTGAATTCGCTCACGATTGCCGCGGGCATGATCGAGGCCGGACAGATCCGATGCGCACTGGTCGCAGCCGGCGAAAACGGCCGGCCGCTCGTGGAGCAAACGCTGAAGACGCTGGTCGATCAGCCGCTGTCGCGGAACGCCATCAAGCCCTACTTCGCCAATCTGACAATCGGATCCGGTGCGGTCGCGGCGATGGTGTGTCATCGCTCGCTGGTGCATGGCCGCCCGCATCGGCTGCTGGGCGGGATCGCGCGCGCGGCGACGCAGCACAGCGCGCTCTGCCAGGGCGACACTTACGGCGCCGAATCGCTCGCCATGCAGACCGATTCCGAACAGCTGCTCCTCGCGGGCGTGGAGTTGGCGAAGCAAACCTGGCGGACGTTCACCGCGGAGCAGGGGAGCGCGTTTGCGCGGTACATTTGTCATCAAGTCGGGAGCACGCACCGTCGGAAGCTGTACGAGACCTTGTCGATCGACCTGGCGCAGGATTTTTCGACGTTCGAGTATCTCGGAAATACGGGCTCGGTGGCGTTGCCCGTGACGCTGGCCAAAGCCATCGAAGCGGGAGCCGTGCGCGAAGGCGATCGCGTCGGATTGCTGGGCATCGGCAGCGGACTCAACTGCCTGATGCTGGCGCTGGAATGGTGACGCCGGTGTATCGAATACGGCCTACAACATGACCACGCTCCCTTCCTGGCTCGTCGCGGAGTATCCCTTCGCGCCGCATTCATTCCGGACCTCGCGCGGCGCGCGGATGAGCTATTTGGACGACGGCCCGCGAAGCGACGCTGCCGTGCTCATGCTCCACGGAAATCCGACCTGGTCGTTTTACTATCGGAAGCTCGTGCAGGCGCTTTCGCCGAGCCGGCGTTGCATCGTCCCGGATCACGTCGGCATGGGACTTTCGGACAAGCCGCAGGATTATCCTTATACGCTGGCGACGCGCGTCGCCGATGTTGAAGCCCTCGTTGCATCGCTTGGGCTGAAACAGATTGATCTGGTGGTGCACGATTGGGGCGGCGCGATCGGATTTGGTTTCGCGTCGCGGCATCCGGAGCTGATTCGCCGGATCGTCATTTTGAACACAGCCGCGTTTGCGCTGGATCGGATTCCGGCCCGCATCGCGTTGTGCAAATTGCCGGTCGTCGGTCCCGTGCTCGTTCGCGGTTTCAACGGTTTCGCGGCACCGGCAACTCACATGGCGATGCATCGACGTTCGCTGTCTGCCGTCGAGAAACGAGGCTATCTCTTCCCGTACGGGTCTTGGGCGAGCCGCGTCGCCGTCAGCGCGTTTGTGCAGGATATTCCCATGAGTCCGCAACATCCCAGCTGGCCGGCGCTCGCTGCGGCGGAACGCGGCGTGCGGCAATTTTGCGATCGTCGAACGCTCATCGTTTGGGGCGGACGCGATTTTTGTTTCAACGATCTGTTTCTGGCGCGGTGGCGCGAGCAGTTGCCGGACGCCACCGTGCAGCGAATCGCGGATGCCGGACATTATGTGATCGAGGACGCGCGGGCGGACGCCCTGCCTCCTATCGCCGAGTTTTTGCGCGACGCGTCTCCGAAGCCGTAACGGCCGCCTGCAACGTCGGCCTTGAACGTGCGCCACGGCTCTGCGACGCTTCGCCGCGATGAGCCGCCCCGCGAATGCCTTGATCATCGACGATGAGCCGCATGTGCGCACGTTTCTTCGGCTCATCCTGAAAGAGATCGGGATCGAAACCACCTGGGAAGCGCGCGATGGAGCGCAGGCGTTGGCGCAGGTCTCGCTCCACCGCCCGCAGTTGATTCTGCTCGACCTCAATCTTCCCGTGCTCGGCGGCATCGAGGTGCTGGAGCAACTGCTGGAGCTTCAGCCAGGCACACCGGTGATCGTGGTGTCGTCCCAAAGCGCGATGAAAGCGGTGTTGGAAACCGCCCGGCTCGGCGCCGTCGGCTACATTTTGAAGCAAAGCCCGAAGGACGAAATCGCGGCGCGGCTGCGCGAGACGCTCGATAATCTGGCGGCCAGCGAAGACGAGGCGCCGGAGACGCCTTAATCTTCCGGCGCCGCGCGGCGGGGTGCGGGACGCGCGCGGGTTACCGTAGCGCTTTTTCCAGCTCGCGACGTTCGGCGCGCAGGACCTCGAGCTGCTTCTTCAACTCGGCTTTTTCGGTCGGCGTGCTGGCGTGCGCGATCGCCTCGATGAGGTCCTTTTCGTCCTGCATCAGGCTGACGCGTTCGTTGGCGACGTGCTGCCGCACTTGAGTGGATTCCCCGCCGAAGATGGCCAGCGGCTTCGCGATTTTCGAATCGTTGAGCGCTTTGTCCAATTCCGTGGGCTTCGTATTCTTTTTCTCGCGCGCAATGTCCTGCTCTTGTTTCGCGAGCTGTTGGTCGAGCACCGTGATCCGGCCTTTCTTCACTTCGACTTTGGGCATGACCGTCGCGGGTTCCGTCGGCTTCGGTTTCGCGGCCGGCGTTTCTGCGGGAACGCCCGGCCCGGTGGCGACGATGGGATTTTTTTCCGGCTTCTCGGTCGATGCCGTGGCGGTGGACGCGGCGCCTGTCGTTTGACCGGTGGTCGGCGCCTTCGATGACTGCGGCTGCGCCTTCGTCTCCTCGGCCAAACGGGCTTTCAGCATCTGCCGCGCCGTCGGCTGCGCGGGCGTTTCGTCGGCGGCGCGCGCGACGATGGCGGCGGTCACGACGAGGGACATGGCAAGGAAACGAAAAGTCATAACGGCAGTTGAAGCTAGGTTGGACGACGGCTGAGTCGAGGTGATTGACACCCGTCAAGCGCGTCGGATCCGAGCGGCGAGATCTATCTTACGCCTCTGAGTCGGAGGGCCTCATGCGCCTCTTGTCTGTTCGCGAGGCGCACGGTCGTCCGTATGTCCGCACGAGGCATTATGGCGTAGCGCTTGCGGGAGCGATGCACCGTCGCCATAACGGCGGCCGATGATCACGACGCGGGCGCGCGGACTAGCGAATCTCCACGCGGGAACGACAACCCTGTGCGTGGGCGTATTCTTCTGGTTATACGCCGAGTTCATCATGCGCTATGTGCCGGTCGTTCGGCTCAGTCGTGAGGTAAACCTGCTGCCTTATTTCTTGTGCGCCGTCGCCGCGATGGCGTTGTCGGCCCGCGATGTGTCGCGGCTTGTGGCTCGCTCGCATGTTCTCGATGCGGCTGACGGCGCCGATGTCGCGGCGCGACAGGTGGGGCGGATGGCGGCGCTCACGTTCACCATGATGTTTGCGACGCAGGATCGCAGCATCAGTCGTCTTTTTCTGGGTACGTTCTTGGTTTGGTCGTGGCTGATCTTGGCGGTGCTGAACACGTGGTTGCCGGCGACGCTTGCACGGATCGTGTTCCAACGCGGGTATCGCTTGCCCACGGTTTTCGTCGGGCGGCTCAGCGCGCTCGCTCGGCTCAACGACTGGATCGCCGGCAAGCAGTCGCTCGGCATTTTCCCGGTCGGTTTGTTGTCGGACGATGCGCCGGCGGCCGAAACGCTGCCCGCGCCGCTCTTGGGCCGGAGCAGCGATCTCGGCCGAGTGCTGGCGGAACGCCAAGTCGCGCAGATCGTGCTGCTCGAGCTGCCGCCAAACGACGTCGACGCGCGGGCGATCATCGAAATCTGCCGCGAACACGGATGCCGGCTGCTGATTCACGACAACTTGGCGGAGCGTTACACCCATCCGCTCGTCCCGATTATCGAGGAGGGCCGCCATTTCTACACGCTGCAGGAAGAGCCGCTCGAAGACCCTTTGAATCGGCTGTTGAAACGCATGTTCGATATCGCCGTCGCTCTGCCCGTGGTGATTTTTGTGCTGTTGCCGCTTTGTGTCTGGGTGTGGTGGATGCAGAAGCGCCAGGCGCCCGGCCCGCTGTTTCACGTCCGCGAACGCCGCGGCTGGCAGGGCGAGCGGTTTCGCATGTGGAAATTTCGTTCGATGCGCATCGCGGCGGACGACGACGTGGCGGAATCGCGCCAGGCAAAACGCGAGGACGAGCGCATTTTTCGGTTTGGCCGGTTCATGCGGCGGCGCAGCTTGGACGAGTTTCCGCAATTCTGGAATGTGTTGCGCGGCGATATGAGCCTCGTCGGGCCTCGGCCCTACATGCCGCTTCTCGACGAGGAGTTTCGCCAGCAAACACGGGGCTATCGCACGCGCTATTTTGTGAAACCCGGCATTACGGGCATGGCGCAGAGCCTCGGTTTTCGCGGCGAAGTGCTCGAGCAGGAGATGTTGCGCCGACGCGTGTATTGGGACGTTTACTATATTACGCACTGGTCGGTGTGGCTGGATTTGCGGATCAGCGTGCGCACCCTGTGGCAGATTATTCGACCCCCGCAGACTGCTTATTGAAGTTGTGCGGACGCGGCGGTCGTTGGCGATGCACGCGCCACGTAGGAGTCGGTGCAGGAAATGCTTAGAGCAGCCAGCTTGCGAGAACGACCGCCACGAACACAGTTGCGACGTGCTTCAGAGGACCTGGCGGGCTCCGGCTCGCCGGGTCCAAATCGAAGCCACCTCTAGAGGCTCGGGAAGGCATTGGCGTGCAGGCCCGGGCTTCTTCTGTGCCCAACGAGTTTTAACTCCAACCGCCGCTTTCTTCTTCAATCACGTCCCATGTCCCGCAGCTTGACCCGGTCAAAAGAGATGGTCATTCGGTTGGTGCCCCGGTGACGACAAATACCCTCGGATGACGCCGCAATTTCCGAATTCGCCGACAATTTTCGACACGACGCACGTCGCGCCGGATGAGCCACTGCTCCAGCGGCCATTTTCGCCTTTGCCGCTCGATCTGCTGGTCGAGGCGGCGCGCATCGTCACCGCCTATCCCAACGTCCCCGCGATTCAGCGCTATCGCATGCATGTCGTGACGCTGCGGATCGCCGCTGCCGAGCTGGAGCAATTGCTCGAATCCCGCGCGAATCTGCGCGCCAAGGAACTCGCAAACGCCCCGGCGCACATGCACGCCTCCTGACGCGAACCCGGCGGCCATTGCGCGCCGCGGCGGCCGGGCAAGTCCTACAGCGAACCGCAGTGGCGGATCCGCGAGATCAGTTGCTGCAGATTCTCCGGTGCGATCCGGTCAGTGATAACCGAACGCGGATAATTGGGCTCCACGTCGAGCCGGACACCGTCTTCGGAACCCGGCCGCACGAAATCTTCGACGAAATCCATCCCGCCACGGGAGCGGATCCAGTGCCAATAAGGATCCGGGTCGTTAGACTCGATTAGGACCTCCGCGTGCAGAAAAATGTGACAGTAGAGCGTGAGGTCTCGGAACGACGAAAACCACGTGGGTGGAGTCACCAACTGATCTCGAATGATGAGGGACATCGCTCGAAGGGGCTGCTGTGGGCTATGGATGATTTCGACACGTTTGGGAAAAATTTGAGCCGTGAACCGACGTGGGTCTGTAACTGATACCGCGTACGGTTCTTTAGTTTTGCCTTCCGGCACGGCGCGCCGCCGTTCAACGTGAAGCCCTTATTGCCATGAGCACACCTCGTCCGCCGGTCCTTCTCGTTATCCGCGATGGTTGGGGCAAGAACCCCGACTCCGCACAGAATCAGACCAACGCCGTCTTTCTCGCGCAGAAACCCTGCGACGACCTGCTGCATGCGAAGTACCCGCACGCGCTCGCCAAAGC
>CBINOT010000296.1:0-5844 GCA_966252355.1 uncultured Opitutus sp. | reverse complement strand
CGACGCATGCCTCACCTTGGTCTCATCTGCGGCAATATGACGCCGCCCGCCGACGGGCAGCCGGCGCTCCTGACCCACCGCGAGGTCACCATCATTTTCCACGAGTTCGGCCACCTGTTGCATCACCTTCTCGGAGAAGTGGAGATCAAGTCGCTCAACGGGACGAACGTCGCCTGGGACTTCGTCGAGCTGCCGTCGCAGCTCTTTGAAAACTGGTGCTGGGAGCGCGAAAGCCTCGACCTCTTCGCGCGGCATCACGAAACGGGCGCCCGAATTCCGAACGATCTGTTCGCGAAGATGATTGCGGCAAAAAACTTCCGCTCCGCCGCCATCATGATGCGCCAGATCGCCTTCGCGAAGATGGATTTGTTGCTGCATATGCGCACGGCCGAGTTCGTGGCGGCGCCGGACATCGAGCCGGTCGCGCGCGCCGCGATCGCGGATTGCCTGGTGCCGACCGAGCCGCCGATGCCGACGGTCGTGAAGCGGTTCACGCATATTTTCGCCGATCCGGTCGGCTATGCGGCCGGTTACTATTCGTACAAATGGGCGGAGGTGCTCGACGCCGACGCCTTCACGCGCTTCAAACGCGAAGGATTGTTCAATCCGCAGGTCGGCGCCGAGTTTGTAAGTCACGTGCTGAGCCGAGGAAATTCCGCCGATCCCGCGGAACTGTACCGGGCGTTCATGGGTCGAGATCCCGACCTGAACGCACTGCTTCAGCGAAGCGGGCTCGCACCCGCCGCTTGAGGCACCGCGGGCGATTGCGCTCGTCGGCGTGACGGATGCAACTCGCCCTATGAAAAACTCCCACATCAACGCTGCCGTTTCGGGTGGGCCGCGGCACCGGCATGGCTGAGGAGGCGCGCGTGCGTCGACGGCGTTGGCTTGTTGCGCTGGCCGCACTCTTCGGCGCGCTCGCGTTGATCGTGGCGCTGCTGCCGTGGTGGCTCGGCGTCGCGGCGAGCACGGTCGGGCGGCGTTACGGCACCACCGTGGGCCGTTACGAACGGCTCGGCTATCGGCGCTTTGCGCTGCACGATGTTCAAATCCATCGCGACGGCGTCGTCGTGACGGTCCAGCGGCTCGAAGCCGACACGCCGCTTCTCTGGTGGTGGCGCCATGCGCGAAGCGGTCCGACGAAGCTCGTGGCGGGAGATTGGCGCGTCGACGTGAGCAAGCCGAGCAAACCGCCGCCGAAAACCCCCTCCGGCTGGGTGCCGCTTCGCGCCAAGTTGCAGCGCATCGCCGCGCAATTGAATCGTTGGATCCCTGAAGCCACCGCGGGCGCCGGTGTCGTGCACTGGCCGACGGGTGAAATTGCGCTCAACTCCGCCCGCTGGCACAGCGGCGCCCTCGAGGTCGCCGCGCTGCAGTTTCGCAATGTGGCCGCCGATGTTTCGGCCCTTTTCGCCGACCAGGATATTATCCGGATTGCCGCGTCGAATCCGTCGTCCGGCGCGTCGCTCGCGCTGGAAAGTCGCGGGGCGGCGGTGAACGGCACCGCGACATGGTGGGACCAACCGACCAAGATCGAGGCACGTTTCGCCCCGGAGGGTTGGCTTCCTCCCGACGCTTCGTTGCAAGCGGACGAGGTGCGATTGCCCGGCGACCGGCTAAAGCTCGGGAGTGTCTACGAAAGTGTTCGCGGGCACGGGCGGATCGATTGGCGAGCGGGCACCTTCGCGACCGATATCGCGTTGACCGGTCAACCCGTCGCGGGGAAAGCCGCGCCTCCACTGGCGATCACGCTGCGCGGTCACGGCGATATGCAGGCGTTTACCGTCGAAGCGCTCCATGCCGCGCTGCCCGGTATCGCGGCAGATCTGAGCGAGCCGTTCGCCGTCGAACGCACGGGCAAGATTCGCGAAAGCGCGGCGAAATTTTCGCTGCGGGCGGATCTCGCGCAACAACCCTGGTTTTCCGCCAAGGGCATTGTCACCGGCACGGCGAGCGTCGTGGCCGGTGGCGCGCGGGTTCCGGTGGTCGACTATACCGTGACGGCGGAGGATATCGCGTTGCGCGACGTTGCGGTTCGGCGCATCGAGGCGAACGGCCAGTTCGACTGGCCGCAGTTGCACGTCGCACACGCGACCGTGACCGGAACGGCGGGCGAAGCGATCGCCCTGCAGGGCGGTTGGAATTTCCGCGAAAAGGCGGTCTTCGATGCCGCGATTAAAGGCACCGTGCGGCGCGAGTCGCTCGCGCGGTGGCTGCCGAAGTCGCTTCAGTTCGAACGCGTCGCGATCGAGGCGCGAGCCGCGGGAAAGTTCGAGGAACTGCATCACGAAGGACGCCTCGAGGCCGCAGCCGTTCAGTATGCCACGCTCAAGCCGATGTCCGGCATCGTGACGTGGCGTGGCGTCGGCGCACGGGCCGACGAATTTGCGATCGAGGCGAACATGTCGCCGGTCAAGCTCACCGCGGCGGGCTCCGCGGACCCCTCTGCGGTGAGGCTAACCGAGCTGAGCGTGTTCGATCGTGAGACGCTCGCTTTACGGCTGCAGCAACCGGCTCGTATCGCGTGGAAGCCGACGCTGAGCGTCGATGCCTTGCAACTCGCCGGGCCTGACGCGTCGCTCGACCTGAGTGTGGCGTGGGGCCCGGTCGGCCGGATCGAACTCGCGGTGCATGGGTTTCGCTCGCAGTGGCTGACCGACATCGTCCCCTTGCGCGGCCCGCCCTGGAACGTGCCGTCCTTGGCGCTCAAGGGCTCGTGGGATCGTTCGCCGATGACGTACTCGCTCGCCGGGGGCGTGGCGTTGGAGCTCGGCGAACGACGCTCGGCGAGTGTCAATGTGGCGGCGCGCGGTTCGGCGGCCGGACTTTCGATCGAAGCGCTGCGGGGCGTCGAGAGCGGGAATCCCGTGGTGAATGCGTCGGGCCGATTGCCGATCACGCTCTCTCCGGGACAGAAAACAATGGTCGCGATCGAGCCGAAAGGGGACCTCCTCTTCGACGCGAGCACGGTGCCGAACGCGGCGTTTTGGCAACAGCTGGCGGAGCTGACGGGCGTCGAATTACGAGAACCGCAGATGCAAGCGCACCTGATGGGCACCTGGACGCAGCCCAAAGGGCAGATCACTTTCCGCGCGCAACGCGCCGCCATGGACCCGAAGCGTTTCGCGCGCCCTTTGCCGTCCGTCGAGGCCCTCGATGTCGCGCTGGTCGGCGACACCGAGGGCATACGTTTCGACCGCTTCTCGTTCATGGTGGAGCGACAATTGGTCCGTGTCTCGGGGCGATTGCCGGTGGCGCAGCAAACCTGGACGGAACTCGCGCGGGATCCGCTCAACTTCTTGCGACGCGGCGCGGATCTTCGCATCGAGGTGCCGGACGCGGAAGTCGCGATGTTTTCACGCTTCCTGCCCGCGGCGCTCGCACCGGCGGGACGGTTGCAAGCCGACGTGCAGTACCATCGCGGCGCGCTGGGCGGCTTCTTGCGCCTGCGGGACGCCGCATCCCGGCCCCTGGGACCCTTGGGCGTTTTGCAGGAGGTGAGCGCCGACGTCGAATTCGCCGACCATCAAGTGAATCTCCGGCGCGTCACGGCGACCGCCGGCGGCGAACCGGTGACCGTCACGGGGAAAGTCGAGCTGCCGCCCCTTGCTTCGCTGTCCGCCGCGACGGCGGTTGAACCGCGATACGACATCGCGGTGCAGGGAAAGAATCTGCCGTTCGTGCGGCAGTCCGGGTTGTTGGTTCGCGGCGATCTCGACTTGAAATTGCAAAGCCCGCCGAAAGGCATGCCGCGCATTAGCGGCAAAGTCGTTTTGCGCGACAGCTTGTTCTTGGCCGACGTGCGCGCCTTTTTGCCACATGGCGCCGGCGCCAGTCCGTCGCGTCGACCGCCGTATTTTTCGGTCGAAACGCCGCCGCTCAATGCGTGGGGGCTCGACATCGCCGTCACCGGCACGCGGTTCATTCGCATGCGGACGCCGGTCTTCTCCGGGACGGCATCGGCGCGCTTTCACCTCGGCGGCACGTTGGGCGAGCCGCGTGCGATCGGAGAGGCGAATGTCGAGGAGGGCCGGGTCCTCATGCCCTTTGCCGCGTTCGACGTCCTCCAAGGCGCGGTCCGGCTGACCGAAGAGAACCCCTACGAGCCGACGATTTTTTTGCGCGGCGCCACGCGCCATTACGGCTACGACCTGACGATGGAGATCACGGGCAAGGCGTCGTCGCCCAACATCGAATTTACGTCCAGTCCGGCGCTGGAGTCCGAGCAAGTCTTGTTGATGGTGATGACCGGCGCCGCGCCATCGAACGATATCAACACGTCGGCGACCCATCGCGCCGTGCAAATCGGCCGCTTCTTTAGTCAGACCCTGATTGGCACATTGACGGGTGACACCGGTGGCGCGGAACGGGTGACGATCGAAGCGGGCGAGAAGATTTCGCGGCAGGGCAAGGAAACGTATCAAATCGATTACAAGCTCAGCGATCGTTGGACGTTGACGGGCGAATACGATGAGTTCGACGAGTATAACGCCGGTTTCAAATGGCGCGTGGCGCCGAAGAAAAAACGATGAACGCGCCCGAGCTTCACAAGCGCGAGGAGATGCCAGAGCTGTATGCACGCGGTGCTGAAGGTGCGCCGTGGATCACAAACGTTGGGCCACAGAGGACACGGAGCTCCGACACAGAGGCAGCAGGAGACCGCGAGGTGCGCGGGGGCTTGGATGCGAATCGATCTGTATTCCAAAAGCGGACCGCCGAACGGCGTCTGCAAGACAGACGCCCTACAGCGCAACGAGAGTCACGAGCTACGCTCCGGATCAAAACGTTAAGAGGAGAGCCTCTATCCATGAACACGGAATCAAGCGACGGTTTGTTCTCTGTGAACTCTGTGTCGGAGCTCTGTGTCCTCTGTGGCGAGTGCATCGGTTGGTTTCGGCGTTGGATTGGCGTTTGCTTTCTGTTCGTGACGTTTGCGCTTTGCTCAACGCGCGCGGCCGTGCCGATCAAAGTGTCGGGTCTGGGCTGGATGCACGATCGCGAGATGCGGGTTTCGCTCGCGCAACTGACAGGCGCCAAATCGGTGGAGGTGCTCGACTCGAACTCCATCGAAGATGCGGCGGTGATTCTCACGTCGGCCCTGAACGAAGAGGGGTTTCAGCGCCCGGAAATCGACGTGGCGGCAACGCTCGTCGACGGCACCGAGCGCAAGTTTCGTTTCGATCCGACCTTCACGAATCCCGTGCCTCGGCCGCTGAAAGCGCGTGAGCTGCACTTCACCGTGCGTCCGGGCGTACGCTGGCGCATCGCCAACGTGGCGATGGAAGGGCTCACGGTGATGCCCGAGAAAAATGGGCGCGGCTTTTTCCGGACGGAATCCACGCTCTTGGTCGTCGCACGCACGAACGCTTACTCGAAATCGCAGCTGAACCGTTCCGAGAACGCGTTGCTCGACGATCTCAAGCGTCGCGGCTACGCCGAAGCGACGGTGCGGGCCGAAGTCGCTGGCGTCGATGAGAAGTCCGGTGCGGTGACCGTGCATGTGGACGTGAACGAAGGTCCGCACTGGCAGGTCGATCGCGTCCGGATCGTCGGCGGCGAGAGCGAGAACGTGACATTGCCGGCCACCGCGAAGTGGCTCGGCAACGACTGGACGCCCTCGGTTGAGCAAGACATGCGCGAGGCGGTTCGCCATGCGCTTTACCGCGCCGGATACCCCGACGTGGTCGTGCACGTCACGCCCGAGCCGGGCCGCGTGGAGAATCGACGCCGACCGACTGCGATCCTGATTGAAGTCGCGCCAGGTCCACGGGTCGCGATGGGGCAGCCGCGTTTCGAAGGGAACAAGGTGACGAAACTTTCGGTGTTGAATCGTCGCGTCCGCCT
>CBINOT010000295.1:0-5924 GCA_966252355.1 uncultured Opitutus sp. | reverse complement strand
GATCTGGTGACCTTCTGCGCAGAGCGCGGAATCGTCACCTCGCAGACATGAGAGGCGTGATCAGCGGCGCGGGCCGCACGTCGCGCCGATCGCGGTTTCAACCGCGGCTGCATGGGCGGCGATGCGTTGGTCGATCGGAAATGACGACGGCGTTTCGAGGGTGTACCCGAGTTGCGTGTGGTGGGCGCGGAGGTAAATCGATTCCGGCCACAGTTCGCGCTGCAACGGATCGCTACTCGGCCGGATGATGCCGGGCTCGGCGACGGGGCGGCCGTCGATCACGGTCGCCGGTTCGATCGGGCAATGCTTCGTCACGGCGGACATCATCGTTGCAGCGAGGCTCGGGCGGCCACCGGGGTTGAGCTCGTACAAATAATAGCCGGTCGACTCCCAGTCTTCGTGCAGGCAAAGTGCGAGATCGAAGTTTGGCTGATATCTGAGCCAGCGCGCGTGCGCCTGAATCTCGGCGGATTTCAGCGCGCGGTAGTCCCGATTGAGGTCGAGTCCATCCGCGTTTTCGCGCGTGCGCCGGGTGAAGCCGACCGGGTTCAGCAGCGGGCAAAGAAACCAAACGGCTCGACCATCGAAGACGCCACGCTCCAACAAGGTCAAAAGGGCTAACGGCGCAGCCGGTTCGTCGCCGTGAATGCCCGCCGAGAGGTAGATGCGGGGCCTCGGACCTGCGGTGCGCTTCGTCAAGGCGACGAGCGGATGCCCCGCAATGTCGCCGAACCGTTCGATCCGGAAACGCGCTTTCGCCGCGGCGGTTTCGAGACGGTTTAGAAACGCAACTGGGTCCAGAATGGGCGTCGACGGATGGGCGGAGGGCGTCACCGAATGAATTCTTTCCTTTCGCGGGGGATTCTGCGAATTCCATGCGTTCTGTCTCAAGCTAAGATCCGAAATTCATCGCCCACGAATCGCGTGAATTCACGCGAACCGAGTTGTTTGCCTTCGCGACGATTCGCGTGATTCGCGGGTTACTCCGCCTCTCTCATGTCTCAAGTTCGTGTTCGCTTTGCTCCTAGCCCGACCGGGTTTTTCCACATCGGCAGCGCTCGTACTGCCTTGTTCAATTGGCTGTACGCGCGCCACACCGGCGGCGTGTTCATCCTGCGCATCGAGGACACGGACAAGGAGCGGAACAGCGAAGCCTTCCTGAACCTGATTTACGACAGCCTAACCTGGCTCGGGCTGAACTGGGACGAAGGTCCGAAAGTCGGCGGCGCGTATGGTCCTTATCGCCAGAGCGAGCGTGGCGCGATCTACAAGGAGTACGTCGACAAGCTGCTGGCGAGCGGCCGAGCGTATCAGAAAGACGGCGCAACCTGGTTCAAGCTGCTCGGCGACCGCTACACCGTGTTCGACGAGCACCGGAAGAAGGAAGTCGAGAAAGTGAAAATCGCGCCGGTCGTGATCGAAGATCGGATCCGCGGACGGGTGGAGCGCGTGGAGGACGAAGATTTCGTGATCGTGCGCTCCGACGGCAATCCCGTCTTCCATCTGGTCAACGTCATCGACGATATCGCGATGAATGTTACCCACGTGATCCGCGGCGAGGATCACCTTTCGAATACCAGCAAACACGTGCTGTTGTACGAAGGCTTTGGCGCGAAGCCGCCGGAATTCGCGCACATTCCGCTTATCCTGAAGCAAAATGGTCCCGGCAAGATGTCGAAGCGGGATCAGGGCGCTCTGATCGAAGAGTACCAGCGTCGCGGTTATCTGCCGGAAGCGCTGGTGAATTTCTTGTGCTTGCTCGGATGGAATCCGGGGGACGACCGCGAGAAGATGCCGATCGCCGAAATCATTCGGCTCTTCGACTTGCCCGGCGTGAACCAGAGCAACGCGCGTTTCGACGACAAGAAACTCGCGCATATGAACATGGCGTACCTGCTTGAGCAGCCGGCCGAGCGGTTTCTCCAGCTGGCGCGCGACTACTTTGGCCGGCAAACGGAGAATCCCAGCGCACGTGCCGCGCTCGCGGCGGACGCGAATTATTTCCGCGAGGTCATGTCGCTCAGTCAGCCGAAGATCAAAGGTCTGGAAGAACTGCCCGGCTATACTGGTTACTTCTTCACCGAGGAGTTTCCGATCGACCCGAAGGTCCGCGACAAGGTGTTGGCGAAGGGCGATCCGAAAGCGCGTTTGCGCGAACTCGCCGCTGCGGTACCGACCTTCGATGTCTCCAGCGACGGCACGATCGAGCAGGGGATGAAGGACCTCGCCACGAAGAACGGCCTGGGCTTCGGCGATTATCAGTCCATCGCGCGTCTCGCCCTATCGGGCACCAATGTCGGGCCGAGCATAACCGGTATGATTCGCGTCCTCGGTCGCGAGAAGGTGCTCAAACGGATCGAGCGTTTCTTGGCATCGTGCTGAAGCGGTGAAGGCGCTCTGAGGTCAACCCGAGGTAACCACGAATGGACACTAATGAACACGAATGAAGACCGCACGGATTGGGCGCGACGCTGCCGCCGGCTGTTGTGTCCGTGTCCATCGGTGGCCATCCGTGGCTACGCTCCTCGGGTGGACACGCGAGCTATTTAGAAGTTGGTTTGGCATTCGTGTCCATTGGTGTCCATTCGTGGTTACTTCGCTTGGGGCGTGGCGCAGCCGCTCCGGTTCATCGGCCCCATAAGCGCGCTTCTGGGTTCTGGGTGAATATCCGGCGATGAAGCGCACGCTCTATCTCCTCACCGGGCCGACTGCCGTCGGGAAAACGGAGTGGGCGCTGCGCTGGGCTGACGAAAACGAGGCGGAGATCGTATCGTGTGACTCGCTCCTGTTCTACCGCGGCATGGACATCGGGACCGCCAAGCCGACGCGGGCGGAACTCGCGCGGGTGCCGCATCACCTGATTGATATCTGCGAGGTGCGGGAACGGATGGACGTCACCACCTACATCGGGAAAGCGCGAGCGGCGATCGACGACATTCTGCAGCGCCGGCGCCGCGTGCTGGTCACCGGCGGCAGCGGTTTTTATCTCAAGAGCTTTTTTGCGCCAGTCGCCGACGACGTGGAGGTTCCCGCCGAACTGCGCGCAGAAGTCGCGGCGCTCTCGGCCGAGGAAGCGTTGCGACGCTTGCGGGAGTTGAATCCCGCGGGCCTCGGTACGCTGGACGTGGCGAACCCGCGTCGCGTGACGCGAGCCTTGGAACGTTGCCTCGCCTCCGGTGAAACCGTCGAAGCGCTGGCCGCGAACTTTTCGCGGCAACCCTCGCCATTCTCCGACTTCGACGTGCGTCTGACGGTCCTTACGCGCGACGCCGGCGACCTTGCACGCCGAATCGAGACTCGCGTGGCTGCGATGCTGCGCGACGGTCTGGTCGACGAAGTACGCCGATTGCGGGCGGCGGGGCTCGAGGACAATCCGAGCGCGGCGAAGGCGATCGGATACCGTGAGGTGATCGCGATGCTGAATGGCGAACTGAACGAAACTCAGCTTGCGGCTGAAATCGCGAAAAATACCCGCGCGTTGGTGAAGAAGCAGCGCACCTGGTTCCGCACGCAACTCCCGGAGCACCGAACGCTCGACGCTGCGCTCATCCCGGAGGCCAGCCAGTTGTTCAATGCTTAGTGAGCAGGGCGGGTCCGCGTTGCCAGGCTACTTGGTGCGCTCGTACGTATCGCCGAAATATTTGAGGCGATCGATGTCCACGATCTCGATCGAACCGCTTTCGGACGTGGCGATTGCAGGTCGCCGCGCGATTGAACCGATCCGATAGCGATCTTGGTATTCGAGCGCGTTCCGCAGCGGGCCGAGCACGTAAAATTGGACCCGGCCGTCGGCGGCGAATTCGATCACGCGATCGCCGGCTTCTTTGCCGGTTGCGAATTTGCCGACGACATCGTGGACGCGGCGGCCGAGTTCGGTCGCGTCGGACTCGGCCACGAAATCGGGCGGAGGCAAGAGCGCCGGTTGCTCTTTGGCCTCGAGCAGCATTCGTCCGACCAGCGCGGCGCTGGCTGCCACCAACAGACCGGACAAGACGGCGACGACAACGCGGGTGCGGTGGCCCGATGAAACGTTGAGAGTGGGGGAGTCGGTCATGGAGCGCGAACCGGTGGGCCCAGGATTAAGCTGCGACCAATGTGTTTCGGTTCCCCATCAGTGTTCGAGTACGAGCACCGGCTGGCGTCGAAACCCGAGCCGGAAACGTGGATCGGCGATCGCGCGGGCGAGCTCCGCCAAGTCGGCGGGGTCGGTGGTGACGCGCTCGTTTCCGACGCTCGCGATGGCGATCGCCGCTTGAAACCGCTCTCCCGTTTGCAGCGTGTGGGTCAGCCAAACGTAACGCCCGCCGAGCGGAGTCGGTTTCGTCCAACCATAACGCTCGAGCGCGGCTTCCATCCCTGGCGGATAGGTCCCAGGCGCGGCAGTGGGCGGCCAATCGGCATGTTGGTGCGCGTAATCTTGGAAAACGTTTGCCAGTTGCTTGAGCTGCTCCGCGGTCGCTCGAGCGTGGGACAGCCGTTGGGCTCGTCGCCACGCGGGGACGAGAAAGGTCGCAGCCAGCGCCGCGATAAAAAGCGCGACCGCCACGACAAGCACCGTGAACGCGCGCTCTTCCCGGTGCGGGTGCGAGGAAACGTGAGGCTGTGTTGCGGCTGACCGCATCGTCGCGAAAGAAGCAGCCCGCTCGGCGCTTGGCGAGCGCGCGAATGAAAATGACGAGTGCGGCAGTAACGACCCTCAGACAGATCGCCGCATTCTTTCGTGCAAACGTGTAGGAGCCTGCTGGTAGGCGATCCGAACACTTCGCCGCCGCGCTTACTGCGGCAGCTGAACGCCGAAGCGTTGGATGGAGGTGCCCTCGAGCCGGTGCAACTCGGCCAGCGCGCTCCACAGCGTCGCCTTCGCGCTCAGCTCGTTGACGCGCGCGCTTTCCAGGTCGTCTTGCGCTTGCAGCACGAGGCGGCTGGTGGACAGGCCGGCGTCGAAGCGGGCCTTTTGCAGGTCATACTGCCGCGCTGCGAGCTGCGTGGCCTGGGCGGCGATTTGGACGCTGGCGAGATTCGTTTCCACGGCGCGGACGGCGCTGCGCACGCTCACGAGCAGTTGCAGTTCGAGCTGCTCCAGGCGCGTCTTCTGCGCGTTGAGCCCCGCGACCGCCGAGCGATAGCGTGCACGATCCGCTTTCATCCCCCACGGCATCGAATACTGGAGGCTCAGGCTGCGGTTGTCACCGTGATCGTTCGGCAGCGAGGTGATGACATCGCGGTAGGTGAGATCGTTGGTATTGTACCCCACCGACGCGTTCAACGTCAGCGATGGCAGCCGATTTCGTTTCGCGGTCGCGACGTCGATCTCCAGCTGCTTGATCGTTTCTTCGGCCGTCAAGGTGTCCGGATAATTGTCGCGCGCCGCTTTGTAAGCCGCCGCGAATGTCGGCACGCCTTCGCGATAATCCTCGAACGCGACCGGGCCGGGCCGGGCATCCAGCGTGCCGGCGTTGATCAAGCTCAAGAGCGAATCTTCCGCGTTGCGAACCGCTTGGTCGGCTTGCAGTGCGGCGCGGCGCGCATTCGCGACGCCGACTTCCGCGGTGGCGACGTCGAGATCGGTGGCCAGACCCGACGCGCGGCGGGCTTGGTTCTCTTCAAACAACCGTTGCGCGAGCTCGAGCGAGAGCTGGCGAATGCGGAGGGTTTCGCGGGCCGAGACCAGATTGTAGTACGCGTTTTCCGTGTCGCGAATGACGCTCAACACCCGGCTGCGATAATTGACGTAGGCAATGCCCAGTCCGAGCTTGGTCCGTTCGATCGCCGCGCGAGCGATCGTACCGCCGGCGCCGTTGAGCAAGGGCTGGCTCAGCGAAGCGGTGACACCGCTGTTGAACGGCGGGCGTTGGCTGGATGTGCGACCGACGACGCCCGATACGGAAAGCATCGCCAGCAGCATGGCGGTGAGCGTACCGAGC
>CBINOT010000294.1:0-6010 GCA_966252355.1 uncultured Opitutus sp. | reverse complement strand
CGGAACCGATTCCAGCTGCGGAAACGTCGACAAGAGCGAGGTGAGCGCGAGCGAATCGATGCCCAAGCCGACAAGATTTCCGCGCAAATCCCGCGCCACGAGCCGGCGCCCCAGCAGGGTTTCGATGTCACGCTGCAAACTTCTTCGTCCAATTTGTGGCTGAGATGCCCGCTTGCCGCCAACCAGCGGCAGGGTCCCGGCGGCAAGTTTCCGCGCCGCTTCGAGCCGCATCACCTTTCCGGTCGGGGTAACCGGGATTGCTGATCGCTTGACGAGGGCGAGCGTCGTCACCGGCAAGCCGAACACGCGCATGACTTCAGCCCGGATGCGGTCCGCGAGTTGCTCGGTGTCTTCCTCAGTGGCCTCTTGAATAATTCCAATGCCCCCCGAGTCCCCTCCGTCCGCAAAGGCGATCGTCTTGCGTCCGGCGAACGAAGGAGCCACAGACCGCACCACCGTCTCGATATCTTCCGGGTGAAGTTTACGTCCCCCGAGGACCAGGATCTCTTTCAACCGGCCGGTGACGAACATCTCGCCGTCGGCGATAAATCCCAGATCTCCGGTGCGGAGAAATCGCCCGTTACCCCCGCCCACCATCTCGGCGGCAAAGATTTGTTCCGTGATCGTCGGGCGGTTCCAATACCCGAGCGCGACACTCTCGCCGGCCACGAAGATTTCGCCAATCTGGCCTGCGGCGCATTCGATGCGCGTCTCCGGATCGACAATGATTACTTCCAAGTCATCGCAGATTTTGCCGACGGAAACGACCTGGCGGACGTTCGCCGTCGGAGCGCCGGAACCGCTCGCATCCGCCGCGAGCGGCCTGGTGCGCAACCCGTGGTCGCCGCGGGCGCCGGAAACGATGAGGGTCGATTCGGCGAGTCCATAGCACGGCAGGAAGGCCTCCTTCTTGAAGCCGCATTGCTCGAAAGCCGCGTGGAAGGCATTAAGCGTTTCGAGGCGGACCGCTTCGCTACCGGTGAAGCAGACCGACCACTGCGAAAGGTCGAGTTGCGCCTTTTGTTCCGCGGTGACCTTCCGCACGCAGAGATCGAAGGCGAAATTCGGCCCGCCACTCGTGGAGGCCGACTCCTTCGATATCCGCTGTAGCCAAGAAAAAGGAGAGAGCAGGAATTGCTGGGGCGACATCAAGGTCACGGGGAATCCGGCATAGAGCGGCTGCAGGACGCCGCCCACGAGGCCCATGTCGTGATAAGGAGGGAGCCAGCTTACGCCGCGCGATTGCGGGGTATGGCCGAACGCCCGCTTTATTCTCTCCAGGTTGTGCAGGAGATTGCGGTGGCCGATCATCACGCCTTTCGGAGAGCCGGTCGACCCCGACGTATATTGCAAAATCGCCAGGGGATTCGACGTGGAGAGCGGCTCCTTCGTTGCGGTTGCGGGAAGATTGAGATCGATCGATTCGATCGGCCCGGCGCCAAGATCGGCTGGAATAAGCGAAATGTAGTCCGGTGACGCCACGACAAGATCGGGACGGCAATCGTGCGCCACGGCTCGCAATCGCGCCGCGCTGTCAGTGCGCAACGGCGGGTAGACGGGAACGGCGGTTAGATCGGCGGCAAAACAACCGAGCAGCCCACAAACGAAATCCGGGCCGGGCGCGGCCACGAGCAACGCTCGTTGCGCGCGGCGGGCGCGAAGCCGACCCGCCAACGTTCCTAGGCGATCGACGAGCTGCCGATTGGTCCAGCATTCGTCGTCGGACCGTTCTCGCGCGGCAAAAGTGAAGGCCAGCGCATCCGGTTCGGCGTAGGCTCTTCGCCAGACAATATCGAGTATGGATTCAGCCGCTGTCATGTCGGATTCAGGTCGTGCTTCCGCTCCGGTCCCGTGGCGGCCGATCCAGCGCGCGAGCGCACGGTTTTGCCGGCCCAGGGATTTGACGGTATCGTATACACGAGAACGATCGCCTCGTCGAACGTCGCGCCGGGGCGAAATCCAGGAGTGAAGGGGCATGTACGCTCGGGTCGAATTCCATCACGGGGCGTACTACGAGGGGCAGAAGATACGAAGCGCAATCAGGATTTCCTGAAAATCGCCGCGGCCGGTATGAATTGATTCATGTTCATACCGAAAATATTTTTCTCAACTCTATACCTTGACAGCACTAATCTACGCGGAATAGTCCGACCTCTTTAGAATTATACCCAAACTATATCCCACTATAGCTACGTGAGCTCCACCCAAAATCTACCGATTGCCTACGATTTTCACGGGGACACCCCATGGACCGTGCCGTTCAGTGAAATCAAGGCGCAGGATATCCATATTTACCTCGATCTTAATACCAAGACGGGCAAAGGAACCTGCGGGCAAAATTGCTCACATTGCTGGTTCGTCAATTACGAGAAGGTCTACAACAAAGCTTTTCGCAAAGAAGAAGGCCCGCTGATCAAGCGGGCGCTTGAAGATCAGGGCTACAAAGTATTCGCGCGGTACGCCGATAGCTTCGCCTATGAGGGCGAATTCATGAAAACGTATGGGCCGGCGCACAATCGCGAGTTCCGGCAGGAAGACGACCACAAGCCGACCGAAACCATGCGCAAGGGCGATGCCTGGACCAGCGGCCGGCCGTTGCTGGCGGACAACTACGTGGAGCTGCTGGATATCGCGCGGGAGAGCGGTTATGGCACTATATCGATCACGTTCCACGGACTGATTGGGCCCGATCTCCAGCTGCGCAACATGTCCGAATACCCGATTTCGGGCGTGTTTCCGGGGGCCGAGACCGAAATCGTGCTGCGCCGGATATTCGACTATAACGAGCAACGGCGCCAAAACCACGGCGAGACCCATGGATTTCGCACGAATATCGGCGTCACGCTCGGCAAGCATAACGCCAGTCGCGAATCGCTCGTCCGCTATGCGAAGTATTTCAACCGTCTTGGCGTCAGCACGGTCCGTTTCAATAGTTTTACCGATCACGGCGGGCGCCACCCCGACCTAGAACTGGATGAAGCGGGTATCGCTCAGGCGTATCGCGATATCAAATGGCTGCACAATAATGAGCCGCTCGGGTTTCAGCTCGCCGTCAGCGAAGACTTTGGAACCTATGGCGTCGAAGTCATGGGCTTCCCGGCCCACGTCGGGTGGTGCCGCGCCGGAACGCAGCTGTTCACCGTGATTCCGGCACTCGAATCCGTCTTGAGCGCAACGACCGAGGTGCGCCGCGAAAAGATCGGCGATATCGTCGCCTGCGTTAATATTTTCGAGCCCTACCTGGGTGACCTTGTGCGGATCTCGACCGCGGGCAACATCAGCTACCACCTCGAATTCAATCATCATGCGATCGACGACTTCGCCCGGCAGCGGCTCGAAGGCGTCTATAAGAACGGTTGCTTCGCGCCTGAGATTCTGGAGAAGAAAAAACTCGAGCTGACCCGGCAGGCGCAGGCGGCGGTCGCCCGACGCCAAGCCCGCGAATTGACCGCGTCGACCCCATAGTGTGACCCGGCCGCGGACCCTGCCGGCGTGACTTCGCTTGCGACAACGGTCGCGACGTCGGATGCGAGCCGGCGCCGAGTCGTTCGCGAGGCTCGGTTCGCCGCGACCCTCGCTCATGCACGGCATCCGGCCGAAGGGGCTGCGCCATCTGACCCACCTTAGACCATGAGCACACGCCACGTTTTGATTTTCGCCAAGACGAAGCACGCCAAGACGCCCTATGACCAATGGCTCGAGGGGACAGGCATCCAACCGATCGTATTAACGTCGGAAGAATACGCCCCAAGCTATAAGCACCTCGAGCACGTCCACGTCTTTTCCAACTACGATAAGAGCCAGTGGGTGGAAAAACGTGCGCTCGACATCGCTTCCGATTTCTCCCCCATCGCGGTCTTTGCCCGCGCCGAATCCGATATCATTCGCGCCGCACAGCTGCGCACCCTGTTAGGCTTGCCGGGGCAAACCGTCGAAAGCGCGATGGCGTTCCGGGACAAAGTGGTCATGAAAGGGAAACTGCAAGGATCGGGCGTCTTGCTGCCCGAATACCAAGCCGTCGATTCCGCGTACACCATTGCGCGCTTTATCGACAAACATGGCTACCCCGTCGTGATCAAGCCGGTAGCCGAATCGGGTTCGACCGGCACCCAGATCATCCACGACGAAACCGAATTGGAGGCTTACCTCACCCATGCCTCGCACGAGCGCCGAGAAATCGAAACGTTCGTCGCGGGCCCCATGTACCACGTCGATGGTCTGGTGATCGGCGGCAAGATCGTTTTCATTCATGCGTTTCAGTATATAAACAACTGTTTATCCTATCGAAACAACGAGTACAGCGGCACGTGGACGCTTTCTCCCGAGGATCCGGTATTTTCTTCCCTAGTCGAGAATGCGCGTCGGGTGCTGGCGCGACTGCCGACGCCGGCAAACACCGCGTTTCACGCCGAATTTTGGCGGACCCCCGAGGGCAAGATCGTATTCTGCGAGATCGCGAGCCGCACCGGCGGAGGCATGATCAGTTCGAACATTGTCTACTCGTTTAATCTCAACCTCGATCGAGAGTGGTTTTTGGCCGAGTGTGGATTGGCGCGCGAAATCCGACCGTCCTTTTACCGGCCGGGCGGCGGGCTGCTCATCCCGCCGTTGGCCGGCACGCTCGATCAACTCCCGGTCGCCGAACCGCCCGAATGCATTAGAGAAGCCCAGATTGTCGGCAAAGTCGGAGACCGTTTCCACGGAGGCGTGAAGTCCGGCCTGTTTTTAGCCGGATATGTCGTCTCGGGGGCAAATGAGGAGGTCGTGCCCAAGAACATGACGCACGTGGCGGAATGGTTTGCCAAGCATTCGAAGTGGCGGCACTAGGCTTCGGAACGTCCATGAGTCGTCTTTCGCTTCCCAGCCCTCTCGTCTCGGTCGAGTGGCTTTCACGCCACCTGCATGAACCAAAATTGATCGTTCTCGACGCGACCATGGGCCAGCCGGCTTCGACACGAATTCCCGGCGCCCGGATCTTCGACTTCGATAAGAAGATCTGCGATCGCAGCAGCCCGCTTCCCCACATGATGCCGACGCCCGAGGATTTCGAAACGGAAGCGCGCGGTCTGGGAATCGATCCCGACAGCACGATCGTGGTTTATGACAACAAGGGCGTCTATGGCAGCCCTCGCGCCCGCTGGATGTTCAAGGCGATGGGGCATGACGCGGTCGCGGTGCTTGACGGTGGCTTGCCGGCCTGGGTCGAAGCTGGATTTTCGGTCGAACCATCTGCCGCGGGAAGCAATATGCTCCGAGGAACGTTCAAAGCGACGCCGCGGCCGGACTTATTCTGCGACGCCGACACCGTGGCGAAAGTTTTGAACGACGGGAGCGCGGTCGTAATGGATGCACGTTCGAACGGTCGCTTTTTCGGACGTGAGCCGGAACCCAGATCAGGCCTTAGACCGGGCCATATGCCAGGAGCGGTTAATCTTCCATTCGGCGAGGTTCTATCGAACGGCCGATTCCGAGCAACGGACCAACTCGCCGACATTCTGGCCGCCAAGACTCCTCGAAAACAAAAGCTGATTTTTAGTTGTGGCTCTGGCGTGACGGCATGCATCCCGGCGTTGGCGGCGGAACTCGCCGGCTATACCGAGATCTCCATTTACGACGGCTCGTGGAGCGAATGGGGACTCCCGTCCTCTCGTCCCGTGATTTCGAACTGAACGCGGGGAAACACGGTCGGGCGCTAGCGGCAACAGGGAGCGACCGCCTGTTTCATACGCAGCAGGGCCTTCGCGAGAATCGAATGCGGACAGCCGAAGTTGAGCCGCACGAACTTTCCGGCGGGCGCTCCGTATTGCCGGCCATCGTCGAGGCCGACGCCATGTTGCTCGAAAGTCCGATCGGGCTGTTCCAGTTCTAAAGCGGACACATCCAGCCAGGCCAAGTAGGTGGCTTCACACGGCGTCATCGTCACGCCGGGTAGTTCGGCCGCGAGGAAGTCCGCGACAAAATCGCGATTGCGGCGGAGGTATTGCAGCAGTGCTTGCCGCCAAGGTCCACC
>CBINOT010000293.1:0-6020 GCA_966252355.1 uncultured Opitutus sp. | reverse complement strand
GACCGCGCCGGAGACGCCGAAGCAGCGGCGGACGTCGCACACGCCGGCGCCGCAAACGGCCGATCAGGCGATCGAGGAGGTCATCAAGATTGCCGTCGAAACCGCGTCTGCCACGGGCACGAATGCTTCGCCTCGAACGGGCGCGTATAGCGTCCCTGCCTCGGCCACCCAAGGCCTCGCCAAGCTCCTCGCCGCGCAGCTCACAACGCTCGTTCCAGGTCGCGCCAGCCCGGTCGTGACGGCGCTCCTCACCACGGCCGTCGGCGCCCTCGTGGTCGCGCTTGCTTCGCTCGTCCGGGGGTCGCCTGGGTTCCTCGTTGCCGTCGCCCTTCTCGTCGTCGGCGGAGCGCTCGGCTGGAGCTACCTCGGACGGCGTCGGGGCATGCTCGTCGGGGCTGCAGCGGGCGTGAACGACGAGGCCACCTCAGGCGTTGGGAACGTCGCGGGTCGGGAGCCCGATACGTCGCCGGCATCGACTGGCCAAGGCGCCGGCCGGGGACTGGTCAGGCGCACGTGCGTCGTCGCCGCCGGGATCGGATTCGTCGCTCTGGTCGTCGCCGGGTGGTGGGTGTGGGACCGTCGCACGCACCCGCCCAAGGAAATCGTAAGTGCCTACATTCAGAATCAGTTCGCTCCGTTGCCAGTGAAGGTCGTGGGGGTGGAGCTGACGTATGGCCATGCGTCGAGCCTCGGGTGCCCCTTGACGATCCAGGCTGGCGTCGCGACGACCGCGCCGCTCTATCGCTCGGTCGTTGCCGACGACTACCTCCGCACCCATGCCCCCGCCGAAATGGCGGCGATTGCCGCCGCCAACGTGCTGCTCGCCGACGCTCATGGCGCCCGATTGGGCGAAGCAATTGGCGACGCATTTGCTCCCAATCCCCATCCCAAATCTGCTCCCGCGACCGCGCCCAAAGGCGTGCCAGACGCCCCGTCTCCACGACTCGACGCCATCGCGTTGGTGACGACGCAGACGTCGCCTGGAACGGCGGTACTGGTGACCGGAACGCTCCTCAGCTGGCGCAACGGCGGGACGTGGGGCTTCACCGGTGACCTGCACTGGGATCGCTCCAGCTTCCGGGGTCAGCCGGCGACGCCGAACACGACGACCTTCGCGGTCGATGTGCCGGCGGACGTCGACCGGCTGAACGCGCTCATCGCGGCGCACGCGGCGTATGCGGCGAAGGTCCAGGCCGTCGCCGCCACGCTCGCGCAGGAACGAGAACGCGTCCGACGTCAGCGCCTCGACGCCTACGCCCAACGGCTTCGTCCCGGCGCGCTGCTCAACGGCGTGGTGGTCGATCCTAGTCGAGGCGAGAGTCACCGCGTCGCGTTCGAACTCCTGACCGTCTCGGCGACGACGCAGACGCTCACGGCGAGCCTCCACAACGACGGCGGTTGGTCCGAAGCGCGCGCCTTTCAAGGCGACTGGGCGGTGCCCGCGGACGACGCTCTCTGCACCCTCACCTTGCGCTCGCGCGACGCCGACCGCGTGGACGGCGCCGGGCCGTGGCTGGAGACGCGCGGCGCGACGACCGTAGTCCTCCAGGTGCACCCGGATGGTGCCGTGACCGACGCCCACGGACAGTGGCAGCTGCGCCTAATCGAGCCCGCCAACGCGGCCGAGGTGAAGGCCGAGTTCACGCGCGCGGTGGCGCAGGCGATGGACGCCACGAAAGCCGGTTTGGTGTACCGTGGCGTAGCCGTTTCGAAGCTCCGCCAGACGACCGAGCGGGTGCAGTTGCGGTTCCTCGAACAGGACCCTGCCGGTCTCGTGTTGCGCGCCCTGATGGAGGCCCAGCCAGAGTTCCGCGGCGCGTCCACGGCGAGCGCCGCAGCGCCTTGGGTACGTCCCTTCCGTGGCACCCTGCTTGGCAATAGCTATCGGGCCGGCGGACGTCCGATCCGGCTCCGGTCAGACGACGCCGATCGTGTTGCTCGGGCCGGACAGGGCTCCCCGTTGGGCGTCAACACGACGAACAACTCGCTGACGATCGCACTCGCCGTCGACGGTACTCGGCTGACCGGAGAAGATGCCTTTTTTAGGTATGAACTGGAGCCCGCGGCAGCGACGGCCCTGGCGGACGACAGGGCCGGGACCAGAGACCAAGGACCAGGGACGAGGGACTCCGCGCGGAGCGCGGCGACCAGGGACCAAGGACCAGAGACAAGCGACCTTTCCGAGCCCGGACGGAGCGCACCGAGAGACCTCCCAGCCTCGACTCCGAACGCCGAACTCGGAACTCCCCACTCCGCGTCCGCCGCAGTCTCCGCCCTAGACCCTAGATCCCAGACCCTAGACCCGGCGGCGACAGCCGCCCTGGCGCGAAGCGCCGCGCCTGGCGCTTATGCCTTGGTCGATGGCCGTTGGGTGCCGTTGCCGAAGACGAAGTCGCACCTGGTGCAGACCCTCGTGCAGAAGTTGAATGCCTCGCTGACGAAGCTGGCGCAGGTCGAGGATGCGGCCGTCGGGAAGTCAGCGGAAGCGTCCAAAACGCTCGTCGGGATGCTCACCTTCGACGGCAAGGAAGCTCCGCCCGTGGTGCCCGCGAAGGACCTGGTGGTGGTCTACGTGGGCGCCTTGCCGACGTTGCCGGCGAAGGACCTGGTGAAGTACCCCGTGCTGCAAACGTACCCGCCGATCGAGCTCGCGCCGGCGACGCTGCAGCCCAGCGGCGTCCGGCAAGCGCCCATGTTCCTGCTCGCACCCGGCTACTTTGCCTTCGGCCCCGCTCGGGTCTCGGCGACGGTCGAGCATCCGGAAGAGAACGTCACCCTCCTCCGCTGCTCCACCCGCCTCGCCCGCGGCCCCTACGCGCTGGTGTGCGGTTCGGAGACGTATGAAGTGCGGGCGGATTAGGTGCTAGGTGCTAGGAGCTAAGGGACTAGGGTCTAGGGTCTGGCGTCTGGCGTCTGGCGTCTGGGGGCTCGGGTCCAAGGTTACTGCGGCGGACGAGCGGGCCGCTCGTCCCTACCGGCCATCCGCTCGCCGTTCGTGTGATTCGTGTGTTTTGTGGGCAAATGGCTCGTAGCGGTACCGAGCAAAGCGACAGCCCGTCACGCGTGAGCGTTTCGGGTTCGCGGCATTAGCGCAAATTAGCGCGGATCAGCGTTCCCAGGTTCAGAGGTTTGGAACGCTAATGTCCGAGCCATCGACGCTGATCGGGAAAAGCAGTCGGGCCACAAACCATCCGCGTTGATTCGCGTGATTCGCGGAGTCGTTCGAGTGGGTATGCTCTTCGTCTCTTCCGTGAGCCAGCTTCGCCGGTTCTAGGTTCTAGGTTCTAGGTCCGGGGCCGTGGATCCTTCGCTGCGCTCAGGATGACAAACAATCGGTCGATCCGCGTGATTCGCGGGAGGTCCTCGGTATGTTGCGTCTGTTGGCGGGAGGTCGTTCGGGACATTCGTGTCTCTTCGTGTCCATTCGTGGTTACTGCCGCTATTGGCCGGATTTGGTTCGTAACACGGGTTTCGGCGCCGCGCCGGTGGCTCGCTTCTCCCAGTCGCGGACGGTGCCGGCGACGATGCGGAAGAGCGGGTGCGGGTCGGGCCGGTCAATCTCTCGCCATCGACGCGCGATCGCGGGCGCTCGGGCGCGGAGCTTGCGGCGTAAATGCGCCCACTCGTAGTCCAATTGTCCACGCGTCTCCCGCAGCTTCAGTCTGCCGCGTCCGCCAACGATCTTCGTCACGTCGAACGTGTAACCGCGACGCGCGGCTTCCGCCGCGAGCTCGTGCAAGAAGGTCGCGATCGCCGCCAGCGGATCGGCGGCCGAGCGGAAGCGCAAAAGCTGCGGGTGATTCCGGTAACCGCGCGTCTGGCCGGCGAGGACCTTCTGCGCGAGCAAGGCTTCGCGCCACGCGGCAACGAGTCCCTGGGGATCGAGATAGCGCGGATGCACGGTCCAAAGTCGCATCGCGCGATTGAGGCAGGGATTTGAGTGACGTTAAAGCGCGGAGCGTGCGGTCGGTGCGCGGAGCCGCGGGGTTCGGAGACCCCGCCCTACATTCAAACCATCCGCGTCGATTCGCGGCATTCGCGGGAGAACGGTTTGGGACATTCGTGTCTCTTCGTGTTCATTCGTGGTTCATGAGGGCCGGGGTCTAGGACCCCAGCTACAACCGAGTCCGCTCCAGCGGCGCGCCCCTACCGACGAAAAAACGCCGACGGGGAGACCGTCGGCGTCGTGAAGGGGGATGTTTAGCTCAGGGCCCGAACTGCCATTGCTGGTTGTTGCTCGTGCCGCTCGGCCAAGATTCCATGATGGCGCCGTCGGTTGTCGCACCGCCCGAGTCGAGGCACTTGCCGTTCGCGCGGTTGATCACCTTGTAGTAACCGCCACCGACATCGACGATCCGCCATTGCTGGTTCTGGCTGGCGCTCGAGCCCCACTGCCCCACGGTCGAACCGTCGGCCGTGTGCCCGAGGCTGTCGAGGCACTTGTTGCCGGTGACGCAGGTGAGCTTGTAGAAGCCGCCGCTCAACGAAACCACCCACTTCTGGTTGTTGCTCGCGCTCGTGCCCCATTGCACGACGTCCGCGCCGTCGGTCGTGGCGCCCGCGTTGTCGAGATACTTGCCGCTGGCGCGATTCTTCAGGCGGTACGTTCCCGCCGCGATCGGACCGCTGACGTCCGCCGCCACCAGATAGTGCGTGAGGCTGGTGAAACCAAGCTGGTCGAAACCACCGCTCGTGGTGCCGTAGTCGCCGCCGCCACCTTCGGGGCGCAAGCGCTGCGCATACGTGCCGATGTTTGGCACGGAGATCCCATTGCGCACGCCGTAGTGGGCATAGATCAAATCCCAGGCGGGCCGGTCGTCGCCGCGGCTATTGGTCGAGATGACGGTCTGATTCGAATTCTCGCAGTTGTTGTACGTCACGTACGGGACCGAGTTGCCGAGGTTGTATTGGCAAAAGTAATTCGCGCCCGCCATCATCCGATTGCTGCCGTAGCCGTAGAGATCGAGGCCCTGGTTCCAGGCCATTTCGCAGAAGGCGCCGAGCAAGGAATAATCGAGGCCGGAGTGCCCTTGATCGCGGCCTTCCTCCTGGCCCTGGCCGAGGATCGACGAATGCATATAGTACACCGCGGTGTTGATATTGCCGGCGCCGATGCCGCTCTTGAAGTACGTGACGGCCTCGTTGAACTTCGCCCAGTCGTCGCACAGGATGCCAATGGCCATCACGGAGCACATGTTGCAGAGATCCCAGTTCGCCCAGTAGTGCGAGGCGCAGG
Source organism: uncultured Opitutus sp. (assembly GCA_966252355.1). GTDB lineage: Bacteria > Verrucomicrobiota > Verrucomicrobiia > Opitutales > Opitutaceae > ER46. Next base: position 784 of record CBINOT010000293.1, on the reverse strand, counting down.
TATCGTGATGGCGCACGAGGAAGTCTTCGTTCTTCGGATAAAAGACATTCAGCATGAAGTTCTTGAACCGCGTGAAATTCGTGGCCGACCAGCCGCTATAGTTGCGCATGATCTCGGCGGCGCAGGCGAACTCGTAGCCGTAGAGACCCGCGGCCAGCGATTGGTTGCTGTCGCCGTCGATGCCGGTGCAGGTCGTCGCCCACGCGTCCAAGATCTGGATGGACTTGTTCGCGTACGCCACGTCGCCGGTGATCTTCCAGCGCACCGCGGTTTGATAGGCGGCGGCGGCGTCGTTCATCGCGCGGGAGTAGTTTTCGGAGCCAGCGGTCGTCGTGCCGCGAATGAGCGTGACCACCGGCGCCGGAGTGTACGTCGAAGACGCGTGCGAATTGGCGACGAGCTTGTCCCAACTCCCCTTCCACGGCTGAGCGGCGGCGTTGACCTTCGTTTTCATGCGATCGAAATCGCGCTGGGTCGAGAGGGCGCCGGGGTGAACGAAACCTTGGCCGAACACGGTGCCGGCCACGACGAGGGAAGCGAGGCAAAGCAACGGACGCCGGAGCGTGCGCGCGAGCGGGCGGAATGACATTTTCATGGGATTTAGGGTATCGCGACCGGGCGCCCTTGGGGTTTGGGGCGGGCGCCCAATCGTCGCTGAAGCAAAAAACATTTTTGGGGCAACCGACCGAGCGAGTGAACGCGCGATCGAACGAGTCGGTACAATGCGACGCCGCGCCCGCCTCGCGATCCGGTCCGTTGTGATCGGTTAACTCCGTCGCGCGCT
>CBINOT010000292.1:0-6028 GCA_966252355.1 uncultured Opitutus sp. | reverse complement strand
GAAGGCAGACGCGATCATCCGCGGTTTGCGCGCGCTGTCCGACTTCGAATTCGAGTTCAACATGGCGCTGATGAACCGGCACCTTCAGCCGAAGATCGAAACCATCTTCGTCATGCCGAACGAGCAATTCAGCTACACGAGTTCGTCGTTGGTCAAACAAGTCGCGAAATTTGGCGGCGACGTGAAACATTTCGTCCCGCCCAACGTAGGCGAGGCGCTTAAACAAGCCTACTCGGCGCGGCGTCTGTGATCGTATCGACTTGCTGCATGCGTGGGTAGGAGCACGCGGCGAAGCATCGGAAATTTCTCGGCGCGCGGGGTGCAATTTCCGTCACCTTTTGCCCGTCCCCACGTCTTTGCCGACCGCGCAGCCATTGGCCGCTAGTCCAAATCCGGGCTCGCGTTGCGAATCGGCCAATCGCAATTCCACTTTTCTCGTTCCGACATGGCTAAATCTAGAAGTTACGGCGGTTATATCGTCCTGGCGATCGTGGTCCTCGCGGCCGCCGCCGGCGCGTGGTATTACTTCGGCAACAACACCGACAAACAGCCGGAGTTCACGACGACAAAAGTGACGCGCGGCGATATCACCCAGGCGGTGACGGCGACGGGCGATTTGCAACCGGTGGTTACCGTCGACGTCGGCGCACAGGTCTCCGGCAAGGTCGTGGACGTGCTGGTCGATTTCAACGCCCGCGTGAAAGCCGGCGACGTGCTCGCGCGCATCGATTCGGCGCCGGCCGAGCAAAAGCTGCGGCAAGCCCAGGCCGATCTCGAATCCGCGAAAGCGAACAACCAATTGCTGCGCGTCAACACCGAGCGCACGCGCGAGTTGTTCAAAAAGAATCTCGTTTCGCAGTCGGAGCTGGACACCTCGGAAGCGCAGTTGGCGCAGTCGAACGCAACGCTGCTCACCCGCACCGCGGCGGTCGAAAACGCCAAGCTCGACCTGGAGCACTGCACGATCACCGCGCCGATCGACGGCATGGTGCTCAACCGAAACACCGACAAAGGACGGACGGTGAACGCGAGCATGAACGCACCGACGCTCTTCACCTTGGTGAACGATCTCACGAAGATGCAGATCAACGCGGCGATCGCCGAAGCCGACGTCGGCACGATCGCCGAGGGCGAGGACGTGAGTTTCACGGTCGACGCCTTCCCCAATCGCACGTTCCACGGTACGGTTCGCCAGGTCCGCAACGCCGCGACGACGAACCAAAGCGTGGTCTCCTACGCGACGATCATCGACGTGACCAACGAGGATCTGAAATTGAAGCCCGGCATGACCGCGAACGTCTCGGTCATCATCGCGCAAAAAATCGGCGTGCTGCGCGTCAGCAATGCCGCCTTGCGCACCCGGATTCCGCCGGAGCTCCTCCCGAAAACCCCCGAGGCGCCCGGCGCCAAAGCGGCCGCCCCGGCGGCGGCAAATGCGCCGCTGTCGGAACAGGAACGCCGCACGGCGATGCGTGCGATCTGGAGCGAAGCGGGTATCCAATTTGGCACTCCGCCCACGCCGGAGCAGATCGAGAAGGCAAAAAAGCTCGCGAAGGATAAGGGCATCGAGCCCGAAGCGGTCGACCAAATGGTCCAACGCATGGCGCAGTTCGGCAATCGCGGCGGGGGCCAAGGCGGCGGGGGCGGAGGTGGCGGCGGACGGCGCCGCGGCGGTGAAGGCGGCGGGGGCCAAGGCGGAGGCGATCGCGGGTTCACCAATACCGTGGTCACGCGAACCCTTTATCGCATCGCCGATCCGGCAGCGAAGGACAAGAAACTGGAAGCGGTTTCCGTGCGGTTGGGCATTTCCGACGGGGTCAACACGGAGGTCCTCGAGGGCTTGAACGAAAACGATACGATCGTGACCGCCGTTACCATGCCGGGCGCGGCCGTTGCGGCGCAGCCGCCCGGCGGCGCGCAGAATCCCTTCCAACAAGGCGGCGGCCGCGGCTTCGGCGGCGGTGGCTTGGGCGGCGGCGGCCGTGGCCGTTGAGCTCAACCAATCCTTCGCATCTCTTTCGCTTCGTCTGATCGTCGCTCGAATCCGCCATGCCGCCCGTCGTCCAAATCAAGGACATCCACAAGATCTACGAATCGGGTGAGATTCCCGTGCACGCCGTGCGTGGCGTGTCGCTGGATATCCATCGCGGGGAATTCGTCGCCTTGATGGGCGCGAGCGGCTCCGGCAAGTCGACGCTCATGAACATGCTCGGGTGCCTCGACCGGCCGACGCGTGGCACCTACTTGCTCGATGGCATCGATGTTTCCCGGCTCGATCGCAACGACCTCGCGGACTTGCGGAATCAAAAGCTCGGCTTCGTGTTCCAGGGCTTCAATTTGCTCGCGCGCACCACCGCCCTCGAAAACGTCGAATTGCCGATGCTGTACGGGCGGCACCGGAAGATGAGCTCCGACGAGATCAGGAATCGCGCGCTGCGCTGCCTCGAGATTGTCGGGCTGGCGAAGCGCGCCGATCACTTCCCCAATCAACTCTCCGGCGGCCAGCAGCAACGCGTCGCCATCGCCCGCGCTTTGGTCAACGAGCCGCAAGTGCTGCTGGCCGACGAGCCCACGGGCAATCTCGACTCCAAAACGTCCGTCGAGGTCATGGGCGTTTTCCAAAAGCTGAACAACGATGGCATCACCATCGTCATGGTCACCCATGAGCTCGACATCGCTCATTTCACGAAGCGCAATTTGATCCTGCGCGACGGCGTCGTGGTGCGCGACGAACTCGTGCAGAATCGCAGCATCGCGGAGCAGGAATTGGCGAAACTGCGCGACGCCGAGCAAGCGGCCAAACTCATCGGCGGCGCCACCGCCTGACCGAATCACGCGGAGATTCTCGATGCGATTCATCAACATCATTCGCGTAGCGCTGCGGGCCCTGCAACGGAACACGATGCGGTCGATCCTGACCGCGCTCGGCATCATCATCGGCATCGCGGCCGTGATCACGACCGTCAGCATGGGCACGGGCGCGAAGGCTCAAATCGAGGCGCAGGTTGCGGCGCTCGGGCAAAATATCATCACGGTTTTTCCGAATTTCTTCAGCGCGGGCGGCGTCCGCAGCGGTTTCGGCGGCGCGACGACCCTCATGCCCGAGGACGCCGAGGCGATTCAGAACGAAGTGCCGAACGTCGACGGCGTCAGCCCGGAGATTCGCGACCGCGCCCAGATTCTCGCGAACGGCTTGAACTGGAATACGCAGGTGATGGGAGAATCGCCCGACTATCCGTATATCCGCAGCTGGCCGATCGCGCAGGGGTCGATGTTCAGCGAGCAGGACGTGAAGTCGCTCGGCAAGGTTTGCGTCGTCGGCAAGACGATCGTCGACCAGCTCTTCCCGGATCAAGAGGTCATCGGCCAAACCCTGCGCATTCGCAATCTGCCTTTCCGCATCGTCGGCGTGCTCAGCGCCAAGGGATATAACATCAACGGCTCGGATCAGGACGATATCGTCATCATCCCCTATACGTCGCACATGAAGCGCGTGTCGCGCCGCGCGAACATCAACACCATTTTGGTCCAGGCGAGCAGCCCCGAAAAACTCGACAAGGTGAAGCAGGATATCGAAGACGTGCTGACGCAGCGCCGCAAAGGCCGGGAACCGGATTTCATCGTGCGGACACAGGAGGAGATCGCCCAAACCGCCACGCAAACCTCGAAGACCATGACGCTGCTTCTCGGAGGCATCGCGCTCGTTTCGCTGATCGTCGGCGGCATCGGCGTCATGAACATCATGCTCGTCTCGGTCACCGAGCGGACGCGCGAAATCGGCATTCGCTTGGCGATCGGCGCGCACGGACGCGACGTTCTTGCGCAGTTTCTGATCGAAGCGACGCTCCTCAGCGTGCTCGGCGGCGTCCTGGGCATCTTGCTGGGCGTCGGGGCGTCGGAAATCATCACCTATTACTTCAAGCTCCCTACCCTCGTATCGCCGCTCTCGATTTTCGTCGCCGTCGGGGTGAGCTCGGTCATCGGCGTCTTCTTCGGCTTTTATCCCGCCCGCAAAGCCGCACAGCTCGATCCGATCGACGCGCTGCGCTACGAGTAGCTGGGTTCTGAGTTCTGAGTTCTGGATTGCGCCAGTGATCGCCCAACCCGAAACGCAAAAGTCAAAACCGCGGCTCCCAGCCGCGCCGGTCAGCTCACCGCCGGATAACTGCCGAGCCACTTCACGAGCGGACAAAACTTTTTCAGCTCGGTGAGCGCCGCTTTCATGTTCGCGTCTTCGAAGTGTCCGGTGACGTCGAGGAAGAAGTAATAATCCCACGGGCGTTTCTTGCTCGGGCGTGATTCGATCTTCGACAGATTGATCCCCCGCTCCGCGAGCGGCATGAGCATTTTGAGCAAGGCCCCCGAATGCGACGCGGCCTCGTCTCCGAGCGACACCAGCAGGCTCGTCACGTCCTTGCCGTTGCCCACGGGGCCCGACGGCTTCCGACCGATGACGAAGAAGCGCGTCGTATTGTCGGCCTTGTCTTGGATATTTCGTTCGACGATTGGCACGCCGTAATGCTCGGCCGCCAGCTCGCCCGCCACCGCGGCCGTGCCGGGTTCCTCTTTGGCCAGCTGCACCGCCCGCGACGTGCTCGGCGCCTCGACGAGCTGGGCGTGCGGGAGATGCCGTTGCAACCAGTGGCGGCATTGCGCGAGAGCCTGGTCTTTCGAGTAGACGCGTTCGATGCCCTCGAGCGGCGAGTTGGAGATCAACGCGTGGCTGATCTCGAGATAGATCTGGGCGACGATCTTGAGCTCGCTTTCGACGAAGCTATCGAGGGCCTCCCGCACCGATCCTTCCGTGGAGTTCTCGATCGGGATGACGGCGTAGTCGGTCTCGCCCTTTTCCACGGCGGTGAAAATATCGCTCACCGTGGCCATGGCGTGATACTCGACGCTCGCACCGAATTTCTTCAGTGCGGCGCTATGCGTGTTCGAGGCTTCGGGCCCCAGGTAGGCAATGACGAGCGGCTTTTCGAGCGCGATGGCCGCCGACATGATTTCCCGGTAGATGGCCCGCAATGCCTCGTTCTTGATCGGGCCTTGGTTCTGGCCGCTCACTTTGCGCAAGACCGCATCTTCGCGTTCGGCGACGTAGATTTGACCGCCCTGGCTGCGCTTCACCTTTCCGATCTCCGCCGCCAAGGCGAGGCGCTCGTTCAGCAATTGGACAAGCTGACGATCGATTTGGTCGATCTGCTGGCGAATAGGCTCGAGATCCATGGCTAAGACGGGGACGCCGCCGAATTATCGCTGGCGGAGGCCGGTTCGGAGGGACGCTCCGCGTCCGCGGCGGACGGGGGCGCTTCCGCGCTCGACGGCTCCCCGGCACTTTCCAGCGGCAGCTGCTCGTCGGCCAAGCCCATGTCGGTGTCGTTCGGACGATGCGCGCTTTCGGAGTTCTTCAGCCACTCGTCAATTTGCCGCGACGACAAGACATCCGAGGCGGGAAGCTCATCGAGCGATTTGATCCCGACGAACTCGAGGAATTGATCGGTGGTGCCGTATTGAATCGGACGTCCCGGCGCGTCCGCGCGGCCGACGACATAAATGAGTTCGCGCTCGAGCAGCTTGTTGACGCCGGCTTCGGCGGAGACGCCACGAATGGTTTCGATTTCACCGCGGGTGACCGGTTGCCGATACGCGATGACCGCGAGGGTTTCGATGGCCGACTGGCTCAACTTCACGGGCGGCGGCTCCTGTCGGAGAATGCGCACCCAGCGGCCGAAGCGCGGATGGGTGACGATCCGGTAGCCGTTGTTGCCCTCGATCAGCAGAATCCCGTCATCGGCGGCGCGCAATTCCGCGGCAATTTGATCCATCGCTTCCCGGATCTGCGTGCCCGTGATCAAGGACGGCACATCGCTGTAGAGTTCCGGATCCTGCGGCGTATCGACGACAATCTCCACCGGCTCTTCGCCGCTCGCCGGAACGGCGGAACTGTCGGCTGCACCGGCCAGTGCGTCCGTCGAGGCATCAGCAGGCGCTGCGGAATTCGTGTCGCTCGCCGGAGGCGCGGCTTCGG
>CBINOT010000291.1:0-6054 GCA_966252355.1 uncultured Opitutus sp. | reverse complement strand
TGGCGGGTGCTGGGCAAAGCTCGATCCCTGTCTTATGCCACGCGTGGCGCGTTCGATCCCATCGCAGCAGCCAGTTTTGGCGTCGCCACCGCGCGACTGCCCAAGTGGACGCGTGGTGGGGCAACCAACGCGACTTGGCGCGATGTCACGTTGCTTCGCGGCAATCGCGTGCGGCTTTTGCGACCCGTACGTTTCGATCTCGGTGGCATCGCCAAGGGGTTCGCGGTTGATCGTGCAATCGCGACACTACGCGCCGCGCGGCTCGAATTCGCGCTGGTGAACGCCGGCGGCGACTTGCGTGCTTTCGGTACAAGGTCGTGGCCGATTCACGTCCGCGATCCGCAAAGTCCTGGGGCGATGATCCGCCTGGGTTTTCTGCACGAGGGCGCCATAGCAACCTCGGCCCCGTATTTCTCGCGGACTGGCTGCGGGTGGGGTGTCGCCAGCGCTCTACTCGACCCGATATCCGCGCGAAGCATCGCCATCCCGATCAGCGCGTCCGTGTTCGCACGGACCTGTCTCGTCGCCGATGCGCTCACTAAGGCATTGTTATGTGGCGCGGGCCGAGAGGTATTTCGGGCTTATCGGGCAAGCGCTGTGTTGCTGACCCACCGGGAAGGAGCGCATCTTGCGGCATAGCCACCTCAGCCTGCCGCCGCGAATCCGGTGGGCACTCTATTTGGCGATCGCGACTCTCTTTGGCACGGGCACTGTGTGGTGGCTCGTGCAGCGCGCGACCACTGACGAGGCGCTTACCTCGGGGACCCGGGCGCTGCTGCCTTGGCTGCTCAAGATTCATGGCGGGGCCGCCATGTTCGCATTGGTGATTTTGGGTGTCATTTATCCCCTCCACATCGCGCGGGGCTGGCGCACACGCCGAAATCGTTTTTGGGGCTTCGTGTTGAGCCTCGCGACGACGGTTTTGGTCGTGACAGGTTATCTCCTCTACTACACGGCGGACGAGAGCCTCCGAGCCATGGTGAGCTCGATTCACTTCTGGGTTGGCCTGTTGCTCCCGGCTGTAATTGCGTGGCACATCCGAACTGGTCGATCCGCGCGGTGAACGTACTGAGCGGCGCGCGCGACGTATTGCGTGGGTTCCCACACTTGAAGTGGCGTGTCTTTCCAGTAGCCACGCGGCGGGCACCTCACACAATATTCAACGTTGTTGCAACTTGGCGTCCGCATTCCGAACGGCAGCCAAATCAATCCAGAATTCCGAACCGTGACCAACCTTCGATTTGACGCCAACGGTGCCGCCCATCCTCTCCGCCGCTTTCTTTACAATCGCGAGGCCGATGCCGGTGCCCGGAATGTCTCTGCCAACGGCCCGTTCGAAAATGCGGAATATCTTTTTCTGATGAGCCGAGGCCACTCCGGTTCCATTGTCTTTCACGACGATCCGCACCCGATCGCCTCGTCGTTGGGTGAGCACATCGATTTTCAGCGAGACTTTCGGTCGCGCAAATTTCGCCGCGTTGCCGAGGAGATTGGAGATCGCTTGCGAAAGGGAGGGGCCGTGCCCGATGACCGTGCCTAATGGTTCGTGAATGCGAATCGCGCCGCGCACCGCCGCAATTTCTGGATACTCTTCAATTAGGTCCTTAACCGTGCGGCTGAGGTCGATTGCTTCAAGCGTCATTTCTCCCCGAGCCAGGCGCGTATAGGCGAGAACGTCCTGAGTAAGTCGGTCCATTTTTTCGGCCGAGTATCCGATCCGCTCGACATAGTGACGCACTTCGCGCGTCAGCGTCGATCCGTGCTCCTCGATCACCACCCGAGCGTATCCGGCCATCACCCGCAGCGGAGCGCGGAGATCATGGGAAACGCTGTACGAAAATGTTTCCAGTTCAGCCACCAATTCCTGCAGCTTTGCAGTACGCTCCTGAACACGACGCTCCAGCGAGCCGAGTAGCGTCTCGCGCTCACTCAATAGGTCGCGCAGCTCGTATTGACGGCGACGCGCGCGAAGCGCGCCCTGAACGGCGGCAACCAACGTCGCGCTCTGTAACGGCCGTGCGATCAAGGAGACATTGCTTCGGGCGCCTAAAATCTGATCGGACAAGCCAGCCCACTGATGAATCGACATCCCGGAGGCGACGATGAGAAGCGGCACGTCAGACCACGGCGGTTGTTCGGCGATGACCGATATCAACCGCGTCCGACTTTCCGGCCGAAGCGCCTCTTCGGTGATCAGCAACGCTCCACTCTTCTGCAGATTCGACGCGGCGACGTCGGCATCACCACAAACAAGCACGTCGAGTTTTGCTCGGGCCAAAACCTTCTTGATGTTGCTGGCGTCCGCGCCAGTCGGCGCAACCACCAAGACCCGCTCAGAAGTGGACATACTGATTCCGATTCATCGCTCCCCGAGCATCTCCTTCGTCGAGCCGGTGAACGTGGGTACTCCGGTCAGTACGCCATGAAAGTCCTCCAACGGTTCACCGACGCGCAAGCCATCGGCATCGAGTTTGAATTCGCGAATCGTGTCTTCATGTTTTCCGATCCGCTTCTTAATGATCGAAACCGCCTTTCTTACCCGCCCGGATGCCTCGAAGTATCGCAGGAGCACCACGGTGTCGGCCAGGTAAGTCAAATCCACGGGGCTGTTCATGACGCCCATGAGACCGTGCTGCGCCACTGTCATGATGCTCACGACTCCACGATGCGACAGATACGACAGCAATTCGTGCAGTTGTATTTCCAAGTGTCGGGCGTTCGGCATCGCCTGGAGATAACCATTCAGTGAATCGATGATAACGACCCGCACACCATTTTGCTCCACCTGCGATCTAACCAGATTGACGAATTGCCCGGGCGCGAGCTGTGCCGGATCGATTTGGCTGATTTGAATCATCCCTGTCTTGCGGAACTTATCGAGGGGCATGCCCATCGATGCAGACCGCGCAACGAGCGTGCGCAGGTTTTCCTCGAATAAGAAACTCGCGACTTTTTCCCGTCGCTTCGCCGCCGCGATCGCAAACTGGGTCGCAATTGACGATTTCCCAGTGCCAGCGGGGCCGAGCACGAGGCAACTGGTGCCGCGATCCAAGCCGCCGCCGAGCAGCGCGTCGAACTCTCTGATGCCAAAGCTCGCTTTTCCCGCTTCGAAGTCTGCGCGGTGCTCAGCCGCGACCAAGCGAGGGAATACCTTGAGGCCTCCCGGGACGATGATCGCGTCGTGAAAACCGCCGACGAAATTGACGCCGCGGAGCTTGTTGATCTTTACGCGGCGCCGATCGGCGCCGTAGTCGGTCTCCATCTGCTCGATGGTCAGCACGCCGTGCGCGATGCTTTGGACGTGAAGGTCCCCGCCGCTTTCACCGGCGTGGTCGTCCAAGAGCATGACGGTCATATCTCGCCCCGCGAAGAACTGCTTCAACGCGAGCATCTGGCGACGATAGCGCAACGCTGTGTCGGACAGAAGTTGCAGTTCGGACAGAGAATCTATGACCAGGCGACGTGGTTTTTCCGCTTTGATCCGGGTGAGCAGGAGTTCCGTGGTGTTGTTGAGTTCGACCTCGGATGGTTGAAAAACCGTGTTTTGGGATTCCTGCGCTAATTGATGTTCCAGCGCGGAGAGCTCAAAAATCGCGATCTTGTCGAGATTCCAGCCGTGAGACTCCGCAACGTTCATGATCTCGGCCTTAGTTTCGGAAAGCGTAATATACATCGCCTTCTCGCCTGTTGCTGCACCATGTAACAGGTATTGGAGCGCAAGCGTCGTCTTCCCGACACCGGGAGAACCTTTCACCAAGTAGAGCCGGTTGGCAGGAAGGCCGCCACCGAGAATCGCGTCGAGCCCCGGGATTCCAGTGGACGAGAGTTTTGAATTCTGCTTTCTTTTCATTTTGAAGTCGAGTGGACCGGAAGGATTGCTGAATTTCAGGCAACAGTCAGCGACTTCAATAGTAAGCGCGCGAAGAAACACGAGCCTTCCCTACCAACGCTACGGTTCAGTCGCCTCTGTTTCGTTGCTCCGTTGCGCGAAATCGTTCATCGTAGGGATTGGTGACGCCTCGATTAATCTTTGTTGCCGACGACGATCCGGACGATCTTTTCTTCGCTCGCCGAGCGATTGAAAAGGCTGTCGCTGGAGCCAAGGTTATCACCTGTGCCGATGGGGAGGAACTTGTCGCTTCACTGAAACAATTGGCGAAAGACAAGCAATCGTCCCCACAAGCGGTATTTCTCGATATCAAGATGCCGAACTTGGACGGCTTTCAGACATTATCGTGGATTCGTCGGCAGCCACACCTCCAAAGCATGCCGGTCGTCATGCTATCGGGCTCTGCGGAATCGCGGGACATGGCGTTGGCCCGCAGCCTCGGCGCGAATGATTACTTCGTTAAGTATCCGCCGATCGCGGATTTCGCGCGCATCTTAGAGCCGAGCAAATCATAAATTCTGCTCGCGCGGTTCGGCTTGGGCGCCGCGAAATGCGGCGATACTTTGAGTCGGGGCGGTCCGCCGCGGTCACCGACCGTTCGTCGTTCGCCCGTCTGCGGGAACGTAGTTTACGGTCCGTATTCGCCAGGCCCGCAATTGATCCAAACTCTCTGTAGGCGCGACTCGTAGTGGCCGGGCATGAGGCACGTAACGGGACAGCCATATGCGTCGTACTGAGTGACGTAGCGGCCGGGGACCCACACTTGAATCGGTGACTCCCGCCAGTAGCCGCGTGGCGGGCATGGCGCCGGCACGTACTCCGGTGCCGGATACTCGCACCGCGGAGCCGGGGCGAAGTAGGCCGGTGGCTGGCCATAATAGGCTTGCGGCGGGCAATAGGCCACGGGTGGCGGGCAGGCCGGCTGATAGAAATTGATCGAGCCGCTGAAGCGAAACCGCTCGTGGGCGTGCGCCGAACCAACCAGAATCAGAGAGGCAAGTAGGAGTGTGGGAGCTTTCATCGCGGGTTGTTACGTCGGATTTTGACGAGCCCGTCCGTGGGGAAATTCACAATTTCGCGCTCCCTCGTAATCTGCTTTTGCTGAGAGAAATCGGATTGGCAATTGCTGCCGCAACCGGCCCGCAGATCATGTCCGCCCTCCGGTTCAAGGAAGGCGAACGCGAATTTGTACGATTCCGTCGGATTTTCGCGGTCGCATTCGTCCTACAAAATCTGCGCCTGCGGAACCGCGTTTGGGCCAGGTCCGACGCTCACTTCCCGCTCAAGGCGTCGGGCACTTCACCGGCACAGGAGTTGTTATGTTCGAAGACCGCCATGATGGCGCTATGTGTTTTTCTCGTGCTCGCTATGCCGGAGAATATATATGCTGCCATCAAACGGATCGCTTTTGGCGGACATGTCTCCGGTCCAAAGGACTTGCTGCTGCGCCTACCCTTGCAGCTTATATTGTCTTCGTGGGTCTATTGGTTTGCCGTGCGGCAGTCCTGAGGGAGCCAGCTCTGCAACGGAAGCGTAGCGAAAAAGATTTCCAGCGCCTCCTCGCAAGAAAGATGCCCGACGAGTCTCGCCCGCGACTTCGCAGAAGACACACCAGCCTCCGCAGTTAGATCGCCGGTTGGACCCAACAGACCTACTGGCGCAATTTGCCATCGACCAGTCTCCGGGGAAGATCCTGAAGTCCCCGTCTTGCGTCCGATGCCGGCCCAATTCTTGATGCTTCGCCCCCACAAATGAACGGTCACTCTCTGACTTCGATCGCGGAACCTTCGCATCCCGACCCGCGTACCGCTTTTCAACTGGTAAAAGCGGTCCAGCAGCTCTCGTTGGCCCGCGATTTGGTTCGCGTGATGGAGATTGTCCGACATGCCGCCCGCGATTTAACCGGGGCAGACGGCGCCACCTTCATACTGCGCGATGGCATCGAATGCTTTTATGCGGACGAGGACGCGATAGCGCCGCTTTGGAAGGGGCGACGGTTTCCGATGGAATGCTGTGTCAGCGGTTGGGTCATGCTGCACCGCACGGCAGTCGCGATCGAGGACATCTACGCCGATGACCGAGTTCTCCAAGAAGCGTATCGACCGACTTTCGTGCAAAGCCTCGCGATGGTACCGATTCGGCAAGATTCTCCGATCGGCGCCATA
>CBINOT010000290.1:0-6078 GCA_966252355.1 uncultured Opitutus sp. | reverse complement strand
CTCGAATACTTCCGCAACGGCAAGCTCGCCTACGTTCTCACCGTTTCGATCCCCCCGCAGTCGCTCGCGGAAGCGCTTGACGTCGACCGTTACGCGCCGGGACGGATCGTCACCGTCACCGACCGCAACGGCGTCATCGTCGCCCGCAGCCGTAGCCCGGAAAAATTCGTCGGCCATTCCGCGACCAAGGACATCGTCGCCGCGACCGCGCAGCGCCAGGAAGGCATCGTCGACAGCGTCACGCTCGAAAAAATCCCTGTGCTGGCTGCATACAGCCGAGCGAAATGCGGCTGGTCGACGGTCATCGGCGCGCCGAAAGCGGAGCTGTACGGTTCCGCGACGCGCTTGCTCGGCTGGGGCGTAGGCGGAGCGGCGGTGTTGATCCTCGTCGCCGTGACCATGGCCGGATGGATCGGGCGAGCGCTCGTGCGCAGCGCGGATATGCTCGCCGCGGACGCCGAGGCGCTGGGCCGCGGCGAAACGCCCGAGCCGCTCTCCAGCGGGCTCGACGAATCCGATTTCGTGGCGCACGCGATGCGGCGCACGGCCACGACGCTGCTGCGCCGAACGCGCACGCTGGAGGTGCTCAACCGCCTGAGCGCCACGCTGGTCGCCGAACGCGATCCCGAAGTGATCGCGCAAACCGTGATCGATGCCGGACGTGAGCTCAGCGGCGCGGATTACGCGGCCTTCTTCTGCGAACTGGAAAATGCCGCGGGCGAAAAAAGGCCCACGTTTACGGTGTCGGGCGCCGCGCGGGGCTCGTTCGCGCCCTTCGATGCCGGCGCCACGGCGGCGTGGCTCGACACAAAATTTCGCGGCGAAACCAAAGTGCGAATCGACGATCTCGCGACCCAGACCGTCGCCACCACGTCGCCACTGCGGGGAATTCCACAAGGCCTCCCGGTGCGCAGTTACCTGGCCGTCCCGGTTCAAGGCCCCACGGGTCGCCTCCTCGGCGGAATGTTTTTCAGCCATTCCCAGCCGAACGTATTCACGCAGGAGGCCGAGGATGTCGTCGCGGGCCTGGCCGCCGAGGCGGCGATCGCGATCGACAACGCGACGCTGTATCGCGCGCTCGCCCGCGAACTGGCGGCGAAATCCAAAGCCGAAGCGGAGTTGCGCGAAGCCCAGGAGCGTCTCCGGGAGCACGCGCGCGATCTGGAGCACAAAGTGGAAGAACGCACCGCGTCGCTGCGGGAAGCGGTCACGCAAATGGAGGAGTTTTCCTACACCGTCTCGCACGACCTGCGCAGTCCGCTGCGGGCCATGCATGCCTTCGCGGATGCGCTGCTCGACGAATACGGAGCGAAGCTGGACGAAACGGCGCGGGATTATCTGGCGCGGATTCAACGCGCGAGCCGGCGCATGGATCAATTGACCACCGATCTACTGAACTACAGCCGGGTCGTCCGGGCCGAGGTGCGGCTGGAATCGATCGACCCCGAGCGGCTCGTGCGCAGTGTCGTCGATCACTATCCGGAGCTGCAGGCGCCGCGCGCGTTGGTGCAGATTCAACATCCGCTGGATGCCGTGTCCGCACACGAGCCCTCCCTCACGCAATGCTTCGCGAATTTGCTGACCAATGCGGCGAAGTTCGTGAAACCCGGCGAAACGCCGCACATCACGGTGCGAACGGAGCGACGCGGGCCGCGCGTCAGAATCTGGGTCGAGGATCGCGGCATCGGGATCCCACCTCGTTTTCAAGTTAATCTCTTCCGCATCTTCGAGCGCGCCCCCACGGGCGGGCAATACGAAGGCACCGGCGTCGGCTTGGCCATCGTGCGCAAAGCCGCCGAAAAAATGGACGGCACCTGCGGGGTGGAATCGGACGGCGAAACCGGGAGTCGGTTTTGGATCGAGCTGGCCGCAGCATAGCGAAACCACTTTATGCGAGCCTGAGAAGGTGTCCGGCAGCTTGACCACGCGCTGCCGCGCCGGTACGCCGATGGCATGTACCCCTCTGTCATTACCTCTGCCCGCGTCGGCGCCCTGTTCGTCGCCGCTGCCCTCGTCGCCAGCTCCGTCGCACTCGCCGCCGACGCCGATGCCAAAGCCGCGGAATATCGCGGCGGCAAAAACTTCATCGCTACCCGCCAGTTCTCGGCGGAAGACGATCAGCGCATTTTGAAAGCGTTCGAAGGACTGCGGGTTGCCGACGTGACCGACGGCATGGATTTCGTTGGGCGGCAAAACATCGGGCTGATGGATCCCGAGATTCACGCGCTCTGGAAGGACACGAAGAATTACACGCACCGCTTCATCGGGATCGCCGTGACCGTGCGTTACGTGCCGAGCCAGCGACCGCCCGCGGGTGGCGGCAAGTCGTACGAGGACTTCCGCGCCTGGGAAGGAAAGTGGTACAACGAACTTTCGTTCGAACCGTTTCAACCGCTGATCCGCCCCGGCACCGCGATCGTCATCGATGAAGCGCCCAACGCGGATGTCGGGTCCATCGGCTCGAACAACATCATGAGCTGGAAACTCGCGGGCGCCGTCGGCGTGGTGACGGACGCGACGGCCCGCGACACCGACGAAGTGACGACCGAAGGCATGCCCTTGTATTTGCGTAAGACGGGACGCGGAATTCGCCCGGGACGCAATGAAGTCGAGTCGGTGAATCGTCCGGTCGTCGTCGGCGGCGTGCTCGTGAATCCCGGCGACGTGATCGTGGCTGATGGCGACGGAATCGTCGTGGTTCCGCGCGACGTCGCGCTCAAGGTGGCCGAATTCGCGCACAAGATCATCGACGCGGATAAAGAAGGCCGCCGCCAATTGTACAAAAAGCTCGGACTGCCGGAGGATGCCTCGGTCAAGTGATCGAGATTTAATTTTGGATTCTGGATTTCGGAATCTTCAGAAAGCGGCGCCGGTCTCCGACCGGCGCTTTTTTGTGTAGGGCGGGGTCTCCCGGCCCCGCCGTCGCGATTTCAGCTCTCCATGGCGGATTAACGTCAGGATGCCTGCCGACGCATGAGCGGTACGGCGGGGTATGGAGACCCCGCCCTACATTTCAAACCACTCGTAATCCATCTCAGCGCCGACGTCACATCTTCAGCCCGAGGGGAAGCGTATCGCCCAGCGCTCTCGCTTCGTCCTCAGCGTCGAGCGCGACGACCTCGGTCACGAGTTGCAACCAACGCTCGGGCGCTTTCGCCGCTTTGAGCGCGTCGATGGTTTTGGCCCGCAACTCGGAATCGAGATCGCGGGTTCGATCGCCCGTGAGCCGGGCCAGTTGTACCGCCGCGAACGCCGCGCCGTCAGTCGCGCGAAGATCTTTTTCAAGCAGCAGCGTCAGCCATTCCGCCGCTTGTTCGGACGGCACCGTTTGATGGCTGCTGCCGAAAAGGGGGACGCGCGCGCCTGCCCGGCCAAGCGCCCAGGCCCAAGGGCCAGAACCAGACTGAGCGGGCGCACGCAACCGCGCCGCGATCCAGTTGCCGAACACGACTTTTTGCTGGGGGTCGATGCGTTCCAAGGCGCCGGCCGTGCGCACCATCTCGTCGAGTCCCTCCAGCTGGATGCCTTTCACGCGCCCGGCATTCTTGGCCGCGTTCGGCGGGATACGCCGCGCCAAGTGCGGCTCGAGCACGCGCCAGATCGCGCCGTGTTGCTCGGGCGTGAGGCCGCCGGCGATACGACGCCACATGACCCAAAATTCGTTCCAGACGGAGACCTCGCCATGATAGTTCACGCTCTCCGTGAGCAGCTGAAACGTTTGCTCGCAGCGCCATTCGTCGAGCGGATAACCGAAACCGGGGCGCAAGCCGTAACCGATAAAACGATAAAACAACCGTTCGTGCACGGCGGACCGCCGACGGCGCTTGGCGCCGGCGAACAACGTGCTCCAAAGCTCGCGGAGCAGCGGCACGCTCCACGTTTCCCGTGGCCCGAGCGCCGTTTCCAGCGTCTCGCCAAAGCGTTTTACGTCCCGTGGCTCGACCGTGCGCGCAGCCGAGCCGAACACTCGATCGACGAGATCGCGCACTTGGCCGAAGCTCGCCGGCATCGATTCGGTGACGCTCGCGCGAGCACGGGTCGCTGCACCGCGAAGATCGAATTCGAGCCGCCAGCGCTCGTCGGCGACGTTCGACACGCACCATAACTCGAGCGTCCCGAGTTCAGTCAGCCCCGCGCGCAAATGCACCGGCACCGTGCCGCGTTTCGCACCGGTCGCGCGCAGCAAGGTATGCAACGGCGGCAACGGGCGAAACGTGTCGGCCACCTCCACCACGTCGCCCGGTCGGTCGACCCGGTCATCGGTCGTCGAAAATAACGGAAATTGCACGGGACGATCGACGGTGAGTTGAAACTCGCGTTCGACGAGATCGATCGTCTGTCCTTCCTCGTGCCCGCGTGGAATCACGCACACGGCATGCGATTTCGCTTCGGCGCCGGCACTCGTGAGCCCGATGTAAAGCGCCTGCGCGGCGCCCCCGCCGATCCGTCGTCCGAGCCCACGCTTGGCGAGCCCATAGGCCGCCGCCCCGCGCGCGACCGCCAGATCGAGCGAGTCGTGTTCGAGCAAGGCGATTCGCGGGGCGTCGGGCCACCAACTCGAGACCACCTCGACGAGGCGATGGGCGAGCCGAGGGGCATTGAACACGCCGCCGTTGAGGAGAATTGCGTCCGGGCGCGGAAGCGGCGGAGCGCCGTCGAGATTTCCGATTTTGGATTCTGGATTTTCGATTTCCGAGGCGTCGTTGCGAGCGCCCGGTCCGTCCTCCCCTCGCTGGCGCTCGTAGCTACGATCGGCACCTAATGCGGTAAAGCCGGCGGCCGCGTGCTTGCCGAGGAACGCGGCGAGATGCCGCGTGATCGCGGCGTCCTGCGCGTAAGGCAATCCCAGCTCCTGCAACGCAACCCGCGCCGCGCGGCGGGGCTGCTCGTCCGATGCGCAGGCGGGGAAAAAGCCGTCGACGATCAGTCGCTCCACTTCCTCGCGCGTCACTTCGGTGGAAACCGTCGACCCGATCAGCCGGCTGCCCGAGCCCGCCAGCGCGATCGGATACCGCTCGGGCGCCGTCACCGCGAGCAACGCCTCTTTCGCGCTGCGCGCCGCTTGCACGAGCTGTGTCCACTGCAGCGCATTGAGCTTCTTCCCATCGGCGGCAAGTCGCTCCTCTGCCCGACGCGCCAGCGCGGCGTCCATGTTGTCGCCGCCGAGGATCAAGTGCTCGCCGACCGCGATTCGTTTCAGCACCGGGCCCTCCTCTCCCACCCCGACCGAAATCAACGTGAAATCGGTCGTGCCGCCGCCGACATCGACGACCAGGGCAAGTCGCACGCCCGCGAGGGCTTCGGCGAGGTCGTGCCGGTGGCGCGACGTAAAGTCGTAGAAGGCCGCTTGCGGTTCCTCGACGAGCGTGAACTGCTCGATCCCGGCCTCGCGGGCCGCGGTAACGGTGAGTGCGCGCGCCACCTCATCGAACGAAGCGGGCACGGTGATCACGACTTCTTGTTCGCGCAGCGGCGCCGAAGCATGCGCGGCATTCCACGCCTGCACCAAGTGACTCAGGAGCAAGGCAGACGCGCGCGTCGGCGAGATTTTCTCCACATCGGCCGGCGCGCCCCAGGGCAAGATCGGCGCGGTGCGATCGACCCCGGGATGGCATAGCCAGCTCTTCGCCGACGCAACCAGACGGCCCGGCACGCGCGACCCTTGCCAGCGCGCGAACTCCCCAGCCAGCAGCGGTTGCGTCGCCGGCCACGGTAACTGCGCCGCTCCGGTGGCGAGTTCATGCGGAGCGGGAATGTACAGGCACGATGGAAGCAGCGGCTGCGGTCCGACTTGCCCAGGCCGCTGTACCTGCACGATCGGAAAATCGGCGATCGCACCCACGGTGCCTTGCGCAACATGGGCGAACGCAACGGCGCAATTGCTCGTCCCGAGATCGATTCCGACGATGTAGTCAGCAGGCATTAGGAGGATTGTCGACTGACCGTGCGCGCCAAGTCGTTCATGGATTGATGTCGGGCGGGGTCTCCGAACCCCCACCGTCTTGCGATGGACGAGCGCAAACAGCGGCGCGACGTATTCGTGAATAATAATCGCGACCGCGGGGTTCGGAGACCCCG
>CBINOT010000289.1:0-6099 GCA_966252355.1 uncultured Opitutus sp. | reverse complement strand
CGGGTCGAAAGCAGCCAGAGTTGAACGATCAACAGCACCAACATCGCGACGCCGAGTGTGATTGCACCGGTGGCGACGCGAACGGTGTCCATGCCTTCGAAGTCGAACTCACCGGTGCGCGCCGCCTGCAGGATCGCGTGGAGCGCCTCCATGCCGAGCAACATCATCCCAGGCATCATCGCCATGACTTGGATCAGCCAATCGATGAGGCGTGCGAGCAGCCGGGTCTCGCGCGGGGCGGCTGTGTCCACCGTAGTAGTAGCGCCGGCTTCCGCCGCCGGCACGGCTGCCGCGATCATGGGTGGCGCTGCGTCGGCCGGGGCAAACTCAGGATAATCTCCCAGCCGGCGCCACTCGTCGGTGCCAACGGCGCGCGCCTTCGTTTCGAGATTCGCCCGTCCGCCCGCGATCCACGCGCGAATCTGCTCCGCCGTGGCCGGCCCGTACTCTTTGCCATCGCCTCCAATGATGGTGAACATGCGGCCGAACGAAGCACCGCCGACGCACAGCGTCAACGCCTCCTCATCGGGCAGAATCGCTCGGGCCGCCGGCGATCGAACTAGCCGGGAAATTCGATCCGACGTTCCGCGGGTTCCGGATTCGCGCGGTAAAACAACGCGGTGTGTCCCACCGCGCCGACGCATTCGCACCGCAACGCCGCGGCGACTTGGTCGCATGCCGCCGCCTTTTCGTCGCGGTCGGTGTTTAAAAAACGTACCTTCACCAGCTCGTGCGCGCGCAACAACCGTTCGAGCTCCGTTATCACGGCCGGCGTCAGCCCCTCGCGTCCGAGTTTCAGCGCCGGTTCGAGCTGCTGCCCACGTCCGCGCAAGAACGAGCGTTGTGCTCCACTAAGAGAAGTTGGCTCCATTCTCGCCACGTTGGGCACGAATTCGATTAAGGAAACAGCGAATTCCGCGCTATTTCCCGAAGGTATCCAAGGGCAGCTCGCGCCATGCGCCAGGAGCAAGATCGCCCAGCTCGAGCGAACCGAAGCGAACGCGGTGCAACGTCATGACCGTCGCGCCGCAGGCCGCGAACATCCGGCGGACCTGATGATAGCGGCCTTCGGTCAAAACCACTTCGGCTTCGCGTGCGCCCAGCATCCGCAGTTCGGCGGGAGCGCATGGCTTGGCCTCACCCTCGAGTTGCAACGTGCCGCTCGCAAATACCGCCGCGGCCTCGGCGGGGAGATCGCGATCCAGCGTCGCTCGATAGACCTTCGGCACTTTGTGCTTCGGCGACGTCAGCCGATGCACGAGCGCCGATTGATCGGTGAGCAGCAGCAAGCCGGTGGTTTCTTTGTCCAACCGGCCGATACTCGTCACACCGGGATTACGCATGCGCCAGCGCGGCGGCAGCAAGGAGTAGACGTTCGGCCCCTCGCGGAGTTCGTGCGAGCACACGAGCCCCGCCGGCTTGTTCAGCAGCAGCAATAACCCGTCAGGATGATCGAGCGGTTCGCCGTCGACGCACACCGCGGCGGGATCGACCTTCTCCGAGGCATCGTCCACGGGCTCCCCGCGGACGGTCACCGCACCGGCTGCGACGAGCGCATGCGCTTCTCTTCGGCTGCCATAGCCCAAGCTCGCGAGGATTTGATCGAGACGACGCACCGCTCCATGCCGCCAAGTCGCCGCCGAAAGCCCAAGCCGAAAAACTCGAAAGTCCGCCACCACTCGGCGCGAAATCACGGTGCCGACTTCGCGAGCGCGCTGCGTGCCGCAATCGTCGCGCTGTGCATTTCTTGCTTCGGCAAAACGCGAAAACGGGCGTGCTCCGAGGAGAAATCGCGCGCGAACGCCGGCAAAATCCATCAATCGGCTTTATACTTTAAAACCACTACAGGTTGTGGATTGACCCAAGTTTTAACCCAAGCGGTAGTGGCAGCTCGCGGGTAAAACGGTGAGTCGCTCTCGCCGCGCCGACGCAAATCCGGCCACTCGCTTCGCCCAATCGTTCCCGACGGGATTCCTCCCGCCGAACCGCTCTGCGCTGCCTTCTTGGCCCAACTTCAATGAAACCTCCTGCCGCTCTTTCGTCCGCTTCCTCCGAAACCCTTCCCGCCCAAGCCACCGCCTCGAGCCCAATCGAGAGCCTGCTGCAACGCCACGGTCCGCCGATCGTTTTGCCCAAGCGCAAAGAAAATATTTTGGGCGGGCTCAAGATCGGCCGCACGTTCAGCTCCGAGCACAAGCACCCTTACGATGAGGTCGGCTGGGAACGCCGCGATGTCCGCGTTCTCACGGCCACCGGCAAAGCGCTCTATGAGCGCCTCGGAGTCGAAGTGCCGGCGCATTGGGACGAAAATGCCGTGCGCATCACGGTCGAAAAGTACCTGTTTGGGAGCAAGTCCAGCTCCCCCGAATACGAGGACAGCATCAAGCAAGCCTTCGATCGCATCGCAAACACCTACACCGTGTGGGGCTGGGAAGAGGGTTATTTCGCGGAGCTCGCCGACGCGCGCGTCTACAACGAAGAGTTGAAAGCGATGCTCGTGCGCCAGATTTGGGCGCCGAATTCCCCGGTGTGGTTCAATCTTGGCCATTGGGAACAATGGCGCTGGGGGCGGCCTGATTTGCGGGCAGTGTTCCGCGGCCGCGGCAACAAGGCCTATTATGCCGCCCATCGCGAGGGCGCGCTCGCCGCGCAACGCGCGGAGCACGGGTATGCGCGTCCGCAAGCTTCGGCGTGTTTCCTCACCCAAGTGTCCGACTCGATGGAGTCCGATGCGGAGTCCGGGAACAAGACCGACGGAATTCTCGATCATCTGCGCACCGAGGGACGCATCTTCAGTTCGGGCTCCGGCGTGGGCATCAACATTTCGTCGCTGCGTTCGCGCGTGGAGCCGATCGCAGGAAAAGGGCGCTCCAGCGGACCGATCTCGTTCAACGCGGGCTGGGACCGCATGGCCGGCGCCATCAAGTCGGGCGGCAAAACCCGGCGGGCCGCGCGCATGGTCCTGATGTTCGCCGACCATCCCGATATTTTCGATTTCGTCCGCATCAAGAAGCGGCAGGAGGACATCGCGAAAATCATCCTGCGCGACCACAACGTGCAGATCGATCTGCGGGCGCTGGCCAAGACCAAGCTCGTCGAAGGCACCGCGCCGGAAAAAGCCGCCGCGCGCATCATCCTCGCGCTGCCGCTCGCGAACGACGTGGCCTATTCGCCGCATATGGACGAGATGCTGTATGGCGAGACGCTGTCGGACCAGAACGCCAACCACTCCGTGTCGTGCAAGGGCGGCTTCTGGCAGGCCTATAACAATCATGGCGAATACGCCACGCGCTGGGTGACGCAGCCCGAGCGCATCGAACGCCGCTATCGGCCGGAGGAGCTGCTCGACCTCATGGCCGACGCGGTGTGGGAGAACGGCGAGCCCGGCATCCACAACTCGGACTGGATCAATCTCTGGAACCCCGTGAAGACCGACGGCGAGATCACGACGTCGAATCCATGCTCCGAATACCTGCACCTCAACGACACGAGCTGCAATCTGTCGTCGTTGAACCTGTTTCGGTTCCTCGACAAAAAAACCCGCACGTTCAAAGCGAAGGAGTTTCGCGCGGCGGTGCGCAACGCCATGATCGCGGCCGATCTCAACGTCGAACGCGGCGGCTTCCCGACTCCGGAAATCGCGGTTGGGACTTATCGCTATCGCACGACGGGCATCGGTTACGCGAATCTCGGCGGGTTATTGATGGCGCTCGGGCTGCCTTACGATTCGGACGAAGGTCGCTACATCGCCGCGGAAATCACGAGCTTGTTGACGGCCGCCGCATGGGACGCCTCGGCCGAGCTCGGTCGCGAACTCGGGGCCTACGAGGCGTACTCGCGCACCAAGACGGATCTGCAGCGCGTCCTCACGCTGCACCGTTTGCATCACGAAGTGCTCGGCAAGATCGGCACCGACACGCCGACGGCCGTGCATGAATTCGCGCGCCAGACCTTCGAGGCCAATCGCAATCATCTGCCGGAGGCGCAGGGCCTGAGCGCGCTCGATGCGTTGAACGCGTTGACGCAAAACTTCGTGAGCGGCGAACCAATCAAGCCCTTCATTCGCAGCGTGGTCGATGACACCCGCGCGCTCGCGGCCGAACTCTGGTTCAAGGTCACCAACGACAAGGAGCGCTTCCGGAACAGCTTTGTCACCGTGCTCGCTCCCACGGGGACGATTTCGGCGCCGCTCGGGTGCTATGACGAGGGCACGACCTCGGCCGAACCCGACTATACCCTCGTGAAATGGAAGCAGCTGTCCGGCGGCGGCTCGATGAAGATGTTCAATACCCTCGCGCTCGAGGGACTCCGCAGCCTCGGTTATGCGGAAGAGCTGGTCCGTGAAGCGGCTTTCGAGGTCGCGGGACTCGACGGCTTGCGCGTCGCGAGCGGCAACGAAAAAACGATGGTGCATCACCTGCAATGGCGCCCGGCGTCGACCGAACAAGGCCCGGTCCGCCAAGCGTTCAGCCGGATCGCGCCCAGCCCGAATGAAATCGACCGGCTCGTTCGATCACTCGACGCGCGGAAATTCGACCAAAGCCTGAGCGCCCACGAAGCGCTCGTCGTGAACGGCAACGCGCACGTGGAAAACATTCCGTGGCTCGATCCGCGCCACCTGCCGACCTTCGACTGCTCGGCCACCAACGGCACTGGCACGCGGTCGATCCGGCCCGAAGGCCACATCCTGATGCTCGGCGCGCTGCAGCCCTTCATCTCCGGCGCCACGTCGAAGACCGTGAATCTTCCCGAGTCCGCCACGCGGGACGACATCAAGAAAGCGTTTGTGCTCGCCCACGTGTGCGGCGTGAAATGCATCGCCGTCTTCCGCGCCGGCTCGAAGGCCAACGCGGTGTTTTACGTCGACACGCCGGAGACGCGAAAGCTGAAGGCGCCGTACATCTGGAAGCAAATGGTCGCGCAAGCCGACGAAGCGATCCGCGACATCGTCGCCGACGCGAGCAAGCCTCGGCAACGCAAGCTCCCCGGCCGCCGGCTCTCGCAGACGGTGAAGTTCGCCATCGCCGGCCAGCTCAAGGGATTCATCACCGTCAGCATTTATCCCGATGGCACCTGCGGCGAAATCTTCGGCCGTCTCGGCCAAGTCGGCTCGTTCGCCAGCTCGATGTTCGAAGCGAAGTGCAAGGAGATGTCCCAGAGCCTCCAATTCGGCGTGCCGCTCCAAACGATCATCGACGCGAATCGCGGCATGGCGTTCGAACCCGCGGGATTCTGCCAAGTCGGCGACGACACCGCGGAAGGTCGCTGCGATTCGATCAAGAGCTGCGCGTCGGTCATCGACCTCGTGGCGAAAATTCTCGAATGGCTCTTCCCGGCGGAAAACGACTACCGGCTGCGCGATCTCCTGCAGACACCCGTCGCGGCTCGCTGGAACGGTCAGAACAACGCCACCGAAGCAGATACGCACTCGCGCAACGGGCAAAGCGTCCACATTCCCGTCGTGAACTTGTCCGATGCGACGAATCAGCCGCGCGTCCGCGATCTCGGCGCGGCGACGATCTGTCCGAAATGCCACAACGCATCGATGGTCCAAGACGGGAAGTGCAAGACCTGCCGCTCGTGCGGCAACAAAGACGGCGGCTGCGGCGAGTAGCCTTTTCCGGTTCGTGGCGTCGTTTCGACACGAGGCGCCGCCGAGCGGTCCTAGGGTCGTCCTAGGGTCGACGAGGATGCGCGCACTTTTTTCGTCTCGCCGCGCTTCGCCGCGCGGCCAGCTTCGCGAGCGTGTTGATTACGTGCCAGGCCGGGTTCGAAGCGCTGCTCGCTCGCGAGTTGGCGGAGCTGCATGGCTTCGCCGTGGCCGAGAAAGGGCCGGGGTGGATCGTCGGCCGCGCCGAGGCGCGCCAGCCGGCGGAGCGCGATGCGTCTGCCGATCTCGCGTTCGCGCACCTCACGCTGATCGATCCCGTCGAAGTACGCGGCGAGTCGGTCAACGCGCTCGCGACTCAGGTTGCGACGTTCTTCCTCGAACGGCTCCGCGGCGAACGCATCGAGGCTGCGTGGCCGAATATTTGGCTCGGCCCGCACGAGCTCGTCGGACTCGGCCGCCGCGTCGGTGCGGTCGAAGCTGCCTGTGGC
>CBINOT010000288.1:0-6104 GCA_966252355.1 uncultured Opitutus sp. | reverse complement strand
ATCCAACCCGGCCATCAGCTCGAGGAAGCGCACATGCGCAATCGTCAATTGATCGCCGCCTGGGCTTTCGAAAAAGGCCGGTCCGAAAAGGTGATCGAACGATTCACGCGCGAGGGGAAAACCTATTTTCGGATCAACGACTATGAAAAGCTGCGCGGGCTTTTCGGTCAGCTGTTGCGGGAGATTCAACGCATCAAATCCGAAGGCGACTTCAATGCCGCGAAAGATTTGGTCGAAACCTACGGCGTCAAAGTGGACCAACCGCTCCTTGCCGAAGTGCACAAGCGGTACGAGCCCCTCAACATCGCGCCGTATATGGGTTTCATTCAGCCGAAGCTGGTGCCCGTGCAGCGAGGCAACGACATTACGGACGTGAAGGTCGAATATCCGACCGACTTTCTCGCCCAAATGCTCGAATACGGCCGCGACTACGCTTTTCTGCCGCTGCACAATTGATGCGATTTCGATACCCAAACGTGACGCCCGCGAATCACGCGAATTGACACGAATTTATCGAGCGAGCGAAACGATGGGAGCCGATCTTATTCGCGAGTATTCGCGTCATTCGCGGGCGACGATTTTAGTTGGGACCATGGCCGCGCTCGTCTTCGGCTTTACGATATCCGCCGGCGCGGCGGAATCCGCGTTCGAGCCGGCGATGGCGCTTGCGCGAGCTAAACGTTATCCCGAAGCGCGCGAGCTCCTGGAGAAAGTCGTGGCCGCCGAGCCGCAGAACGCGGTCGCGTGGCACGAGCTCGGACAGGTTTGGCGCGCGCGTCACGACACCGAAGCGTACGAGAAAGCGGTTTCTTGCTTGGCCCGGGCGGTCGAACTCGCGCCGGAAAACGCCGACTATCTTGCCGACTACGGCGGCACCTCCCTGGAACTCGCCGCCAAAACGCGATCGCTCTCGGCGGCCACGAAAGGCCGGGAAGCGATGGAGAAAGCGGTTCAGCTCAATCCCGACAATCTCGATGCCCGCGAAGGGCTGTTTCAATATTACACCCAAGCGCCGTTTTTTGTCGGAGGCAGCGCGAGCAAGGCGGCGGCGCAGCTGGAAGAAATTCGCCGCCGCGATCCGGATCGCGGCACCGCGCTCGCCGTCTTGACGAAGGCGAACGCAAGAGATTTCGCCGGCGCCTTTGCGTTGTGCGACGAGGCGTTGGCGCACAAGCCGACGAACTATTCGGCGCTTTACCAATATGGCCGCACCGCGAGCGCCAGCGGCCAAAATCTCGAGCGCGGCCTCGCCTGCCTGCAAAAAGCGCTGACCCTCGAGCCGCCCAGCCCGGCCTCGCCGACGCATAGCCACGTATGGTTTCGCATCGGCGATCTTCAGCTCAAGCTCGGCCACACGGCCGAAGCCCGCGACGCATTCACGGAGTCGCTGAAGATCGATCCTTCGAATCCGCAAGCCAGCGCCGCCCTGGCCAAGCTGAAGTAGCATCCATCGTCCGCATCCCCCGTAGCTGCGAGCGCCAGCGAGCGGTCAGAATCATGCAATCCCTGACCCCGGCCCGGGTTCGCGGAGCCCGGCTACAGCGACCATCCATTCTTCGCGTACCTTCGCATCTTTGCGTTTAGCCGGAATAATTCAGTTGAACCACGTAACGAGCACCGCGAGATCAGCCATGGACACGGATGGACACGAATGAACACAAGCCCGTGTTCGCCGTTGTGATCGAGTCACCGACTTATCGTCGAGCATCGATCCAAGATAGCTGGCGCGGCGACTCGGATATTCGTGTCAGTTCGTGTCCCTTCGTGGTTTCTACTGCATGAGCACACTCTCGCCCGCCCCGTTTTCCCACTCGACACCCGTCCCTCGCTCCAGCCACTCCTGTGGGATGGCCCCGCCGATCGTCGAACTCCGCGACGTGACCAAACGCTTTGGTTCCGGCCCGCTCGTGCTCGATCGCGTATCGTTCGACGCTTCGCCGGGAGACTTTATCTCGCTAATTGGTCCAAGCGGCTGCGGTAAATCCACGCTGCTCCGCTTGATCGCGGGCCTCAGTCCCGCGAGCACGGGAACGTTGACCGTCGACGGCACGACGGCCGAGGCGGCCGCCGCCCGGCTGGGCTTCGTTTTTCAAGAACCCACGCTGCTGCCGTGGCTCACCGTCGCGAAGAATATCGCGCTGCCGCTCGCGATGCGCGGAGTCCCGCGAAACGAACGCCAGACCGCCAGCCAACGCGTCCTCGAGCTGGTTCGTCTCGCCGATCGAGCGGACGCCTACCCGCGTCAACTCTCCGGCGGCCAGAAGATGCGCGTTTCGCTGGCGCGGGCGCTCGCGCTCGAGCCAAAGATCCTGCTGCTCGACGAGCCCTTCGGGGCGCTCGACGAGATGACGCGCGAGCATCTCAACGAGGAACTCTTGGCGATCCATGCGCGCGAGGCGTGGACCGCCTTCTTCGTCACGCATTCCGTCGCGGAAGCGGTCTTTCTCTCGAATCGCATCGTCGTGCTCGCCGCGAACCCAGGCCGCATCCATGCGGAGATCGCGGTCGGGCTGCCGCGTTCGCGCAACAGCGAGACGAGACTCACGCGCGAATACCACGACCTCGTGGCGCATGTGTCGCGCATTCTCCGCGAGGTCGATCGCGTCGCCGCCTGACCGGCATGTCGCATCGCATCCTTAAATCGCTTCTGCCGCTGCTCACGGGGGCGCTCGTCATCGCCGCGTGGTACGGCGCGCATGGCTGGCTTTCGCCCGACATGCGTTTTCTGCTGCCGACGCCGGATGCGGTGGTCGGCGCGATGCGCGAAAACGCCGACGATCTCTGGCGGGCGACGCTCAATACCGCCCAGGGCGCGCTCGTCGGTTTCGCGATCGCCACGGCATTGAGCTTCGTCCTGGCGGTGGTGCTCTCGCTCTCTCCGCTGATTCGCGCCAGCCTGTATCCTTATCTGATGATTTTGCAGATGATGCCGGTCATCGTGATCGCGCCGATCCTCATCGTGTGGGTTGGGCCGGGGCTAAAAAGCGTGACCATCATCACCGTGCTCATTTGTTTCTTTCCGCTCGTGGTGAACACAACCCAAGGGCTGATCTCGACGGACGCGCATTTGGTCGAGCTCTTCCGCATGTGGCGTGCGACCCGCTGGCAACAGCTCGTCCGCCTGCGCATCCCCGCGGCGCTGCCGTACTTTTTCACCGGATTGCGGATTGCCGCCGTTTTGGCGCCGATCGGCGCGCTGGTCGGCGATTTCACCGCGGGCTCCTCGGCAGGCGATGGCGGCGGGCTTGGCTTTCGGACGCTCGTTTACTCGAGCATGGCGCAATATCCCGCGCTGTTTGCCACCGCGGCGGTGACCTGCGTGCTCGGTTTTATTTTCACCGGCGCAGTCGTCGCGCTGAGCTGGCTGGCGTTGCGTCGCTGGCACGACGCCTACGGTCGCCGGGATCGCTGAGGCTGAAGCGGAGAACCCTTGCGGCGCCGTCCTTCGCGCGCAGGCTCTCTCCACCCATGAACCCACGATACGTCTTACTTTGGTTGGCCGCCACGGTCGCGGCCGTCGCCGCCGACCGGCCCGCGTTCAAGCTCAGCGTGCAGCTCGATTGGATTCCCGAGCCGGAGCATGGCGGGCTGTATCAAGCGCAAGCGCGGGGTTTCTTTCGCGAAGAAGGCCTCGACGTGACACTTCGCCCCGGCGGTCCCAATGCCTTCGTGATGCCGAACGTCGCCACGGGCAAGGCCGACATCGGCCAGGCCGACAGCACCAACACGCTGCTCCAACAAGCCGAGGGCTTGCCGGTCGTGCAGTTCGCCGCCGTGTTTCAAGACGATCCGTCCGGCATTCTGGTGCATGCGGACAGTGCCGTGCGCGACTTCGCCGATCTGCAGGGGAAAACGATCATCGCGCGCCCCGAATGGGCGTTCCTGAAGTTCCTGCAAAAAAAATATGCGCTCACGTTCAATATCGTGCCGCAGAACTTTTCGGTCGCCGCCTTCCTCGGCAACAAAGAGGCGCTGCAACAGGGCTACTTCATTGCGGAGCCGTATCACATCACCCACGCCGGCGGCAAAGCGCCGCGTTTTCTTTCGACGTGGGACGCCGGCTTTCGGGCATACGCCGTGCTCGTGACGAACCGTCGCTTCGCTCGCGAACATCCCGAAGAGCTGCGCGCATTCGTCCGCGCCTACGTGCGCGGCTGGCAGGACTACCTCACCGGCGACCCGGCGCCGGCGCACGCCGCGTTGAAGCAGGCGAACGCGAACAACACGGACGACTTCATGATGTTTTCGCGGCAACAAATCATCGACGCGAAGCTCGTCACCGGCCGCGATCGCGAAGGCGGACCGAAGAATATCGGCCGCCTCGACCCCGCGCGCTACACAACCCAGATCGCTCAGTTGGAAGATTTGAAAGTTTTGAAGCCTGGCAAAGTCCGCGTCGAAGACGCGATTACGACCGAGTTCTTGCCGAAATAACGCTGCAGTCTGTTACCAGGCCAAGGCATTTGGGCCACAGAGGAGACAGAGCTCTGTGTGCTCTGTGGCTCAACCTCGGGGCATTATTCCAAACCGCCGGGGTCACGGACCCCAGCTACATCCAGCTCACTGCGCCGACGGTGTTTTGGCGACCGCTCGTCCCGTCATCGCGCAGACGTACATGTTGACGATCATTTTCATGCAGCCGCGCGTGCGCTTGGGCGTCTGCGGCCAGCCGCACTCGAGGCCGTACATGCTGACGACCGCAACCATGCGGTCGCCTTCGAACAGGCCGTAAACGCCGTCGTGCTTGCCGGGCGGCGTCGGGCCCATGTCGGGCGTGAAAATGTCAGCCCGGCTGACGTCGAAGTAACAGTGATAAATCGGGTCGCTCTCAGGCAGCGGCCGCAACTCGCCATCGGGCACCAAGCGTTGGAGAATCTCCCGATTTCGCCGGTAGTACGCCTCCATGTCGGTGTGCGCGATGCAGGTGTCGATGCACAGAAAACCGCCGCGCTTCAGGTACTCGCCGATATTTTCCAACTCCTGTTGTCTGCGCACGTACGACAGGTCTTTCACGTAGAGCAACGGATGCCGACACAATTGCTCCAGCTCACCAGGATCGGCCGCATACCAGGTCGGATCGATGTTGAGCGTCGTCTCCTTTTTGATGAACGCCGCCAGGTCGGGATCGCGATCCGAATGAATATTCCAATCGCGCGTCGTCATCATTCGTCCCCAGCTGACCCGGCCGCCCTGGGGCGGCGACGACGCCATCGCGAAGTTCGCGGCAAGAACGACGGCGAGGAGGCCTTTCAGCAATGGACCGGCGCGTTTCATTCAGTGGAGAGGAACGACCGCGTTCACCGCGTCATCGCGTAGACGTAGATATTGACGAGCATGCGCATCGATTCGACATCGATTCCGCGCGGTCCGGTTTGCGTATGCGCCCAGCCGCATTGCAGGCCGGAGAGGCTG
This sequence comes from uncultured Opitutus sp., assembly GCA_966252355.1. Classification (GTDB taxonomy): domain Bacteria; phylum Verrucomicrobiota; class Verrucomicrobiia; order Opitutales; family Opitutaceae; genus ER46. The sequence goes on along the minus strand of CBINOT010000288.1, from coordinate 692 downwards.
AGCAGCATGACCATCCGCTCGCCTTCGAAGACGCCGTACAACCCGTGGCGCGCCCATTTCGGATCGTAGACGCTATCCATGAACGAGTGTGGCGGCGTGTCTTTCATCGTGAAATACACGCCATAGATCGGATGGCTCGTGGCCAGCGTGCGAATGGTCGCATTCGGCAACAGCGAATGGATCAGCGCCGAATGCGTCGCCAAGAACTCGTCGGGGTCGCGCGTGACATTCCGATTGATGCACGAATCCACGATCAGAAATCCGCCGCGCCGCAAATACTCCTGCAGATTCGCCAGCTGATTCCGATCGACGACGTCCGTCAGCTTGTTGGTAAACAGGACCGGGTACGCACAGAGCTGCTTGAGATCCGCGGGATTGGCGGACTGCCACTCCGGATCCATGTTCAGTCCGATCTGCTGCCGAATGAAGTCGGAGAGATAACGATCATACTCGGCATGCCGCTTCCAGTATTGGCTCGGCGTCACGAGCCGAGCCCACCCCACCCGACCGCCCAAATGAACTCCGGGCGGACGCTCGGCGGCGAAGCTCGGCACTGCGGCAAAAATCCAGCCGATCGCCGCGAGCGCGATCCAACGCACGAACCGTATTCCGCGAGGAAGGTTCATGGAGAACGAGTCCGTTGAACGCTGCTTGGAGCGCGGACGCCCTCGTCCGCCTCTGGCCAACCGAAC
>CBINOT010000287.1:0-6136 GCA_966252355.1 uncultured Opitutus sp. | reverse complement strand
TCGCCAATTGGTGTCAGCCGGCTGCTGGCGAGATCCAGCATGAAGAGATCGACGCCACCGTCCCAGGAGTACGCACCTTGTTATGCGCGCGCGACGGCAGCGTTTGGTTTGCGACCGTACGCGGGGTCGTCGGCCGAGTCGCGGACGCGAAGACGCATTTGTTTTCCGTCGAGGAAGGCTACGCGAACGATCGCGTGACCTCGATGGCCGAAGACCCCCATGGCGCCGTCTGGCTGGGCAGCGTAGCCGGCAGTTTACGTCGGTTTTCCGATGGCCATCTGACGCCGATCGCCCTGCCGCCGGATATTCCCGTTTTGCCGATCCATGCGCTTCATTTCGACGCGGAGGGCCGGCTTTGGATCGGGACAGCCGAAGGTTTGCTGCTTTACACCGACGGACGCTTTCGCCGCTTCACCACGGCGGACGGCCTCATGGATACGTTGATCGTACAAATCAACGAAGACAACTCGGGGCATTTCTGGTTTGGAAGCAGCCATGGACTGTTCCGGGCCTCGCGCGATCAACTCCTCGAAGTCGCGGCCGGGCATTTGGCCAAGATCGAGACGACGAAGATCGGCCGCGACGACGGAGTTCCGAGCTTGTCCTTGTTGGTCGGAGCGCAGCCGCTTGCGGCGCGCGATGTTCGCGGACGGCTATGGTTTACCGCGATCCAGGGCGCCGTCGTCGTCGATCCCGTCAAATTCTCCGCGCTGCTGCCATCGCTCCGGATCGTGCACCAGGAGACCCGCGTCGACGGACGGGTCCTGGAATCCAAGTCGGGCCTCAAGTGTCCTTCGGGCAAGCATCGAATCGAGTTCGAGTTCGCGGTGTTGAGCTACACCGCCATGGGAAAGATCAAGGTGCAACATCAGCTCGAAGGCATCGATCCCGATTGGATCGACGCGGGCGCCAGCCGAACGGCCAGCTACTCGAGCTTGCCGCCGGGCAAGTACACGCTGCGCTTCAAAGCCCGCGCGAGCGACGACGCGGCTCCCGGCAACGAGGGAGTCGTCCAATTCGCCATCGTACCCGCGTGGTGGCAAACGCGCGCGGCCGAAATTGGGGCAATGGGGCTCGCGCTGGGCGTCGCCTTTGGGACCTTTCGCCGCTATTCGCATTGGCGGCTGAAACTGCAATTGGAGAAACTACAGCGCGAACATGCCCTCGAAAAAGAACGCACGCGCATCGCGCGCGACCTCCACGACGAGTTGGGCGGCAGCTTGACCCGGATCGCTTTCGGCGTGGATCAATTGAAACGCAATTTTTCCGCTCCGGAATCCCATGCCTTGCTCGACCAGTTGAGCCAACGGGTGCGACGGCACGCCAGCGACCTCCAGCGCGTCGTCTGGGTGGTAAGCCCGAAGAACGACACACTGAGCCAGGTTTGTTCTTTCATCAATCGGTTCGCCCAGGACTATTTTCGCGACAGCCCGGCCCAGTGCCTCGTTCATAGTTCGAGCGATATCCCCGCCGACCCGATTTCGCCGGAGGTGCAGCATCACCTCATCGCGGTCGCCAAGGAAGCGTTCAACAACATCCTCAAGCACGCTCGCGCCACCCAGGTAACCGTCACCACTCGATTCCAGGCTCCGGTGTTCACGCTCTCCATCGCGGACAACGGCATCGGATTTGCCGCCGGGGTCGAAACCGATGCCGATCACAATGGCTTGCCGAATATGCAGGCGCGCGCCGCAGAAATCGGTGCGCGCTTGGAAATACGAAGCCAGCCCGGCGCCGGCACCACCCTCATGTTGACCTGGATACGCCGCGCCGATTCCGCGTGACGCCCCTTTCCCCACCTCGCCCGATGCCCACTAAAATCGCCATTGTCGAAGACGACTGCGAAATTTGCGACGACCTCGCCAAGATCGTCAGCGAGACGTCGGACCTCGTCTGTGTCTGCACCTGCCGCAACGGGAAATCCGCGCTGCAGAAGATCCCGCAATGCCAGCCGGACGTCGTCATCATGGACATTCAATTGCCCGACTGCTCGGGCATCGAATGCACCGCGCAATTGACGAAGCAGTTCCCTCACCTGCTGGTGGTGATGTTCACGATCCAGAGCGACGACGATCAGATTTTCCAGGCGCTCCAAGCCGGCGCGAGCGGCTATCTGCTCAAAGGCGCGTCGTCAGAGGAAATCCTCAAGGCGCTCCGCGATGTCGTGAACGGGCGCGCTCCGATGACGGGCGAAATCGCGCGCAAAGTCATCCAGAGCTTTCATCGCCCCGCGAAAATGGAGCCGCCCGGCGGCGCGTTGACCGCGCGCGAAATCGCCGTGCTCGAATTTTTGGTCGAAGGCTACATTTCGAAGGAGATCGCGCAGCGCTTGTCGATCAGCATCGAGACCGTGAACTACCACCTGAAACAGATCTATCAGAAGATGCAGGTGCGGTCGCGCACCGAGGCGGTGGTGAAGTATCTCCGCGGCTGAGCGCAGAAAAACCCGGACGCGGCGGCATCCGGGTTGGAATCGATTCGAACGCTGGAGAGTCTAGCCGGTAAATTTCACACTCCAACGATCACAAACGTTGGGTCACAGAGCACACAGAGCTGACCCAGAGTTCACAGAGCCTAATCCACGAGGGACTAGGGCCATGATTCCTCAGAAGCAACCGAGGCCGGTGAGATCGCTGCCGCTGGCCAAATGCATGAACGTAATCGTCGGGAGCGAGCCGTCGGAATGACGTCCATTCATGATCTGGGTGGCGTCGGTGCTTTGGAAATCCGCGCTGCTCACGGTGACGCTCTTCGTCCAGGAGTTGTTGCTCACGATCGTGCCGCTTTCGTTGAGATTGGCGGTCGCCGTGCCCACGTAAGCCAGATTGTTGTGCATGACCTCTTTGATCCCGGCGATGTCGTTGGAACTGGTTTGCGGCGAGGTGCTGCTGTAATTGGGCGACGTGCGCTCCAACATGTCGAAGTTGGCCGACGAATTGTTATAGGCGGTGTTATTCGTCCAGTTCGCCGCCTGGCCGGGCTGATGGTTGGCGTAGAAGCCATGCCTGTGATTATTGGCGGCCAAGCAGTATGTGACCGTGTGAACCGGGACCGGATTCGGAATCAGATTCTGCGGCTGGCTTCCCCAACCGCCGACCTTGAAGCCGTTGCCATTGCCGCCATTCGAACCGTTGTTGTAGGCCCAGCAATGATCGAAGGTCACGGGCTTGGCGGCATTGATGCAATCGTAGCCGTCGTCGCTGTTATTCCATGAACGGCAACCGCGAAAGGTGTTGCCCGAGCCGCTGGAATGGCACCCGAAGCCATCGATGTTGCCAGCCGAGACGCCGCTAACGCCGATCAGATTATAGGCGTCGCAGTTTTCCACCAAGGTGTTCGAGGCGGTTTTCTGAATATAGACGCCGATGGCCGGACAATCGTGAATTTTAATGTGCCTGATCGTGTTGCCACTGCCCGAATTGATCCGGAAGCACTCGGACTGCTCCTGGCTGCCGACTTGGATTCCGACCACGTTGAAATCCTGGAAGCGATTGCTCGAGCCGGTCACCAAAAAGGCGCAGACGCGCTTGCTCGCGGAGATGCTGGAGAAATCGAAGACCGGCGTCTCGCCGGAGTATGCCACGTAGCTGATGCCGCTCTTCGAGAAGGTGTGCACGTAGTTGTAGGTGGAATCCGACGACGCGATCGTGAACCGCGTGTACGTTCCGCCGCGGATATAAACCGTGTCGCTGGAAACGGCGACCGCTTGCGCTTTGGTCAGGCTCGCGAACGGGGCGGACAAGGTGCCCGCGTTGCTGTCGCTGCCGGTGGTCGCCACGTAATACGTGCTGGCCACAGCGGAGGATGCCGCCAGCAACGCGAGGACGCCGGCAGCTAATGCGTGGGGAAAGAAACGATCGAGGGAGTAGTTCATACTTATTGGGGTTAATACGGCTTCCGGCCCGACGCTCGGTTCGCCGCTCGCTTCGCACAGAGCGATGCGAAGCGATGGGGAAATCGAAGGAGCCGGAGGGAAGACCCAGGGGGACTGGGCATCGCTACTTTAGTCGAACCCCTAGAGGTTTTACCCCACCAGTTCTGGTAGTTTTGGCGGCCCGCGATGTCGCGGACTGGTCGACTAAACGCTAAATCACAGCGCGGCGTCCGCTGGGTCGGAGGCGTGTTGCGTGCGACAGTTGCTCACGACGTTCAACGCCGTCGACCGCAGCTCGGGGTCGGCGAGAGCGTCGGCCCACTTTGCCGCCGCATCGATGTCCTCGGTGCCCCAAGCGCCGATCAGCTCCTCGAGCGCCCCCTGGAGCGTGGCGCGATCGCTGACGCCGCGGATCAACCACTCGGCGGCCTGCGCGGGATCGGCGGTCGCTCGTGCAAGCGCGGAAGCGGTCACGAGTGTTTCTCGCGTCGCCCGATCCGGCACATTCGCGACCCATGCCATCGCCGCCGCGGGTTCGCGTTGAACCCAATGATTCACGATTTGCGGCAGGAGCGTGGCGCGTATTTCCGGATCCATGACATGCTCCGCCAAGTCGAGGGCTGCGCGCGGTTCGATCGTGACCGCGGCGCCGGCCGCATGCTGCAGCATTTTTTGCGTCCAAGTCGAGTTGGGCGACTGACGCCACAGGTCGAGGAGATCGGCGGGACGCTCGATCAACGTATCGGCCACCAAGAACGCCAAGTCGTTCGTCGCGTCCGGGCGCGAGGCGATCGCGTGCGCGGCGGCGACTGGATCCAGCGCGAGCCAACGGCGCACAGCCGCAGTGCCCAATGGCGATTGCAGCTCGGTCGTCGAAAGCTCGCGCGCAATGTCGGCACAATTTTCATCGGTGATCAGTGCCTCGAGTGCGTGCATCCGCCGGCCCCAGGCGGCCTCGGCCTCTTTGTTTTCGATGTTTCCCGTCATGTGCGCTTCCCACGCCGCGATCTCCCCGTGAATTCGTGCCAGAGCGGCGGCGAGCGGCTCAGCATGGTCATCGCTCGACGGGACTGGCGCCAGGGGCATGGCTCGCGGGTCCGGGCGCGGCGGCGGCCGTTCGGGCGCGGGCCGTTCGGGCGCGGCGGCGGCGCGGTGCCGCGGCCGAGCAATCGATGACCACCGCCAGGCGAGCCCCAGTCCGACAGCGAAGGTCGCGAGCAAGATCGCGATCCGACGATTCATTGCGGTCCCGTTAGCTTTAGCCCGCCGAACGGCTCACCAACTTTCGGCACAAAGGCTTGGGTTTGTCCCCTCAGATAGTCGCCGAACTGCATTGGCTCACCCATGTCGATCACAACGGGGTATCGGTCCAGCACGGAGGCGATGGCCACGCGCGCCGCATCGTCGATCGAATTCAAGAATCGCCACACCGGCGAGCCACTCGCACCTTGGTCATTGCCGGTGAAAACGCCATCGGCGCGCCACGCATGCTGTTTGGTGTCCCAGACTTTCAGTGCGACGCGGCAGAAGCAGCGAAATGACGCTCCGTTGCTCAGCTCCGGGTTCTCTGCGACTTCCTGCACATCGACGCTGACGACCCAATTCGCCCCCGTCCGACGGGCCAGCGCCTCCAAGTTCTCCGCCGTGCGCTTCACGGGATCGGCCAGGTCGATTTTCGGGGCCTTCCCCGCTGCCGCGAGCGCCAGCGACTCATGGTATGTTTTGAATCCGCGGCCGAGAAACTCTCGTTCCAACCGGCTCCGCACGACGTCCTGGCGCTGCGTGAGCACACTCGCGGCCCAAGGTTCGGTATCGGTCGCCGGCAACAGCAGGACGCCGATCTCGGCGGGATTGCCCGCCGCAACCGGACTCGCCGGGGTTTCGGGCCCGGCGGCGAGGGCCGATCCTCGTAAGCCGATGACGGCCAGCCAAGAGAGCGCCAAAAATACCGCCAGGCCACGACACCGGAAGACGATTCCAACTTTTGGCATATGAATATATCCACGGAAAACGGCGGCCGATCTCCGTCGGCCACCGTCGTTCTGCCATTCTTACGATAAGAAATTTACTGCCAATTCCCGGTCACGTCGTCGAACTGCCAGGTGCCGCGCGCGACAAACGTGGGGACGTTATTGCTGAGGGTGACCGGGCACATGATAAGGTAATTATTGCCGTGACCCGCGTTCCGGTAGTTGCTGCTAAAATCGGCCCAACGATCGCCGAACGCGATGATCGCATGGTTCGACGAACCCATATTGTGCA
>CBINOT010000286.1:0-6176 GCA_966252355.1 uncultured Opitutus sp. | reverse complement strand
TTTTGATCCCAACTGGTCCTTCGAAAAAAACTAAAACCAAGATTGGATCTACATCCAAACCATTCGCGTTGATTCGTGGGATTCGCGGGAGGGCAGTTCCGATCACGAGCACGAGGTAACACGGCGTCTGCACGACTCACGCCCTTGGATCCTTCGCTGCGCTCAGGATGATAAGCAGCGGAAGGCCACGAATCACACGGATGACCACGGATCGATCGGCTATCATCATCCGCGTCGATTCGCGTCATTCGCGGGAAACGGTTTGGGACTTGGTGCGCCTTCGGGTCCACTCGTGCTTCAAGCGGAATTCGATCCCTCGGGGCGTTAGGCCGTCCCGCCGCGGATGCGGTTTCAGCCCTACACCCGCTGTCGGGTTACAGCGTCTGCCGGCCAGCGCCCGCGGCTTGGTATTCCTGCAGCGCTTTCGGCATCTCGGCGTTGAGGCGCTGGATGCGGGTCGTGTGCGAGGGATGCGTCGACATGAACTCCGGCGGCTGGCCGCCACCGGCTTGTTCCATCCGTTGCCAGAAAGCGATCGCTTCGCGCGGATCGTAACCGGCGCGGGCCATATAGAGCAGACCCATCGCGTCCGCCTCGTTTTCGTGTTCGCGGCTAAACGGCAAAAGCAGGCCGTATTGGGCGCCGGCGCCGAGCGCGGCCATCACCATCTGACGTTGCCGCGGATCCATGTCGGAAAAAGAAAACTGCGCCCCCGCCATCACGGTTTGCGCCACATTCGTGCGGAGCATGCGCTGCGCGCCATGCCGCGCGATCGCATGCGCCATCTCGTGGCCCATCACCGCCGCCAGGGACGCTTCGTTCTGGGTGTACGGCAATATGCCGGTGTAAACGACGATCTTGCCGCCGGGGAGACAGAAGGCGTTCGCCTGGTCGCTGCGCACGAGACTGACTTGCCAGTCGAACGTCTCTCCAACCGAACCGACCGCATGGATCAGCCGATTCGCGACGCGGACGACGAGATCGTGCTCCGCTCCGCTCGGGATGACATCGCTCTGCGCCAGCACTTCCTGGTAGCTCTGCAGTCCGAGCGCTTGCTCCTGGCCGGTGGAAAGTGCAACCCGCGCGGAGCGGCCGGTCTCAGGGTTCGTTGTCTTCTCCGCACTGAAATACTGGTACGCCGCGAAAAGCGCGGCCAGCAGCAGCGGAATCGGAATGAGATGCCTGCGTCTCACGGTGAATCGCCCGCGTTAGTGTGGCGCAAACGGCGGCGGTTCCGAAGTTCAGACCGGTGGCGACGGTCCGGACGTGGCACGGGCATCTTGCCCGTGTTCGAAGACATAAAATCACTCGATCCACGGGCAGGACGCCCGTGCTACTTCGGCTCGCGCCAGGGGGCGCCGCTTTGGTGGCGGGCGAGTTGGGCGCGGAGGGCTTCGGCGAGCGCGGTCGCGGATTTGGCTTCGGCGATATGCAACGCCTGTTGCGCGGTGATGACGGCATCGGCCGTCCGGCCGATCTCGGCGTAGGCAGCGGCCAAGGCGCGAAGGGTCATCGGGTCTTGTCCGTTCGTGAGCTTGTTCGCGCGTTCGCCGTAACGCACGGCTTCCGGTCCGTTGCGCACGGTCGCGTCGGGCGAGGTCGCCAAGAGCCACGCGAGGCTCGAGAGCATCATGACGTTATCCGGCTCCTGCGTGAGCACGGCGCGGCTGTGCGCGACCACCTGCGGCAGCGATCCCTTTTGAAACCAAAGGCCCGCCAAGGTCGCATGCGCGTCCACATAGTCGGGCTGCAAAGCGAGCAGCCGCTCGAAATGCGCGATGGCATCGTCGAGCCGGCCTTTCTTCGCGAGCGCATGGCCGAGCTGCAGATGCGCCGGCGCCAAATCCGGCTCCGTCGCGAGCGCACCCTCGAACAACGCGATCGCGCGGTCGACCTCGCCTTTCTGCAGCAGGATGTAGCCGACATTGTAGCGCGCCAAATTGAACGCCGGCGCCGCGCCCAACGCTGCCTGGTAATGCGTGAGCGCGCCGTCCCTCTCGCCGCGCTCGAGCAAAATCGCGCCGACGTTGCAGTGCGCGACGGCGAACGTCGGCCGCAGTTCGATGGCTTTCCGATAATGCGAGAGCGCCTCGTCGACGCGTCCTTTCCGCAGCAGGACATTGCCGAGATTGTTGTGGATTTCCGGGGAGCGGGGCTGCAGTCCGAGCGCCCGCGTGAAATGCGCGAGCGCGTCGTCCGTCCGGCCTTTCTCCAGGTAGGCGCTCGCGAGATTGCTGTGCGCTTCCGCGTAGTCGGGCTTGATGGCCAGCGCCTGCTCGCAATGCGCGATACCTTCGTCGACGCGGCCCTGCGACAGCAGAAGCAGGCCGAGGTTGTTTTGCGCGAGGAAGGCCGAGGGAGTTCGCGCGATCGTCGCCCGCCAGAGCGTTTCGACATTCGCGTAGGTTCCGGCCTGCCGCCACGTCAACGCGGCGAGCACGAGCAAGCATCCCGTCAGAATCGCCGGCTTCAGCCAAGGCGTTGGCCGGAAACGCATCTCGCACCCGCGATCGATGCCGACGACCACCAACGCCACGGGGCCGATCAGCGCGAAGTATTGCCAGTGGTCCGCCACGAGCGAGTAGCGCATGAAAAAGATATTCAAAAACCCGAGCACGGGCAGCAGCAGCACGACGAAATAACCGCCACCGAGGAGAAACGGCTTCCCCCACCCCGCCCGGCGACGCCACGCGATCGCGAACGCGACGGCCAGCAGGGCGATCGGCACGAAGGACAGAATTTTCGCCGGATCGATGCGCCATCGCGGGTAAACGAAGGAGAGGTTCACGGGCAGCAATGCCTTGGAGAGATAGAACCACACGGCCCAACCTGCGCCCGCCAGGCGCGCGGCGAAGCCGTCGGTGCGGACGACCGTGTCACCGATCGCTTGATGATATTGGACGTAAATCGTCATCGCGGCCAAAGCCGCCGCCGCGCCGAAAAACGGCAGCGACCGCACGACGTCGCGACGCTCCACCCGCCCGCGCCGCCACCACGCGAGCCCCAGAAGCACGACCGGCAACGGGGCCACCGCGGTCTTGCTCAGCAGCGCCAAAACGAAGGCGACGCCTGCGCCGGCGTACCAGCGCCGCCGCCCGGTGTCTTCGAAACGCACGTACGCGAGCAGCGTCGCGACGTAAAAAAGCAGCGCCAGCGTGTTCTTACGCTCGGTGATCCACGCGACGGATTCGACGTTGACCGGATGCAGCGCGAACAACGCGGCGATCCACCAGGCGCCCGGCAGGCGCAATACCGCGAAGACGCGCCAGAGGAGGACGACGCTGGCGGCGTGGAGGAGGACGTTCGTGACGTGATAGCCGAGGGCATGCGTGCCCCAGAGCCGCCACTCGAGCCACAAGCTCGTGGACGAGGCCGGAAAATAATCCGGCGCGGCGGTGCTGAACCAGAATTTCCACAAGCCGTCCGCGCTGCGAATCAGCGGATTCTCGACGAGGAAGACATCGTCGTCCCAGATAAAGCCGGCGTGCCAGATGGGCTGATACGCCACCAGCACGAGCGCGACCAAGGCCAATCCGGCGGCCCAGGGGCGGCGCCACCACGAGGGTGCTGGGGAGGTGGCGGGCATGGGGTCAGGTCGGAAAGGCATTTATCCCAAGCAATCGCCACAGAGGGCACAGAGCTCTGACACAGAGTTCGGAAAGAGAGGCAGCAGGAGGCCGCAAGCTGCGGGTCGGATTCGATGCGAATGGATCCCTTGGTGCAAAAGTAGTCGGCTCGAAGAATTCATTTCTGTGCACTCCGTGTCGGGGCTCCGTGTGCTCTGTAGCCCAGTTCGCTACGGGGCGCCGTCGCGGAAGGGCGAACCGGCCTCGTGCAATTTGATCTGCGCGCGCAGATCGCCGGCAAGTCCGGCGTCGGACGCGGCCTCGGCGAGGCGCAAGGCGCGTTGCGCGGTCGTCACGGCGTCGCCGAAACGGCCGGTCTCCGCATAAGCCGCCGCGAGCGCGCGGACGATCATCGGGTCGCGCCCTTGCGTGAGCTCGTCGGCCCGGGTCGCGAGCCGCACCGCCTCCGGTCCGTTGCGAATCGCGGCATCGGGCCACGTCGACAGCAGCCAAGCGAAGCTGGACAGGATGCGCGGATTATCCGGCTGCACCGCGAGCGCGGCGCGCGTCTGCGTGACCACCTCCCCCACGCGGCGGAGTTGAAACAAGGCGCCGGCCAAATTGAGCCGCGCCTCGACGAAATCCGGCTGCGCGGCAATGGCGCGTTCGTAATGGGCAATCGCATCGTCGACGCGACCGCGGCCAAACATGATGTTGCCGAGCTGAAATTCGGCCGCCGCCAGCGTCGGCGTCAGCGCGAGCGCTTGCAGGAAATGAGCGACGGCATCGTCGACCTGGTTCTTCCGCAGCAGCGCGAAGGCAAAATTATAATGCGCGAGATCCAACTTCGGATTGATCGCCAGCGCCTGCTCGTACTGCCGGATCGCCTCGTCCACGCGATCTTTCTGCAGCAGTGCATTGCCGAGATCGTCCCGCGTCATCGCATTGCTCGGCTGGTAGACGAGCGCGCGTTGCAGCTGGACGATGGCGCCGTCGACATCTCCTTTTTGCAGCAGCGCATTGCCGAGATTGCTCAACGCGTCGGGATCGTCCGGCATGATGTGCAACGCGCTCTCGAGGTGCGCCACGGCGTCAGGGACGCGGTGTTGCTGCAACAGCGCGTTCGCGAGCACGACGTGAGCTTGCACGAATTCGGGGCGCAACGTCACCGCCTGCTCGAACGCTTGGATCGCCGCAGCGAGATCGCCTTTTTCGCGATAAACCAAGCCGATGTTGAGGTGGACCTGCGCCAAGTCGGGCCGAATCTCGAGCGCCTTCCGATAGCAGCTCAACGCCTCCTCCGCCTGCCCCTTCCGATGCAGCGCGTTGCCGAGGCTGTTGTACGGCTCGGCGAAACCCGGCTCGAGCGCGAGGGCTTTGCGCGCCATGACGATCGCTTCGTCGACGGCGCCGCGGAGCAGGAGATCGGCGCTGAGATTGCTGTACGCCAGAAAGCAGTTGGGATTTTCCGCGATCGTCGCGCGCCACACGGTCTCGTCGTCGCGGTAATGATGCGATTGCCGCCAACTGAGCACGCCGAGCGTCACGAGGATCAATGCGGACAGGCCGCCGAAGGCGGCTCGTCGCCCGCCCGCGCCGTTCGTCCAGCCGCGCGCGACCACGGCGCCCATGGCCGTGAACACGGCGATGCTGGCGAGATAGCAGTAGTGATCGGCGACGAACGAATAGCGGAAGGGATACACGTTCAGAAAACCGAGCACCGGCACCAAAGAGCCGATGAAAATCAGCAAGGCGGCCAGCGGCCCGCGCGAGCGTCGACGCCACGCCCAAGCGGCGCCGACCAGCAGCACGGCGGTGAACGGAAACACGTATTGCCACGCGGCCGTCGCGCTCACGTGCCAGCGCGGATAGATGAAGATCAACGTGGACGGCCAAAAAAGGTGGCCCAAGTAGAACCAGATCACGCGGCCGGCAATGAGCACCCGTTCGACGGGCGTCAGCGCGAACGCGGCGCCTTCGGCGCCAATGAATTTCCGCTCCATCCAGGCGGTCAGCAGGCCCATGCCGATGGCGGCGACGAAAAACGGCAGCAGCGGCACGACGTCGCGCCGCCACGAGATCCGGCCGCGCTGCCACCAAAACGCCACGAGCAAGACCGCGGGCAAAACGGCGATGACGCCCTTGGAAAGCAAGCCGACGACGAACAATCCGAGCGCCAAGCCATACATCGAACGTCGCCGGATCGCATCGTAATCGAGGTACGCCAGCGCGGCGGCGAGATAACACGCGCTCGAGAGCGTGTTCTTCAGTTCGGAGACCCAGGCGACCGACTCCACCATGATCGGATGCACCGCGTAGATCGCGGCCGCGAGCCAGGCGCCGGGAATCGCGAGCCGGCGCAAGACACGCCAAAGCAAGGAGGCGCCGACGGCATGGAGCACGATGTTGAGCAGGTGGTATCCCAGCATCGAGTCGCCCCAGAGCCGGTGCTGGAGCCAAAACACCGTGTGCGTGACGGGATAATACTGCGAGACCACGCCGAGCTTCGTCCAGATTTGCGCCAGCCCTTCGAGCGATTGCAGCTCGGGCGGCGTAAGGTGGTCCATGTCGTCGTACAACGGCGCGCCGAACCAAGCCGGTTGGTAGATG
>CBINOT010000285.1:0-6229 GCA_966252355.1 uncultured Opitutus sp. | reverse complement strand
TGTTCGTATACATGGGCCTCCGCTCCGGGATTTCCGGCGGCAATTCGTATCCGGTGCCGGTTTCGTTTTGGTGGCTGGGGCAGGGCGATATCGGCGGCTGGCTGCCGTGGATATTTGTCCTCGTGCTGTTGCTGCTGATCGCCGTCGGGTACATGTACCGCAATACCGTGCTCGGGCGCCGGTTGCTCGCGACGGGCAGCAATGCCGACGCCGCGCGGTTGTCGGGCATCAACACCAAGCGCATGGTGGTGATCGCGCATGTGATGTCGGGATCGTTTTCCGCTCTCGCGGCGATTGCGTGGGCGTCGTGGTCGGGTAATGCCGCGCCGGAGACGGGGAACGACTGGCTCGTGATTTCCTTCGCGGTCGCGATCATTGGCGGCACGGGGTTGAAGGGAAACTTGATCTCGCCACTCGGAATCCTGATGGGCGCGATCATCTTCAAGCTGATCCAGCATTGCCTCGTGATCCTGCGCGTGAACGACAACTACTCGAACACCCTGCTCGGCGCGCTGATCTTGCTCGCCATCATCGTCGATCGTGGCCGGGAGCAATGGGATCGGGGGCGGTGAGCGAATTTTCGAATTTTGGATTCGGGATTTTGAAATTGCGGAGTGGGGAGTGCGGAGTGCGAATGCCGAGCGCGGAGTCGGGAATGCGGAACGCCGAATATGGCGGCCTTTTGTAGGGCGTCTGACGTGCAGACGCCGGGGGGGGCTTCAATCACGGGGTCTGCAAGACAGACGCCTACAGGACGGTCAGCGACGCATCGAACAATCCTGGCCGTCAGGGACGACGGCCGCTACCTCGGACAATCCGCATTCCGCAATCAGCAATCCGCAATTCGAGAATCCAAAATCCCGAATCCAAAATCCAAAATCCAAAATCCCTACGCTCGCTTCGTCCAGACGCGCATCGAGGCGAGGAGGAAGTTTTCGAGGGCGGCGGATTCGTTCAAATTGAGCCGCAGCAGGCCGACGTTGTGTTCGAGTTCGTCGATCGCCGTCGGGAGCATCCGCCGGGTGTTCTCATCGCCGGCGGTCAGCGACGGGAGCGCAAAGGCGCGCGTGGCTTGCTCGATCTCGGCAAACAGACGGGCACGGAGGCCGTTGGCGATGCCGGTTTCGATCGCGACTTGCTCATCGTCGTCGAGATCGGCGGGTAACTTCTGCTTTTGCTCTTCCCAGACTGCAGTCGTTGCGGTGTCGAGGACCGCACCGAAGCGCGCGACGAGCCCGTAAAGCGTGAACACGTGATCGGCGATCACATGCTTGTCCGTGACGGCGCCCTCGGTCAGCCGGCCGAGCCAGGCGCGATAGTCCTCGAGCCAGGGCGCCCAACCGTCGGCGGCAACGGCGGCTCCAATCGACGGAAACCGGAAATGCAGCACGCGGCTCCGAATCGTGGGCAACAGCGCATAAGGCCGCGTCGTCAGCAGCAAGAGCGTCGTGTTCGCCGGCGGTTCTTCGAGCGTCTTGAGAAAGACGTTCGCGGCCGTGAGATGCATCCGGTCGACCTCGTAGAGAATGGCGACCTTGCGCGGCGCAACCGCGGGCGAGACCTGGATTTTATTGATCAGCTCGCGGGTGGAGTCCGCCGAGATTTGCCGCATTTTCCCCGCGGGGCGGAGAAAGAAGCAGTCGGGATGCTGATCGGGAGGGAAATGATGCGGCGTGTCCGGCGTTCGAGCCACGGTTCCCGATCTCGCCGCTGCCGGCGTCAGCAACCGGTCGGCGATGCCCATCGCGACGGCGGCCAACGTATCCATGTCATCGCCGTGGAGCAGCAAGCTATGCGACAGCCGGTCGCGCGCGATCGCCTGTTCGATCACGGCGATTGCCGGCGTGCCGACGAGCGCGGCGGGCCAGGGAGTGGACGAGGACATGCGAAGGGGAGGCGAAACGGGCGCGTTCAGAGCCGCCGATCGTTCCAGCGCGGACGAGCCATGCTCAGGTGCATGCGTCGCCGCTTACTTCAACCGCTCCTGCACTTCGGTCCAAATTTTCTTCTCGATGGCGTCTTCGCTCTTGGTGCCGTCGATCACGATGAACCGTTCGGGCATGCCCTTGGCGAGGACGAGGTAGCCCTCGCGCACCTTCTTGTAGAAATCGATATTCTCGCGCTCCATGCGATCCGGCAGGTCGGAGGCGCGAGTTTTGAGCCGGGCGATGCTGACATCTTCCGGCACGTCGAGAACGACCGTGAGATCGGGCATGACGTTGCCGACCGCGAAACGGTTGATCTGGTTGACCGGGTCGGAAGCGAGATTCCGGCCAATGCCTTGGTAGACGGTCGACGAATCGAGAAAACGGTCGCTGAGAACAATGGCGCCGCGCATCAGTGCGGGGGCGATCACTTCGCGCACCAGCTGCGCCCGGGCGGCGGTGAAAAGCAGCAACTCGGTTTCGGCGCACATCTCGTCGCCCTTGGAATTGTGGACGATAATATTGCGAATTTGCTCTCCGATTTCCGTGCCGCCCGGCTCGCGGGTGGTGATCACTTCCCGATGCGCCTTCTGGAAGTGCGCCGCCAGGCGAGCGATCTGCGTGGACTTGCCGGCACCTTCTGATCCCTCGAACGAGATCAGCTTGCCGGCGCTTTTTTGTTTCAGAGGCATAGAGTCGACCGTGGAGAATTCAGCGCCAATTGGCGAGGAAGCTTTCGATGTCCGCAAGGCTCGGACTTTCTCCGGTGCGCACGTAGTGGCCGCTGGTGCAGACGCCGACGCCCAGGCAGCCTTCGGGATCGAGGCCGACCAGCTGGCCCGTCGTAAAGCCGGC
The DNA here is from genome assembly GCA_966252355.1 of uncultured Opitutus sp. Taxonomy (GTDB): domain Bacteria; phylum Verrucomicrobiota; class Verrucomicrobiia; order Opitutales; family Opitutaceae; genus ER46. Next base: position 3,449 of record CBINOT010000285.1, on the reverse strand, counting down.
GTTGAAGTGATCGCCCGCACCGGTGGTGATTTTGGGCGTCGCCGTGTAGGGCCCCGGCACCCACCACGATCCCGTCGCCGTCGCGCAGGCCGCGGATTCGCGAGGATGGATCACGATTACGTTCACCTTCAGATGCGCCCGGATCGCCTGGCTCGCCTCGCGCAAGCTCGCTTCGTCATCCGCCGGCGGCCTCAGGCCGAGCGCCGTAGCGACCTGCTGCGCTTCCTTCAAGTTCAGGCCGAGCGTCACCTTGCCGAAGCGTTCGAAGCGGGCGATCACCGTGAGCGCGGCGCGCAAATCGGCGACGGAGCGTTTCTCCGGGTCCGCGAGGTCGAAAAAGAAAATGCGGTCGGGCGAGGCTGGCAGCCGTGGCAGGACGTGATCCACGAGCTGGGTGAAGATCGCCGTCATGTTGGGGATCATCGTCCAATTGACGAGCCCCACCAGATTGGCGGCGCTCAGCTCGGTTTCGAAGGCCGACGCGCTCACCACCTCGGTGATCCGATCGTAGGTGATTTCGTCGAAGCTGCGCATCATGCCGAACATGAGTTTGCCGTCGCCGAATTCGATCGCGGTGGTGTGCGCCGGCGCGCAGAGCGTGTAGGTGCGCGCCTTGGTCGCCATCTCGTTGAAAACGCCGTGCACGCGCGGCTGGCCCAGCGCGCCGACGTACGTGATGCGTGCGCCGGCGGCGAGCAGCGCATTGGCCATGATCGGGCCGTTGCCGCCGAGCTTTTCGATGCGAGGATAGAGTTCGAGATTCGTGCTCTTGCCCGCGGCGCCGAGGATGCGTTGGCCGAATTCGCCGATGGTGGCGATCGCCTCGAAGTTGTCGCCTTGGCCGTTACGCAGCCGAACGGGCGTTACGATCGTGTCCACAAAGCCGTCGAACCCGAGCAGGGCGCTGCGCGCGCCGATGCGATCGCGACGGGCAGCGAGTTGTTGAAGGGTGCGTTGGCGAAACATGGAGCGAAAGGTGCGAGCAAAAATCGCTCCGCGCCCGCGGCAAACAGAAACGCTCGTCGCTCGCCGTTGACGGTAAATCTCCAACCCCGAATGCCGGAACTCCAAACTCCAAACTCCAAACTCCAAACTCCAAACTCCAAACTCCCTGCCTCGCCGTGACCCCGCTCCCCGCCGGGGCATGGGTGAGACGCCGATGGCACGACACGGGCAAGATGCCCGTGCCACGGCCACGCCGAAGCGCAAGACTGTGTCCGATGGCTTTGGATTTTCGCGTCACTTCGTGTCCTTCGCGGTTCACGGCTCGGACGGCGCGATCGTTGGCTTTTCCATTGAATGCGCCGCGCAAACCGGCCAACTCTACCGCACATTGCACATGCTTGCGCCGTCATTCGCTTCCGTCGTGCTTGCGACGACGAACATCATCGACGTTTTCGAACGCTGCGACACCGTCGACAAGGTCATTGTGGTCGGGCTGGGGATCGGCAGTTTGATCGCCTGGACGATCATGTTCGGAAAGTATTTCGAGCTGAAACGGCTTCGCGCGCTCAATTACAGCTTCGAGTCGCATCTGCGCGATCAGCGCACGCTGCTCGATCTGCCGGAATCCTTCCGCAATAAGCGCGCGATCCCTTACGCCGATGTCTTTGCGGATGCCGTGGAGAACTACTGGCGCGCCGCGGCGATCGGCAAGGAGCAGGGGATCGAAAATGCGCGGGCCCGGGTCGAGCACGCCGAAAACGCCATTCAGCGGGCGCTCGCGCGCCAAACGCTGCGTTATGAGAGCAGCATGATCTTTCTTGCCTCCATCGTCTCGGGTGCGCCCTTCATCGGTTTGCTGGGCACCGTCTGGGGCGTCATGGAAGCGTTTAGCTCGGTTGCCGCGCAGCAAAACGCCGGCATTCCGCAACTCGCCCCCGGCGTCTCGGGCGCGATGCTGGCCACAATCGCGGGCCTCATCGTGGCGATTCCGTCGGTCTTCGGCTATAATCTCCTCCTCGGTCACACCAAATCGATGATCACGGAGTTGGAGAATTTCTCGAGCGCGCTCGCCGACCGGCTGGAGCTGGAAACCAAATAGGCCGCCATGGCACGGAATTTCCGCCGTCCGCGCAGCTCGCATCCGATCGCCGAGCTCAACGTCACGAACCTGATCGATCTCGGGTTCATGCTCCTGATCATCTTCATGCTCGTGGCCAATCCGGCGCTGCAGAAGGAGCAAACGATCCCCGTCGACTTGCCCACGGTCTCCAAGGTGCCGCAGCAAAAAGCCGATCCGGACGATCGCTTCATCGCGATCGGCGTGGATGCGAAAGGCCGCTTCTACGTCGAAAACAAGAATGCGCCGATCGAGATGGCGGAGTTGCGCAGCCGGTTGCGGGCCTATGCGCTCGAAAAAAAGCAGCCGGTGATTCGGATTCGCGGCGACGCCAAGGCGCAGCTTCAACCGTTCGCCGAGTTGCTGAACGAGGTGCAGAAGTCGGGTCTGACGCGCATCTCGTTCGATTCGCAATCCGTCGAGTAGGCACGAAACGCTGCAAAACTGAATGAAGACCTGCCGGGCAGTGTCACGGATGCGGGCCGCTGCTGGATCGCGGCCGGTCAGGCTTTCGGGGTTTCAGCATTTCATCGGATGAATCCGCGTTCTCCCGGAGCGTTCATGCTTTCGACGGCGTTTCACGCGCTGCTCGTCGGCTCGCTCTTTCTCGTCGCGTACGTTTCCGATGAGCGGGACAAGCCCCCGCCGCACATTTTGGAGTTGGTCGCAGGGGAGGGTGACAACTATGGCGCGACCGTCGCTCCCAAGCTTGGCACGCCGGGCGGCATTAAGGTCGATGTGCCGGCGATTCCCGTGCCGAAACCGGAACCGAAGCCCGTGCCCGTACCCGAACCGCCGAAGCCGGAGCCGGCTCCGGTGACGCCCGCGCCCACGCCACCACCCGTCACGCCCGCGCCGCCGCCGAAAACACCGCCGAAGAAAGAGCCGGCGCCCCCCAATTTTGCGAAGCAGGTCCTGCGGAAGGCGCTCAATGCCGAGAAGAAGGCGAAAGCCGAGGTCGCGAAAGAACGCGCCGCGGAAGAAAAGCGGCTCAAGAAAGAGGAATTCGATCGGCAGCAGCGGGCGAAAATCGCCTCGGCGCGGAGCGGCGCGGCCCCGAAAATCTCGCACATCGACGGGGAGGGGATTGCCAAAGGCGTGGTCGGCGGATCGGCAGAAAACAAAGTAGGCGGCGCAGGCGGCAAGGCCTTGGTGGCCACCGAAGGCGCGGTCACGGAACGGTATTTCGCCATGCTTCGACAACGCGTGCGGAACGCGCTCGATAAGCCGCCGGGCGTGGCCGACGACTTGGAGGTCACCGTTGTGGTCACGATCCATCCCAACGGCCGGTTGACCAATGCGCACGTCACAAAGCCGTCGGGCAGCGACGAGTTCGATCGGGCGGTGATCGCCGCCTTTGGACGCGTGGACATGCCCGATTATCCCA
>CBINOT010000284.1:0-6244 GCA_966252355.1 uncultured Opitutus sp. | reverse complement strand
AACGGTCAGTCCTTAGACCGCAATTCAAGCTACAAGCTGGCCTCCTAGAGGCCGGTTTGTCTTGTAAACGTGCTCGCGGTCGATTCTCGGGAGGACAATCACGATCACGAGCACCTGGCCGGGGTCTAGGACCCCAGCTACATCACGGTCTCCGGGTCTCGGCTCAGTGCTTCGCGGGCAAGCAGGCGCCGCAGCCGTTGACGAAGAAATCGTTGCCCTTGTCGTCGACCAGGATGAACGCCGGGAAGTCCTGCACCTCGATTTTCCACACGGCTTCCATGCCTAGTTCGGGATACTCGAGCACTTCGACTTTCTTGATGTTCTCTTTGGCGAGAATCGCCGCGGGCCCGCCGATGCTGCCGAGATAAAAGCCGCCGTGTTTTTTGCAGGCGCTGGTGACCTGCGTGCTGCGATTGCCCTTCGCCACCATCACCATCGATCCGCCGTGGTCTTGGAAGAGATCGACATAGCTGTCCATCCGGCCGGCCGTGGTGGGTCCAAACGAACCGGACGCATAGCCCTTCGGCGTCTTCGCCGGACCCGCGTAATAAACGGGATGGTCTTTGAGGTATTGCGGCAGCCCTTGGCCGGCGTCGATCCGCTCCTTCAGCTTCGCATGCGCGATGTCGCGGGCGACGATCAACGGGCCGTTGAGCGAGACGCGCGTTGTCACCGGGTGCTTCGACAGCTCGGCGAGGATGTCCGTCATCGGCCGGTTGAGATCGATGCGGACGATCTTGTCGTCTTTGAGCGTGCGTGCGTTCGCCGGAATGAACCGCCCCGGATTCGTGTCGAGCTGCTCCAGGAAAATGCCGTCTTTGGTGATCTTCGCCTTGATGTTGCGGTCGGCGCTGCACGAGACGCCCATCGCGACCGGGCAGCTGGCGCCGTGACGCGGCAGCCGGACCACGCGAACGTCGAGGGCGAAGTACTTGCCGCCGAACTGCGCGCCAATTCCGCTCGCGCGCGCGACCTGCAGCACTTTCTCCTCCATGGCCACGTCGCGAAACGCCCGGCCGTGCTCGTTGCCGCTCGTCGGCAGCGCGTCGAGATACTTCGCCGAGGCGAGCTTCAACGTTTTCATGCAGGCTTCCGCGCTGGTGCCGCCGACGACGAAAACCAAGTGATACGGCGGGCAGGCCGAGGTGCCGAGCAGCGGCAGTTTATCGCCGACGAATTTCTCGAAGCTCTTGGGGTTCAGCAACGCTTTCGTCTCCTGAAACAAGAACATCTTGTTGGCCGAGCCGCCGCCTTTCGCCACGAACAGGAATTCGTACTTCGCACCCTCGGTCGCAAAGATGTCGATCTGCGCCGGCAGGTTGGTGCCGGTGTTGACCTCTTTCCACATGTCGAGCGGCGCGGTCTGCGAGTAACGGAGATTCTCTTTCGTGTAGCACTCGTAAACACCCTTCGAAATCCACTCGGCGTCGTTCGCGCCGGTCCAAACTTGCTGCCCTTTTTTCGCGACGACCGACGCGGTGCCGGTGTCTTGGCAGAAAGGCAGGATGCCTTCCGCGGCGACCTCGGCGTTTTTCAGCAGCGTGAGCGCGACGTAGCGGTCGTTCGCGCTGGCTTCGGGGTCATCGAGGATGGCGGCGACTTGCTGCAGATGCTTCGGTCGCAGGAAGAAGGAGGTGTCGTGAAACGCCTGCTGCGTCACGAACGCCAGCGCCTCGGGTTCGATCTTCAGGATTTCGCGGCCTTCGAACGTCGTCGTGCTGACGCCTTCTTTCGAAAGCAGGCGATATTCGGTGTCATCGGCACCGAGCGGGAACGGATCTTGATAGAAGAACGACGGCGTGGCCATGGCGTGCCAGAGGTTGGGCGATTTTTTCGACGAGTAAAGCGGGGGCGGAAGACCGGGCGGAATTTAGCGGCGCCGCTGGACCGTATTAGCGAGAACGGGATTCGTACCGGACGCTCAGGCGTCGCGCAGAATCGCTTGGGCGACGCTGCGTTTACGGCGGAGGTAATAAATGGCCATGCCGCCCTGATAAAACACCGAGAGAACCGCGATCAGGATAAAACCGGCGACATAGGTCTTACGGACGAATTCCTCGGAAGTCATGCCCAGCTGCCGCGCATCGGCGGCGATCAAGGCGTTGACCTCCTCGGGCAGCGGCGGGATCTGCACGAAAACCAGCCGCACGGCGCAGTAGACGAGGATGCCGAGCAGGCACACGGCTTGGCTGCTCACCAACCACCGGCTGCCGCGCAGGTCGTAGTGATTCAACAATGTGCCGCCGTGGACTTCCATCGCGCCCGCTCCCGCCACGACGAGTCCGGCGATGGCGCCGACGTAATCTCCGCTGGTGGCGGCCAGGACGGCGAAGAGTCCCGACACGAGCGCCACGCTCATGCCGTTGGCGCGGGAGACGCGGAGCACGCGGAGCAAAGCTTCTTCGGGCAAGAGTGGGGGTTGCTGCATCGAGGGTTTGTCATTCCTGTGCTGGGCTAGAATCTCAAGTCTTTCCGCTTGTCTCCGTCGCCTTCACCTTCGTCGTTCCCCTTCCGCCTCGAGTTCCCGCCCGAGCTGCCGATCAGCTCGCGCGCGGAAGAAATCACGGCTGCGATCCAGGCGAACCAGGTCGTCATCCTCGCCGGCGAGACCGGCTCCGGCAAAACGACGCAGATTCCGAAGATGTGCCTCGCGGCCGGCCGCGGTCTGCAGGGAAAAATCGCCTGCACGCAACCGCGCCGCGTCGCGGCCTTGTCCATTTCGCGCCGGGTCGCCGACGAACTCGGCGTCGAATGGGGGCGCCAAGTGGGCTGCAAAGTCCGGTTCAGCGACCAGACGAGCCGCGATACCCTGATCAAGTTCCTGACCGACGGCATGCTGCTCGCCGAGGTGCAAGGCGATCCGCTGCTGCGCGCTTATGACACGATCATCATCGACGAGGCGCACGAGCGTTCGCTCAACATCGATTTCCTGCTCGGTCATCTGCGAACCCTGCGCTTCAAGCGTCCGGAGCTGAAGATCGTGATCACTTCGGCGACGATCGACACCGCGGCTTTCAGCGCGGCTTTCGACGGGGCGCCGGTGCTCGTGGTCGAGGGCCGCACGTATCCGGTGGAGGTCGTCTACGCGCCGCTCGATGCGTTCGGCAGCGATTATACGGAAAACGACGAAAACGAGGAAAAGACCGACCCCTCGGCCGTCGCGTCGGCGAAAGCGGAGGCGTTGCACTATATCGACGGAACGGTCGAGGCCATCGAGCGCATCGTGCGCGAGAGCACCGCCGGCGATATTCTCGCCTTCCTCCCGAGCGAACGCGATATCCGGGAAGTTCGCGAACTGCTCGAGGGCCGCCGGCTGCGGGAGCTCGAAATCGTGCCGCTGTTCGGCCGCCTCTCGAACGCCGAGCAACAGCGCGTGTTTGCCGCGACGCAGCGACGCAAGGTCGTCCTCGCGACGAACATTGCGGAGACGTCCCTCACCATTCCCGGCATCCGGTTCGTCGTCGACAGCGGACTGGCGCGCATCAGCCGCTACTCGCCGCAGTCGCGGACGCGCCGCTTGCCGATCGAGGAAATCGCGCAGTCGAGCGCCGAGCAGCGCAAAGGCCGGGCGGGGCGCGTCGCCGAAGGCGTGTGCATTCGGCTCTATTCCGAAAAAGATTTTCTCGAGCGCCCGAAGTTCACGCAGCCGGAAATCCAACGGGCCAATCTCGCCGACGTCATTTTGCGGATGAAGGCGTTCGGGCTCGGCGACGTGGAGCGGTTTCCGTTCATCAACATGCCGGCGGCGAAAGCGATTCGCGCCGGCTACGGCTTGCTCGAGGAACTCGGGGCGATCGTGCAGGAAGGCCGCGCGGACGCGTCCGCGACGCCGGGCCGGGCCGACGACGCCTCGCCCTACGTTCACACGCTGACCTCGATCGGCCGCGAACTCGCGCGTTTGCCGGTCGATCCCACGGTCGGGCGCATGATTTTGCAGGCACGCACCGAAAAGGCGTTGCGCGAAGTGGTCGTCATCGCGGCCGGGCTTTCGATCCAAGACCCACGCGAACGGCCGCTCGACAAGCAGCAGCAAGCGGACGCCGCACATCGGCGTTTCGCGCACCCCGATTCGGATTTTCTGACCTTGCTGAACATCTGGGGGGCGTATCACGACGAGTTTGAAACCCTCTCGCAGGCCAAGCTCCGCCGGTTTTGTCGCGACCATTTTCTCAGCTACACCCGCATGCGCGAATGGCGGGATATCTATACCCAGCTCATCCAAGTCCTCGAGGAACGCGACGACTTCAAACTTACCTCCGCACTGGATGCCGCGAAGCCGCGCGCACCCGATGCGAAGAATAGCGGCGCGACGTCGCGCGAAGCGTCCCGCGGTAGCGGCGGTCGTCCCGATCGCCATTCGGAGAATAGAAACGAGCGGCCGCCGCAAAATAGCTCGCCCCCAGCGCGGCGTGAAGGTTTCCCGCCTACACCGAAGCACAAGGGCCAAGGTGCCGCGGAGCCCGATCCGCTGGCGTTCGGCACGCCCGCCTATCGTGCAATCCATCGTAGCATTCTCGCCGGACTTCTCGGCAACATTGCGCAGCTCGACGAGGAGAACGGCGGCTACAAAGCCACGCATGACCGGCGAGTCGTCCTCTTTCCCGGTTCGGTCTTGTTTCGCCGCGAAGAGAAGAAGGCGAAGCCCGGCGGGCCGAAGCCGGCGGAGCGCGAGACCGGCGCGAAGCGAACGCCCCGCTGGATCATGGCCGCGGAGATCATGGAGACCACGCGGCTCTACGCGCGCACCTGCGCCCGGCTCGATCCGCTGTGGGCGCTCGAGCTCGGGTCGCATTTGGTGCGCGTGGCGCACAGCGAGCCATTCTGGAACGAGACCGCGGGCCGCGTGATGGTGAAGCAGCGCACGCGGCTCTATGGACTCGAGCTCGAAAGCCGCGCCGTCGGCTACGGTAAAATCGACCCAGAGCACGCGACCGAGATTTTTATTCGCGAAGGACTCGTGAACGACACGATCCGGTTTCCGCTCGATTTCCTCGCGCACAATCGAGCGCTGCGCGAAAAGATCGAGGACCTGCTCACCCGCGCCCGTGACAGTGGGTACCTGAATCTCGATGAGGCCGCGTACCGCTTTTACGCCGCGCGTCTGATGCCGGATGTTTTGAGCGCGTCGATCGACTCGCGAGCGGATGCGACCACCGATTCCGGCGGTAGGGGCGGCTCTCCGAGCCGCCCTGAGTTAGAGCCCGATTCGCCAACGTCGTCTGGGAATGACCCGTCAACACAGGGCGTCTCGGAGAGACGCCCGCACCTTCCGGCGACGGCGTCTCATGAGAAGGTGCGCGAATCGATCTCCTCCGTCGCCGAACTCGTCGATCTCGTGCGCCACCGGCGCACCGCCGATCCGGAATTCCTGTTCATGGCGCCGGACGATCTGCGCGATCCCGAGACGATCCAGCACGACGCCGAGGCGTATCCCGCCGCGCTGCCCTTGGTGAACCAAGTGCTGCCGCTCAACTACGCCTACAAGCCGGGCCAGCCCGATGATGGCGTGACCGTCAATGTGAGCGTGCGCGAAGCGGAAGCGCTGACGCCCGCGGCGCTGGACTGGGCGGTGCCGGGCCATCTCGAAGCGAAGGTGGAGCATTATCTCCGCGCGTTGCCGAAAGAGCTGCGCCGCGCGTTCGTGCCGCTCGGGGAAACGGCCAAGACACTTGCGACCCAGGTGGCGGCGCGCGACCGGCTCACGGATCGACGCGAAACCCTGACGCAAGCGCTCGCGGCGGCGATTGCCGAGCGCTTTCGCGTGGCGATCGATCCGGCGGTCTGGGCCGACAAACCGTTGCCGGATCATGTGCGCGTGCGTATTCGCGTCGTCGATGCGGCGGGCAAAGAGATCATCGCGAGTCGCGAACTCGCCGAGATTCGCGCCGCGCTCCTGGCGCAGTCGCGCGAGGCCAGCATCGCCGTCGCCCGCGAAGAGCCTGCGGCGTGGCGGGCGGCTCGCGCCACGTGGGAAACGCCGGAATTTACGACTTGGGGCTTCGACGAATTGCCCGAACGTGTTTTGGTCGCGGAGCAGGGCGGGGCGCCGGCCTATGCTTTTCCCGGCCTGCAGAAAGGGGCGAACGGCGTCGCACGGCGCCTGTTCAAAACGCCCGAAGAAGCGGCGTCCAACACGCGGCTGGCGGTTGCCGCCTTGCTCGAGCGCCAGCTTGGACACGATCTGATGTGGACCCAGCGCGATCTCCGCGCCGTCAAGACCGTCGGCGCGCTGGCCGCGACGCTT
>CBINOT010000283.1:0-6246 GCA_966252355.1 uncultured Opitutus sp. | reverse complement strand
GTGAGACCTTCGCGCAGCTTGTCCATCTGCGTCTTGTACTCCTCCTGGATCTGCTTCGCCTGGCGGCGGCGATCGGAGGGCGAGAGCTTCTCCTCCTGGTTGTCGATGCGCGAGGAGACCTTCACGTCCATGATGATGCCGGTGACACCGGACGGGACGATGAGCGACGTGTCTTTCACGTCGGCTGCTTTTTCGCCGAAGATGGCGCGGAGCAGCTTCTCTTCGGGCGCGAGCTCGGTCTCGGATTTCGGCGTGATTTTGCCGACGAGAATGTCGCCGGGCTTCACTTCCGCACCGACGCGAATGACGCCGTTGTGGTCGAGATTCTTCAGCGCTTCTTCACCGACGTTCGGGATATCGCGCGTGATTTCCTCGGGCCCGAGCTTGGTGTCGCGGGCGGTGACTTCGAATTCCTGGATGTGGATCGAGGTGAAGATGTCTTCCTTCAGCACCTTTTCGGAGATGAGGATGGCGTCTTCGAAGTTGTAACCGTTCCACGGCATGAACGCGACGAGCACGTTGCGGCCGAGCGCCATCTCGCCTTGGTCGGTCGAAGGACCGTCCGCGATGATCTGGCCGGCTTTGATCTTCTGGCCCTGCTTGACGATCGGCTTCTGATTGAAGCACGTGCCCGCGTTCGAGCGCATGAATTTCCGCAGCTCGTAAATGCGAACGCCGCCTTTCGGGTCGCTCTTCAGATTGCGCGGGAGCTCCCCGTCCTTGGTGACGACGATGCGCTTGGCGTCGACCGAAGCGACCACGCCGGCCTCTTCGGCGACGAGGACGATCTTCGAGTCGCGCGCGACGCGCTCTTCAATGCCGGTGCCGACGAGCGGCGCTTCGGCTTGGAGGAGCGGCACGCCTTGGCGTTGCATGTTCGCACCCATGAGCGCGCGATTGGCGTCGTCGTGCTCGAGGAAGGGAATCATTCCCGCCGCGATCGAAATGACCTGCTTCGGCGAGACGTCCATGAGGTGGACCTCCGCCGGCGGCACTTCGAGGAAGTTGCCGTTCTGACGAACGGTGACTTTGCCGACGAAGTGGCCTTTGTCGTCGAGCTCGGCGTTCGCTTGCGCGATCACTTTGCCCTCTTCCTGGTCGGCGGTGAGATACTCGATCTTGTCGGTGACGCGGCCGTCTTTCGCGACGCGATAAGGCGTCTCGATGAAGCCGAATTCGTTCACGCGAGCGTAGGTCGAGAGAGAATTGATCAGACCGATGTTCGGACCTTCGGGGGTCTCGATGGGGCAGATGCGGCCGTAGTGCGATGGATGCACGTCGCGGACTTCGAAGCCGGCGCGCTCGCGGTTGAGACCGCCAGGCCCGAGGGCGGAGAGACGACGCTTGTGCGTCACCTCGGCCAGTGGGTTGATCTGGTCCATGAACTGCGACAGCTGGCTGCGCGCGAAGAAATCGCGGATGACCGTCGTGAGCGCCTTCGGATTGATCAGCTTTTGCGGCGTGATCGAATCGACACTCTGATCGTACATCGTCATGCGCTCGCGCACGAGACGCTCGGTGCGGCTCAAGCCGACGCGGCATTGATTGGCGAGCAATTCGCCCACGGTACGAACGCGGCGGGAACCGAGGTGATCGATGTCGTCGACGACGCCGACGCCCTTCTTCAAACGCACGAGGTATTTCGTCGCGGCAACGATGTCTTGGCTCTCCAAGATGCGCTGCTCGAGATCGGTCTTCAGGCCGAGCTTCTGGTTGACCTTGTAACGACCGACGCGGCCGAGGTCGTAGCGCTTCGGGTCGAAGAACAGACGCTTGAGGAGTGCCTTGGCGTTCGCGGTGGTCGGCGGCTCGCCGGGGCGGAGACGCTTGTAGATTTCCTTCAGCGCTTCCTCTTCGTTGCGCGTCGGGTCTTTCTTCAGCGCACGGATGATGGCGCCTTCGTCGATCGACGTGTCGATGACGCGGAGCGTCGCAATCTCGTGCTTCTCGAACGTGCGCACGATCGCCTTCGTGAGGGGCTCGAACGCCCGCGCGAGCACGACGCCCTTCTGGGCATCGATCGCGTCTTCGACGAGCACGAGCGTCGACACGTTTTCCATGTCGAGCGCCTTCGAAACTTTGAGGTCCTTGATCTCGTAGAAGAGATTCAGGATATCGATATCCGAGCTGTAGCCGATCGAGCGAAGCAGCGTCGTGATGAGGAATTTGCGGCGGCGGCGGCGGCGATCGAGATAAACGTAGAGCAGGTCGTTATTGTCGAACTGCACTTCGAGCCAGGTGCCGCGATCGGGAATGATGCGGAAAGAATGGAGCGGCTTGCCGTTCGGGTGCGGCGTGACTTCAAACGCGATGCCCGGCGAACGGTGGAGCTGGGAGACGACGACGCGCTCGGCGCCGTTGATGATGAACGAGCCGCGCTCGGTCACCATGGGGATCTCGCCCATGTAAATGTCTTCGTCCTTGATGAAGTCCTCTTCGCGCAGGCGGAGCTTCACGTAAAGCGGCACGGAATACGTGATGCCTTCGCGCAGGCACTCGAGCTCGGTATTCTTGGGATCGCCCAGATTGTACGAAACGTATTCGAGCGTCAGCCGCTCGTCGTACGACAAGATCGGGAATACTTCACGGAAGACGGCCTCAAGGCCCTGCGCCTTGCGCTGCTTTTCGGGCACTCCCTTTTGCAGGAAGTCCAGGTAAGAACTGATCTGAATCTCGATGAGATTCGGCGGCTGGATGACTTCGCGAAGCTTGCCGAAGTTGATGCGTTCAGAGTGAGTGCGGTCGGCCATGAGATTTCCCGATGAAATTAGGAGACAAAAAAACGCGCGGCAGTGCCCTCAATGTCCGCGCCGATAGCTGGTAGCAGGGAAGGAAAGAACAATTGGAGAAAAGGCAAAGGACAGGCCGCGGGTGAGCACGGCCTGTCCCGAAAGAATCGGAAGTTGTGCGAGTGAAATCGCCAAACGGGTCTTACTTCAGCTCGATCTTGGCGCCAGCGGCCTCGAGCTTCTTCTTGATTTCCTCGGCCTCGGCCTTGGGAGCGTTCTCCTTGACGTTCTTCGGAGCGCCTTCGACGAGGTCCTTGGCTTCCTTGAGGCCCAGGCCGGTGATGGCGCGGACTTCCTTGATGACGCCGATCTTGTTCGCGCCGGCATCCTTGAGGATGACGGTGAACTCGGTCTGCGCTTCGGCGGCCGGGGCGGCGGCACCGCCACCCGCGCCACCCGCCGGAGCGGCGGCGACGGCAGCGGCGGCGGAAACGCCCCACTTGCCCTCGAGGTCTTTGACCAGCGCGGCGAGATCGAGAACCGACTGGCCGGAGAGCCACTCGATGACTTGTTCCTTGGTGATGTTGCTCATGATGTCTTCTCCTTGAAGAGGGCTAGCGGCTTCGGGAATGAAACGCGTTTAAGAGACGTATCTCCTAGCAAACTTCGGTGGATATTTCTGAATTGTCGGAGCGTGCAGGCCGGCGAGCGATCGCGAGCGAACGGCGGCGACAAAATGGGTTGTAGTTGAAGTGGGATTAGGCGGCCGGAGCAGCGGGCTGCTCCTTCTTGACCTTGGCGTCGAGCACGCGGACGAAGGCCGCGGCGTTGCTGGTGAGCAGGCCCAGGAATTGCGCGCGCAGCGCGTCGAACGAGGGCAGATCGGCGATCTTCGAGAGATCGGCGGCGGAGACGACTTTCTTCTCCATCACGCCCACCTTGATCTCGAGCTTCTGCTTTTCCTCGAAGAATTTCTTCAGGATCTTGGCGACGCCGGCGGAGTTCTTGCCGCCCACGATGACAGCCGTCGGGCCGGTCAAGGACGCCTCGAGCTCGGGGAGCCCAAGGGCTTTCGCCGCCACGCGCAACGAGCTGTTCTTGACGACGTGGAACTCGGCCTTCTCGGCGGCGAGGCGCTTGCGCAACTCGGCGGTGTCGGCGACCGTCACCTTCGCGAAATTCGCGAGGATGACGTAGTCGGACTTCTTGAGGTGCGTCTCGACTTCGGAAATCAGGAATTGTTTTTCGGCTCTCATGGTCGGGCTCCTCAGTATTTGCTGAATTCGGTCGAGGCGACTTTGACGCTCGGGCTCATGCTCGAGGAAATCGTCACGGTCTTGATGAACTGGCCGCCTTTGAAGGTGTTCGGCTTGGCCTTGCCCACCGCTTCGAGAACCGCCGAGGCGTTTTCGAGAATCTGCTGCGCCGTGAAGGAACGCTTGCCCACGCCGACACCGATGTTCGCGGTCTTGTCCATCTTGAACTCCACGCGACCGGCTTTCACCGCCTTGATGCCGGCGGGAATGTCGTCGGTCACGGTGCCGGCCTTAGGATTCGGCATGAGGCCCTTGGGACCGAGCACGCGCGCGAGCGTACGGACCTGCTTCATGGCTTCGGTCGTCGCGATGGCGACGTCGAAATCGAGCCAGCCATCCGACACCTTCTTCATGAGATCGGCGAGGCCGGCCTCGTCCGCGCCGGCGGCGAGCGCCTTTTGCGGGTCGTCGGTGAAGACGATCACGCGGACCTTCTTGCCGGAGCCGTTGGGCAACGGCGTGGTGCCGCGGACGTTTTGTTCGCCGGACGTGGCGTCGACGCCGAGGCGGAACGACAGCTCGACGGTCTCGTCGAACTTCGCCTTCGGGAACTTGGCCAAGATTTCCACCGCGTCTTTCAACGGGTATTCCTTGGCGAGGTCAGCGACCTTGATGGCGCTGCGGTAGCGTTTGCTGTGCTGTTTGGGCATTTGATTTCCTGGCGGTTCGAGCGACCCGAAGGTCTCCCGCGGGATGGGTTTCTGAGTTTGGAGGAGCGAGCTTGCTTGCGATCCGAAGGCGTTGCCGTCGACGAATCGCCTGCGCGCAGGCCCCTGCAGAAAGGTTTAGTCGATTACCTCGATGCCCATGTTGCGGGCGGTGCCGGCGATGATCTTGATGCCGGCTTCGGGGTTGGTCGCGTTGAGATCGGCCTTCTTGAGATTATAGATCTCGAGCAGCTGCTTCTTCGTCACCTTGCCGACCTTGTCGACATTGGGCTTGCCCGAGCCGCTCGCGATGTTCGCGGCTTTCTTGAGCAGCACCGAGGCGGGCGGCGACTTGAGGATGAACGTGAAGCTCTTGTCGGTGAAGACCGTGATGACGACCGGGAGAATCATCCCGTTCTGGTCCTTCGTCCGGGCGTTGAATTCTTTGCAGAACGCCATGATGTTCACGCCTTGCGCGCCGAGCGCAGGACCGACCGGGGGCGCCGGATTGGCGGCACCAGCCGGGAGTTGAAGGCGGATATAACCTTGGATCTTCTTAGCCATGGGAGATATTTATGATTTATGAAGTACGATTTATGATTTGGTGATTTTGCGCTTTAGTGATTCCGATTCGATGTTCCGAGAGGCGCGGAAATCATAAATCGTAAATCATATATCGTAAATTATTCGGCAGCGCGCTGGACTTGCCAGTATTCGAGCTCGACCGGCGTGAACCGGCCGAAAATGGAGACGGAAACCTTGAGCTTGCCGCGCTCGGGATCGATTTCGTCGATCCGGCCGGTGAGCGACGCGAAAGCGCCGTCGGTGATCTTCACCTCTTCGCCGACCGTGTATTGCACCTTTGGCACTTCCTTGCCGCTGGCCGCTTCGATGCGGGCGTAGATTTCATCGACTTCCGACTGGCGCAGCGCCGCGGGACGATCGCCGCCGACGAAACCGATCACGCCGGTCGTTTCCTTGAGGAAGTACCACGGCTTGTTGATCAATTTGGCGTTTTCGTCGTACAGCTTCGCCTGAACGAAAATGTAGCCGGGATAAAGCTTCCGGACCTTCGTCGACTTCTTGCCCCCCTTCACCTCGGAAACGACCTCGGTCGGGAGCAGCACTTCGAAGATATAATCGTCGAGCTCTTCCGCCTTTTTGAACTTCTCGACGTACGTCTTCACTTTGCCCTCTTGGCCAGAGAGCGTGTGCAACGCGAACCATTGGGCGCCCGGAGGCGCTGACGTTTGAGCGGGCATCGACAAATGAATTAGCTGACCCAGGAGGTGAAGAGATCGACGACCTGGAAGAGCGAGAAGTCGCTGACCATCGTGAACACGCCGAGAATGGCGATGGCTACGATCACGACGACCGTCGAGTCACGCAGCTCCGTCCGCGTGGGCCACGAGCATTTGAGCAACTCGTCTTTGGTTTCGCGGGAGAAGATACGTACGCTGCTGAACGGATTTTTCATTGAATCGAAATTTGGCAGGCGCGGAGGGACTCGAACCCCCAACCGACGGTTTTGGAGACCGCTACTCTACCAATTGA
>CBINOT010000282.1:0-6315 GCA_966252355.1 uncultured Opitutus sp. | reverse complement strand
CGTGGCAAAATCGGGATCGGTTCCACGGTCCGGGACGAAAATACCCGGAAACATCTGGTAGCCGGAGCCCACAATGCGGACATGAACCGAACACTGTCGATTGCGTTACTTATTATCGGCTGCGTGCTGATCATCTACGGAGTCAGCGCATCGCAGTCTTTCTCGTCCGACGTCTCTCGCTTCTTCACTGGAAGCCCCACCGACAAAACGATGTGGCTGTTGATTGGCGGCGTGGTTGCCGCGATCGTTGGCCTCGGCGGAATGCTGCGTGGTGGCACTCGCACGTAACCTCAAGTCACATCCTTATGCTAAACTACGCCATAATCTTCCTAATCATTGCCGTCCTCGCGGGCGTGCTCGGCTTCGGCTTTGTCGCCGGCACCGCCGCGATGGTCGCAAAGGTCTGTTTCGTGGTGTTCCTGGTGCTCTTTCTCTTCTCCCTCCTGGGTGGAACGAGCAGGAGACTCTAGCGAACGCCGGTAAGCGAATAAGGCTGAAGCGCCGAGAGATCGGCGCTTCAGCTTTTGCTTTGCTAGGCGAGCGAGGCCGCAACCGCCTCGAAGCACTGGTCCAAAACGGCGACGATGAAATCGACGTCGGGGGCGGTGATTACAAGCGGGGGCTTGATCCGCAAAGTGTTGCCGTGAAGGCCGCCTTTGCCGACGAGGAGGCCGAGCTCGCGAGCCTTTTCGAAAACCGCCGCGCATTCTTCGCGCGCCGGTGTTTTGGAGGCGCGGTCTTTCACGAGTTCGACGCCCAGCATAAGGCCGGCTCCCCGCACCTCGCCGACCAGGGCGTGTTTTTTGGCCAAAGCGTTCAAGCCGGCTTTGAGCAGCGCGCCCATGCGCGCGGCGTTTTGTTGCAGCTGTTCCTGTTCGATCGTTTCGAGCACCGCGCGGCCGGCGGCGCAGGCAACCGGGTTGCCGCCGAAGGTGTTGAAATGCAGCCGATCCTTGAGGACGGCCGCTATCTTGGGCGTGGTTACGACAGCGCCGAGCGCGACACCGTTGCCGATGCCTTTCGCGAGGGTAACGATGTCGGGGACGACACCCTGGGTTTCGAATCCCCAAAAATGCGAACCCGTCCGGCCGAATCCCGTTTGCACTTCGTCGGCAATGCAGAGCCCGCCGGCGGCGCGCGTGAACTCGTACGCGTGTTTCAGATAGCCGTCGGGATAAACGACGGCGCCCCCGACCCCTTGGATCGACTCGGCGATGAAGGCTGCCACTTGGCCCGAGGTGCCGAACTGGATGAGGTTCTGCACGTCGGCCGCGTATTTTCGCGCCGCCTCAGGATCGTCGTGGCCGAACGGACCGCGATAGGTATCGGGCATCTGGGCGTGGTGTACACCGAACGAGTGCGGCACGTTGAATTTCCAGGTCCGCAGCGCGGTCAACCCGAGCGTCGACTGGCTGCCGCCGTGATAACCGTTGCGCAGCGCGATGACGTCGTAATTACCCGTGTACGCTCGCGCCATCATCACCGCGAGATCGTTGGCCTCCGAGCCGGAGTTCACGAAGTAGACTACCTTCAATTCCCCCGGTAATTTGGCGGCGAGTTCCTTCGCATAGAGCGCCACATTGGGGTGCAGGTAGATCGTCGTCGTGTGCTGGAGCAGCTCGTTTTGACGATTGATCGCGGCGACCACGCGGGGATGGCAGTGGCCGACGCTGATCGTCACGATCCCGCCGATCGCATCGAGATAGCGCCGGCCCGTCTCGTCGAACAACCATTGGCCTTTGCCCTCCACGATCATCAGCGGACGCTGATAAAAATGAAAGATGCCGGGGTTGAGGAATTCGCGCCTGGTCGCCAAGACTTCCGCAGCGGTCGGCCCGGAGTAGGGGCGCGGCACGTAATCGCAGGGCGGAAGCGGAATCGATTTCATGGGGTGGCGTTATAGCCTCCCCGAGGCCGACGAGCACGGCGAAATTGCGGCGGGTGTTCTCGAGCGCGGACGCTCCTCGTCCGCTGGGTGGCAATGGAGCAACGGAGCGGGACGGCGGCGTCGGCGCTCCGCGCCTCCGGCGAGGGCCGAGATTCTCCTGGATTGATTGTCACCATAAAATTCGTACGGTGGCCGCACGCGCACGGTAAATGCCATGAACTCGGCAGCCTTTCTTCGAATTTGCGCGGCCAGTGGCGCCCCCTGCGCTGGCCGCCATCGCGCGCGTGCCGGTTTCCCCTTCCGGAGGACTGTATGACCGCGCTCGGCACGATGCTCGCTCAGCCGATCGCGACATTTGTCTTCGCAGGCATCACGGCGGAGGAACTATCGTTTTGCGGGGGAATGGGGTTGATGGTGATTGGCCTTTTCCTGCGGTGGAGATTGCCCCACCAGCAGATGACGGCGGAAGAACAAGCGAAGGACGGTCGGTGGACGGAAAAACAGATGCGGCGGCGCGTGATGTTGTTTCGTTTCGGCGGTCCGATTGCGGTTACGCTCGGAATCGTGTTGTTCGGGCTCGGGCTCTGGGAGTGAAGGTGCCGCGCGCGAGCGCGTGGGACCGGTCCCACAGTTAAAATAGTCCCGATAGCTTTGGGTCTTTGCGGGCGGACGCGCCGGTTGCATCTTGGGCGAAACGCGCGATGTTTTTACATGGCCACGCTCCCGCCTCCGACCGAGCAACAGCGACTCGCGGTGCGACAACGTCCCGAGCACACGCCGGTGATGTACATGCGATGGGAGCAGTTGCTCTTCCTCCATTGGAGTTGGAATGCCGCCGAAGTGCAGCGCACCTTGCCCCCGGGATTGTTCGTGGACACCTTCGAAGGCCAAGCGTGGATCGGCGTTGTGCCGTTTTTCATGCACGACGTTCGTCCGGTCGGCATTCCGGCGATGCCGAAGCTGTCCGACTTTCTCGAGCTGAACGTCCGGACCTACGTTTACGATGAGCGCGGCACGCCAGGTGTCTGGTTCTATTCGCTCGACTGCAACCAACCGCTGGCGGTGGAAGGCGCCCGCCTGGCCTTTCATCTCAACTATCGGCATGCGGAAATGGATGCGGCGATCGAACCGAGCGGCGACGTGGTTTATCGAGCGCGCCGGCGCGGGAGCGACCGCGACAGCCGATTTCGTTACCGGGCCACGGGGCATCCGCGGCAAGCGCAGCTCGAGTCGCTCGAGTTCTTCCTCGTCGAGCGCTATGTGTTGTTTGCCTTCGACTCGGCGCGGCAGAGGGTCGGCGCCGGCCGCGTTTCGCATCCGCCGTACGAAATCCGCGACGCCGAGGTCGCTGCGTGGGACGACGTAATGCTGCAGGTGAACGGCTTCGCCTCGCCCGGACGCCCGCCGGATCACGTGTGTGCGACGCGCGCGCAAGAAGTGGCGGCGTGTCGGGTGGAGTTCTGAAACGAATGCTGAAATCCTGAAAAGCTGACAGGCTGAAACGCTCGGGAGCGGATGACGGATGGTAGCGGCGATCGTCCCGACCGTCGGAGGACCAAAAGTGGCCGTCGGGAACAACCGCAACCGTGAGCTAACGGGATCGCTCTCTCAGAACCACTTCTTCTTTTTCAGGTAGACCACCATCGCGATCGTCGCCACGAGCGTGAGGCTGCTCGCGTAGAGATAACCGTGCGGCGATCTGAGTTCGGGCATGTGGTCGAAGTTCATGCCGTACCAGCCGCCGACGATCACGACCGGCAGCGTCACGGCCGTGAGCGCGGTGAGGAACTTGATGCCTTCGTTGGCTTCGAACGCGGCCTTGTTGAGATAAATGTCGAAGGCCATCAGCAGGCGCTCGTGATAGCTGGACGCGGTTTCGTCGAGGCGCAGCAGATTGTCGCGCAGATCGCGGAAGTAGGGGAGGAGCTTTGGCCGGATGAGCTTGCTGTCGCCGCGCGCGAGCCGGTCGATCACGTCGCGTTGAGGCCGGACGATGCGACGAAGCCGCGTGAAGTCGGAACGCACGTGCAAGAGCTCGTTGACGACCGATTGTTGCCCGGATTCGCGGGCAAGCACGTGTTCCTCCAGCTCCTCGAGTTCCGAGCGGAGCTCGTCGACGACCGGCGCATAATTGTCGACGAGCAGATCCATCAGGCTATGGGCGATCCGATCGGGGCCGCGCGGTCCGGGACCGGCGCTCTTGATCGTGCGCTCGACGAGCGTATTAACCGACCGCAGCGGCGCCGAGTGGTACGTGACGAGATAATCGCGGCCGAGAAACAGATCGAGCTCGGTGGTGTTGAACTTTTCGGTGCGCGTGAAATCCACCGCATGCGTCACGATGAAGAGGTACTCCTCGTAATCCTCGACCTTCGGCAGCGAATTGGGCGCGACGCAGTCCTCGATCGCCAGAGGATGGAATTGAAAGACGCCCTCGAGAATCGCTTTTGTTTCTTCCGGCGTTGGGTTGTCGAGATCGACCCAGGTCACGAGGCCCTTGTCGGCTCGGACGAGGCGCAGCGCTTCCAGCTCGAGGTCCTGCCCGACCAACTTGCCGTCGCTGAAGATGTACGAGCGAATCACGTCCGCGAGTAACGGGCATCACGGAACGCGGATCAAGAGCGGAGAAGGGGCGGCCGTGGCCGCGACGCAGAGTTCAGAGTTTGGAGTTTGGAGTTCGGGGTTGGGGGTTCCGGAGCGGGCGGTCGAAATCCGCCCTGCAACCGTGGCTCACTCAATACACACCAACCACACAACAGCGCATGAGAGCGATGCCGGTCGGGGACGCGGCGGTGCTCTAAATCCGCAATCCCTACAGTCCCAAGCGGGCTTCGATCGTGCCGACGGTCGTCATGAACGCTTCGGGCGTGGGAGCGGTGAGCAGCGCGTTGCGGTCGCTTGGATCGCGCAGCATCTTGCACAAGGTGCTCACGACGGCGAGGTAGTCGCCCGGTTTGGTTTTGGGCGTGCCGAGGACGAAGAAGAGTCGGACCACCTCACCGTTGGCCTCGAAGGGCACGCCGGCGTTGCTGCGGCCAACGGCCATCACGATCTTTTTCACGTGTTCGGTCCGCGCGTGCGGCAGGGCGACGCCGTTGCCGAGGCTGGTGGTATCGAGCCGGTCGCGCGCCAGCAACTCATCGTAGAATCCGCGGTAATTGACGACCTCCGGATGGCCGTCGAGGAGATGCGCAATTTCATTCAGCGCCGCCGTGCGCTTCGTGCTTTCCACGTTCAGCAGGATTCGAGTCGGATCGAGGAGCGAGGTAATTTTCCCTGCCATGTGATGAGGAGAACGGAACGCAGCGGGTAGGCGAAAGCAAAAAACGTCGTGCGGCACGAAAGTGGCCCGCCGCATTGGCCAAGGACGGTAACTTTTGGCGTGGAGCCGGGTTCTTGGGCTGAACCGAGCGAGACGAACGACCGCCATGAAACTCCTCCTCACCTTTTTGCTTTGGGGCCTCCTGCTCGTGCTGTGCTGGCCGCTGGCGTTGCTGATCCTCGTCGCGTGGCCGCTCCTCTGGCTGCTTTCCATTCCATTTCGGATTGTCGGGGTCCTGATGGAGGCATTGATCGCTTTCGTCCGCGCCCTGCTGTTCTTGCCGGCGCGGCTGCTGGGGGCAGGAAAGAACTCGCGGTGAGCCGCACGGAGACGTAGACGAGCGCTGCCATGGTGGTGCTTGCCGCGCTGTTAACGCTTGTCGGAGTCGTGCTCATCGCGCTGAACGCGCGCAAGCTGATCAGCGATTGGCCGCGCCTGACACCGGTGCACAACGTCGACACCGCTTGGGTGCAAATTTACCTCGGGTTGGCGCTGCTCGTCGTGGCCTGGTTCATCGTCACTGACCCCGCTCGCACATTGCGTGAGCAGAGCACGCAAATCGTGGTGAATCCGGAGGCGGGGAGCGGCCGTTGAGGCGGACGGGCGAAACGCTCACGCGTTCCGCTGCGGGGGAAACCCGATGGGGACATCGGGTTCCACCGGTTCACGCGGCGGTTCTTTGCGCCGTTTGCGGCTTCGGCGCTCAGCTGGCTCGGACTGGCGTCGAGCGACGCCAATCCAAAATCCAGAATCCAGAATCGAAAATCACCCCGGTCGTCAGGCTGGCGTGGTCCCCGCCGCGGGCTCGGCGGCGGAGGACTGCTCTTCGTCGGTTTCGACGATGAGCGCCACGCTGAGCAGCTTGTCGCCCGGTTCCAGCGAAACGAGACGTACGCCTTTCGCCCCGCGATTCGTTTCCCGAATATCTTTCACCGGGCAACGGATGCTTTGGCCCTTCGCCGTCAGCAGCATGATTTCGTCGTTGTCGTGGACGCTCAATGCGCCCGCGAGTCGGATCGAGCCGTCTTCCGGCAGGTCGATCGCCCAGACGCCGCTGCCGCCGCGATTGAACAGCCGGTAATCTTCGAAACGCGTGCGGACACCC
>CBINOT010000281.1:0-6366 GCA_966252355.1 uncultured Opitutus sp. | reverse complement strand
GCTCCGGTTGCGGTCCCCGCCGGGTGCACGCGCCGAGCGTCAGCCGCGACAAACGCTCCAGCGCATAGGGCAGGAACGAGGAGCGTTTGGCGACGTCCGCGAGGCCCTGAGCGGGCTCCGTTTTGCACGAAGGCCATGGCGATGCTCGCGCATCACGCCTGCGACGATCGGCGTCACCCGCTGCTCGAACAAGGCGACGAAGTCCGGGTCGTCAGCGACCGCGGCGGGCGAAGCATCCGCGCTCGTTTTGGGCGAAGCATTCGCACCCACCGCGAGCGTCGCCTACGGGTCGTCCCGATGCCGTACCTGCCGCCTTCGCGGCCTCTTTCAGCGACGCTTCAGGCCCCGATTTGGGCGAAGCATTCGCGCCCGATTCCGATCCCGAGCCAGCTCCCCGCATCGGTCCTCCTCCTCGTAATCGTGATCTTAATCGTGCTCGTAATCGTGCGTGCTCGGTCCCGGGCCGGGGGCGAGTGGAATCGATCAAATCGATCAGGAACGTAATGGCGCGTTGCCGTTCGACGGGCCGCGGCGCACGGCTGAGTCCAGCCGGCCTCTGGCAGGACCAGCTACAACCCAGGCGCGGGGTGAGGGGCCTGCAAGACAGGCGCCTCACAGACAAGCAACAGCGCGTTGGGGGATAACGCGCCCTGCCTTGATCGCGTCGAATCGCGTCATTCGCGGATGACGGTTCGGAGCATTAGCGACCCGGTTCGGAACCTCCTAGCCCCTCCCTAGTAAGCTTCCCGGCAACCGGTGAATAACTTTTTGGCCATGGTTTTGCGTCTTTTCTTGACGTTTGTGGGCTAAAATGGGTTGAAATGGGGCACTTTGGGGCAGATTTGCTGCTCCCCACATGTCGCAATTGGGCAAAGCGTTCTACACGGGCCTCTTTAGGCACACGTTGGACGACAAGGGTCGGCTCACGATCCCGTCGGCCTGGCGCTTTGCGCATTCCGACACCGACACTTTCCTCGCGACGCCGCATCCCGATGGCTACGTGGCAGTTCTTCCTCCGGCGGAGGTCGAGAAGCTGCATACGAAAATCTCCGAGCTGAAACTGAGCGACGCCGCCGCCCAAGCGTTTGCCGCCCGGTTCTTCTCCCAGACGCAGACGTTCTCTTTCGACAAAGCCGGTCGCATCGGCGTGAGCGGCGAATTGCTCAAGCACGCTGGCATCGGCAAGGACGCGGTCCTCGTCGGCTCGCTGACCAAATTCAACATCTACAGCCCGGCGCGTTGGCAGCAGGAAGAAGCGCGCACGGCCGGCGAAAACTTCGGCGATCTCATGCGTCGCCTCGACATCTGATGATGCGCCGGCCCGTCAAAGTAAAAGCCGCTGCGAACCGCATGCCCCTGCGCAAGACCGCGACCAGCGCGTCCGCCGCGGCCCGTCGCAGCTTTCCCGCGTGGATCGACGACGGCGACACGATCGCTTTCACGGCGGCGCGCACGGCGACGCAGCGCGTCCGCGTCGGTCTCATCCTCCGCAAAGTAAGCAAAGGTAAATCAGTCGAGAGGAGAGTGGCCCATGGCTCCAGCTCTCGATGAGACCCCGCGGTTGATCATGACTTCCGGCCACGAGCCTGTGTTGCTGCGCGAGGTCCTCGAGTTCCTCGCGCCGCGCGCCGGCGGCCGGTACCTCGATGGGACGTTCGGCGGCGGCGGCCATACGCGCGCGCTGCTGACCGCGGCTTTGGATACGAACGTGATCGCGTTGGACCGCGATCCGGCCGCGGCCGCGCGCGCCGAGTCGCTCCGCGAGGAATTCAACGGCCGCTTCGCGCTGATCGACCGCGATTTTGGCGCACTGGCCGCGCTGCCGATCGAGAATTTCGACGGCATCCTTTTCGATCTCGGCGTCTCGTCGTTCCAACTCGACGAGACCGAGCGGGGATTTTCGTTTCGCCACGACGCGCCCGCCGACATGCGGATGGATCCGCGGGCCGGTGTGCCGGCGAGTCGTTGGCTCGAGACGGCGACAGAGGAAATGTTGGTTAGGGCTATACGCGATTATGGCGAGGAGACACACTGGAGGCGGGTCGTCCGCGCGCTCATTGCCGCTCGCGGCACTGGTGCTTTGGCGCGGACGACCACGCTTTCGGCGGTCATCGCCGACGCGATTCCCGCGCGCGATCGGCACGCGTCGAAACTTCATCCAGCCACCCGCTCGTTCCAGGGCATCCGCATCGCGGTCAACGACGAGCTCGGCGCCATCGAACGCATGTTGCCCGCGGCGTTCGCGAAACTCGCCCCGGCGGGCGTGCTCTGCGTCATCAGCTTCCACTCGCTCGAAGATCGCATCGTCAAGCAGTTCTTCCGGCGGATGTGCGGTCAGCCCGAGAGCGAAACCGACAGCACGCCGCAGGATCTGCGCGTGAAGCTGGCCGAGCCGCTCACCCGCCGTCCCGTCACGCCGAGCGACACCGAGATCGCGCGCAATCCGCGCAGCCGGTCGGCGAAGCTGCGCGCCCTGCGCAAACTCTAACTTTTCTTCCGTCCCCCCGCTTCATCTCCCCCATGAAATTTTCCGGTCCTCAGGCGTTCGTGAATCAGCTCGTGCTCGGTTTGTTGGTGACGATTGGTTGTGGCGGCACCGCCGGGCTCGGCCTAGTGTGGATGCGGCATCAGGTGTCCATCGTCGCGGATGCGAACGCCGGGCTCGAACGCCAACTCGAAGACGTCGATCGCCGCATCAAGAGCGTCGCCGCGCTCGTCGAGGAAGAGCAGAGCTACGACGTCCTGCGCGCCCGCAACGAATCCATGCACCTCGGGCTCGTCGAGTGGACGCCGACGCAAGTGGTCGCCGTGCGAGAAGACCCCACGCGGGGCCTCGTCGCGCGCGCCAACCGCCGGCTGTACGAGTCGAATCCCGAACTTGGCGCCGCGAGCGTCTATTTTCGCCTGCCGCAATCCGCGCCGGCGACGACGGCGCCTTCATCGGCTGCGCCGAAGGCGGCCACGCTCCCCGGCGTCAACGCCGCGGCCCTGCTTCCCACTCGATTCCAACTCGCGGGTACGCCCTAAGCGATGTCGCGCGGCTTCGCCTCCAATTATCGCATCGTACTGATCGCAACAGGCCTCTTCGCCTGTTTTGCGGCGCTAGGCACGCGACTCGTTTTTCTCCACGTCACTCACCGCGAGGATTTGCTTCGCACGATCGTCAAGACGCGGCGGCAGCTGACGATGGACACCGCGCGCCGCGGTGAAATCTACGACTTGCACGGGGCGATTCTCGCGACGAGCCAGCCGCTGAAAGTCATCGCCGTCGACCCGATGATGGTCCGCGCCGAGGACGAAGCGAAATGGCCGCGCTTGGCCGAGCTGGTGGGATTGCCGCTCGAAGAGGTCCGCCGGATTTTCACGACGAAATATCGCACGGTCGCCGCCGCGAACAAGCTCGCGGCCGCCGCCGCCAAGCCGGGCGCTCCGGCGAACTCCGCCGAGGCGGACATGACCTTGAAGTTCAATTTGGTCGTGCCCACGCCGACCGAGACCGTCGCAGCCGCGGCGCCGGCGGATGGCATCGATCCGGAGTTCGCCCGGACCATGGCCGTCGCGAACGAGGTTCCGCCCGGCGATCTCGCCGCCAACGCCACGCCACCGGCCGACGACGATGCCGAAGTCGAAGCCGCCGCCGACAAGCTTGGCCGGCGCGCGATTCGCTGGGCGAAACTGAGCGACGGTGTGACCGAGGCGACCGCGGCCGAAATCGAAAAGCTGGGGATTCGCGGGCTGTGCCGCCCCGAAACGCGCTACGCCCGCGTCTATCCGCATAACGAGCTCGCGGCGCACCTGATCGGTTTCGCGAATCGCGAGAGCACGGGCGTCGCCGGCATCGAAGCCTACGCCGATTTTTATTTGCGCGGGCAGAATGGCTGGCGCGAAGGCGAGAAAGACGGACATCGGCGCGAACTCGCGCAGTTCCAGACTCGCAACGTGCCGCGGGCCGACGGTTACTCCGTCATTCTGTCGATCGACGCCACGGTGCAGGACATCGTGGAGCGCGAGATCGAAAAGATCGGCAAGACCTACCAGCCGCTCAAGGCGACGATCATCGTCAGCGATCCTCGCTCGGGCTTCATCCTCGGACTCGCAAACTACCCGACGTTCAATCCGAACGAGTACAATCGCGTCCCGAAGGCGGAGATGGGGCGCATGAGAAATGTCGCGGTATCGGACGTGTACGAGCCGGGCTCCGTATTCAAGATCGTCGCCGCCTCCGGTGCGCTCGAAGAGGGACTCGTCACGCCGCAGACCGCGTTCAATTGCGGGCTCGAGCACATCGAGTACAAAGGCCGCGAGCTGAAGCTGCCGGGAGAAGATCATCATTTCGGGATGCTGACCGTCGGCGAAATCATTGCGCACTCGAGCAATCGCGGCGCCGCGCAGCTCGCCATGCAGCTCGGCGACGAACGTTTCGAACGCTACGCCCGCTCCTTCGGTTTCGGACAACGGCTCGGATTCCCCGTTGGGGCTGAGGAACCCGGCATCTTCGCGCGCCGCGAAAAGTGGAATCCGATCGATATCACTCGCATCCCGATGGGGCAGTCGATTGCGGCGACCGCGATCCAGATGCACCAGGCGATGAGCACGATCGCGAACGGCGGCACGCTACTGCGTCCGCAGATCATTCGGGAGATTCGCGATGCGTCCAATAACGTCGTTTACCGCTACGACCGCACCGAGATCAACCAGGTCGTCTCGGAGCGCACCGCGCGCACGATGGCTCGCTTGCTTCAAGCGGTCGCTTCGGTGAATGGCACCGCGCCGGAAGCCGCGATCAAACTCGGCGGCATCGATTACGAGGTCGCGGGCAAAACCGGCACCGCGCAGAAGTATATGCCGGAGCAACAGCCGAACGGCAAAATCAAGGTCGTGCCGTCGCGAAAGCACCACGTGGTTTCGTTCGTGGGCTTCTTCCCGGCCAGCGCGCCGCAGGTTGCGATTTCGGTCATTGTAGACGATGCTGATGCCCACACGCCTGGTGGGGTCGCCTATGGTTCGAAGGTCGCGGCGCCGGTGTTCAAGAGCATCGGCGAGAAGCTGATTCCGATCCTTTCCATTACACCACCCAACCAGCCCGCGCGGCTCGACTTCGTCGCGGCGACAGAAGGAGGCCGCCGGTGATCGGTTATCTCACGCTCAACCATTCTCTGATCCACGCGTTCCAACCGCGGCCAGCGAAGCGGACTCGTCGCGAGGCGCTCGCAGTCAGCCGCGTTTTCAAAATGGCCCCGAAATTATCCGATTACTTCCAGAGCGACGAGATCATCGCCGTCAAAGGTTCGCTCGATCGGCCGATCTCCGGCCTCGCGCTCGATAGCCGCCGGGTCGTGCCCGGGATGTTGTTTTTCGCCCTGCCAGGCCGCCGGGCCGACGGCGCCAGCTTCATCGACGAGGCGATCAGCCGCGGCGCCGTCGCGGTCGTGACCCAAAACATGCCCGTGCATCCACCGGGCAAGGCCACGATCATCCAAGTGGCCGACGCCCGCGCGACGCTCGCGGCGGTGGCGCAGCGTTACTTCAAATTCCCGGATCGCGACATGACCGTGGTCGGCGTCACGGGCACCAACGGCAAGACGACCGTCACGCATTTGCTCAAGCATCTGCTCAACGGCGACCAGCGCGTGGGCCTGATGGGCACGATCAATTACGATCTCGGCGCCCGCACCGTCCCGTCGTTTCGCACGACGCCCGAGGCGCTCGATATTTTCGGCATGCTCGCCCAAATGCGCGACGCCGGCTGCCGGCAGGCGGTGATGGAGGTGAGCTCGCACGGCATCGACCAGCACCGCGTGCTCGGCATGCAGTTCGGCGCGGTCGTCTTCACCAACCTCACGCGCGACCACCTCGACTACCACCGCACGATGGAGGCGTATTTCGACGTGAAGAGCCGCCTCTTCACCGGCGCCACCGGCACCACGCCGCGCGCCGCCGTCGTCAACCTCGACGACCCGCTCGGCGCCGAACTCGTGCGCCGCATCCCCGATGGAGTGAAGGTCGTCACCTTCGGTGAAAACGCGCAGGCGGACGTGCGCGCCACGAACGTCTCGCTCCAGTTCAAGGGCACGGCGCTGCGCCTCGAGTGGCCCGGCGGCGCGCTCGACCTCGAGTCGCCGCTCATCGGCCGCTACAACGTGAGCAACCTGCTCGCCGCCGCCGCCACGGCCTATGCGCTCGGGCGCGACCCGCAGGTGTTCCTCGCGCGGCTGCGCACCTTCCGCGGCGTGCCCGGCCGCATGGAGCGCATCGAGGAGGGCCAGCCCTACAACGTGCTCGTGGACTACGCGCACACCGACGACGCGCTGCGCAACGCCCTCGGCATGCTGCGCGCCATCACGCCCGGCCGCCTCCTCGTCGTCT
>CBINOT010000280.1:0-6379 GCA_966252355.1 uncultured Opitutus sp. | reverse complement strand
ATCGGCCTCGTGGGCGTCAGCGGTACTCTCTTTCGGTTTTTCGCTTTCGGGTATTCCCATGGTGTGATGGCGCGGACGTGTGGGCCGGTCCGCAGTGTGCGGACCGGCCGCAGCCGTGTTGTGGCTTACATTGCCGGCCGCGCCGCGGAAGGGTCGGCGGGGTCGGCACCTGCACGATCTTGAGACGAGCCGGCGCCGACGTCGCAGGCGTTTCCGCTCGTCATGCCTTCGGCGCGGGCGGCGTCCGTCGCGGCGGAGCCCGCGCGTTCCGCGACCGCGCGGCCGCTTTGCCGCAGCCGCTCGAGCGAGAGGCCTTGCGATTCGGCTTCTTGTTTCGCGGCGCTCGTGGCCGCATCGACGACGCGGCGGCCTTTTCGCACAATGTCTTTGCCGGCTTGGCGCGTCCGGTTCTTCAACCGATCGACGGTCGGACCGGCGAGGCGATTCACCGGCTCGGGCGTCGGCAGCGCGAGGCCGACCAGAATGCCGAGGGCAAGGCAGCCGAGACCCAGCTCGACCGGATGCTCGTCGGCGGTGCGGACGACCCGCTCGCGGGTCTTGTCATACACCTCGCGGGAGCGCTCCTGCACTTGGTCGCCGATCTGGCTGGCGCGATCGCGCACGCGCGAGCCGATTTGCGACGCCTTCTCTTTCACGGATTGGAATTTTTCCTTGGTGCGGCCGGACAGGTTGGAGAGCTTTTCCTTCACCTGTTCCTTCGCCGAGGCGGCCTTGTCCTGCACGGTGTCTTTCAACTGGTCGAACTTCGACTGCGCTTCGTCGGTGTAGCCTTCGACGGCGTCGCCCATCTTTTCCATCGCCCCGCTCGGATATTCCAGCGGGCGATCGTAATGGGTGTCGGGATCGTACGGCTCTCCGTCTTCGAGTTCGTCTTCAACGTCGGCCTTCGGGCCGCGAGTCGCCGAGTAGGCGAGCCAGGCGGCGCCTCCGGCGATGAGCAATATGGGCAATGGATTTTTTTTCACGGTATCAACGACGGCAGTGGCGGCGGCATTGGCAGCGGAGCCGACGGCGTTTGCGGCCGAGCCGGCGGTGGCGGAAAGCTTTTCGCGGACGCGGGCGCCGGTGCCGTCGCCTTCCTCGCCTCCACGAAAAAAGCCGATGATTTCATCGACGATGTGCCGGCCGTGGAGCCGCTCACCGAGCGCGTCCATCGTGTCGTCCATCCGCCGGCGGGTCATTTCGATATCGGACCGAATCGCTTCGGTCTCGCTAATGGGTTTGGGATTCATGGGGAGTGTTGTAGTTTGCTTTGCGCCCAGTCCTTGTTTTCGCGCATCGTCGCGATGGTCTGCCGCGGCGCGAGGTCGTCGGTCGCCATCGCCCGTTTCGCGCGCGCCACCATTCCCCAGCCAATCAGCGCGACGATCGCGCCGAGCAACGCCGGGGCGAGCCACTGGGCCAGGTCGCGGTCGACCCCGGCTCGGACCAGGAGCGAGCTGATCAGCAGGCCCAGGCCGATGAGCAGCACGATCACGCCGGCGTAGCCGACGAATCCGCCGATCGCGATTTGCGCCGCGTGTCCTCCCATGCGGGAGGCGTTTTCTTTTAGTTCAGCTTTGGCGAGGGCGACTTCTTGCCGCAGCAGGGTCGTGGTCTCATCGCGCAATTCGCGCAGCAAGGAGGGGAGGGTATTCGCATGATTCGGGTCGGAATTCATCATGGGTCCTCGTTCAAATTCCGTTGCTCTCGGGCGCCGGCATTGCGGGAGCTTCGCTACTGCCGCTGGCATTCCCGTAGTCGAGATTCGGCTCGTCGGCCATGTCGGTCATTTCGTCGCTCGTCTCGACCGTCGGGCGCCGCGCTTTAAGCAGATTCCCGATGACCAAGCCGGCGACGACCATTCCACCGAAGAAGGCGACGGGATGGCGACGGGCGAGGTTTTCGACATCGCTCTTCAGCTCGGTGAAATCCCGCGTGCGGACATAGTCGGCGATTCCCTGCAGGCGGTCGGCGACGCGATGCGTGGCCCAGGCGATGTTCGGGTCCTGTTCCTCGAACGATTTGGCCGATTCGTGGAAAGCCGAGCTGTAGCCGCCGATGCGTTTCGCCGTGTCTTCCTTGGTTTCCGTGGCCAGGCGCTGGGCTTCCGTTTTTGCGCGGCTCGCCGTGTCACCGGCCGCCGACTTGATGCGCGCCGCAGTTTGGCGCGCCGTGTTGGTGATCGTCTGCTTGGCTTGAGCGAGAGTGCCAGTGGTGTCGCTCGCGCCGCCGCCAGCCTCGTTCTCGCCCGCTGGAGCACATACGATCTGCCGAAGTATTTGTGGGTTCATAATATCCTTCCGTCTTGTTTCGGTCAGTAGCGTGGAGTTGCGATGGACAGCGCGCTGAGCCGATGGAGCGTGCCGAACGTAAAGAATTTCGGCGGGCGCCGGCGTCCTGCGGTCTCCGACGTTTCGATCCGGTAAACTCCCGCGCTCGCGCCGCATTCTGCGCGATGCGGTCGTGAAAGGGCTTTCGTTTCGCTGCCTCACCCGCGGCCCGTATACGGACCGCGAGCGCGAGCGAGGGTTCGGCGGCGCGAGGATCGCGTGCGTCGCAACGCAGCTCTACGGCGCGCGACGGACGCGTCCAGCGCGGTGCAGTTGCCAGGAATTCCAGAGATTGTGCCACACGACGTAGCACGTCGGTCCCAGCGCCACGAGCGGGCTCGCATAGGCGAGCGCGAGATAGATGGTGAACGTCGTGTTCTTTTGCCCGAGGGATTGGCTCGCTTCGCGACGGAGCGTTGGGCCGCCGACCAGATAGCCGAGGCCGAAATTCACGATGCAGATGACCAAGCTCGCCGCCGCGATCTGCAGCAACACGCGGATCGGGGTATCGACTTGCGCGCGGACGAAGGCGGAGGCGTTGGCGGTGACGAGGAACAGCGCGACCACCCACATTCCGAACGACGCCGTCCGCAGCCGTCCGGGCCACGCGGCCGCGGCGGGGTAAATGCGCCGCACGGCCCAGCCGGCGAGCATCGGCGTGAAGACCACGAGGCCGATGCTGCCGAGCACGCTGCCGACCGCCTGCGGAGTCGCCTGGCCGAGGACCAGCGGCAGCATCGCGGGAAACAAGGCCGCGATCACGACATTCGTGAGGAGAAACGCCGCGATCACGTAGTCCACACGCCCGTGCAAGAAGCTGATGATGACCGGCGCCGCGGTAGCCGTGGGCGTAATGCCGGCGAAAAAACAGGCGAGCGCGACGTCGCGCCCGCCCACCCAGCTTCCAACGGACCAAGCGCCGAACCCGATCGCGAGATTGGCGAGCAGCAGCCAGACATGCGTGCGATGCAGCGCATCGCGCGAGAGCCGGGTCTGAAGAAACACGAGAAACAACATCGCCATGATCAGCCAACGGATCGCGCCCGAGAGCACATGCGCTTGCGGGACAAAAATACCAAGGGCCAGAGCGCCGAGTAGCGCGGCAGTGCGGGCGAATCCGGTGATCACGTCGAAACGGCGTCAGCAGAGAGGCGTTCGCTAGACAGGGCAACTGTGCATAAGGGCAGCGTCACCGTGAGAATCCGCGACGCCGGGCAGCGAAACGGTCCGGCTAGCGGCTTGTTGAGGCGGGGTGGTCGTGCGACGGTGGCGGAGAAGCGGTGGTGGTCCGCGGCAAACGGCGCTCGGCATCGGGATTCGTCGTGCCCGGCGTCTCCGGGATTTCCCGAAACTCCGGTTTTAACCCCTCTGCCGAACAATCCGGCAATTCGTCGATTTGCGCGCCGAGTGGATTGGCGCGAACTCCTCCGCCGCACCGCGCCGTTCCTCGTCAAACCCCACCGCAACCCCTCCTGCGGCGCTGTCTATCCAACCCTGCTGCGTTTCCTTTCTCGGGAAACGATGATCCCCCTGTATGAAACGAATCCTCGTGCTCGCCCTCGCGGCGCTCGGGCTGCCGCTCGCTCTGTCCGCGGCGCCTTATCAGATGGAAAATCTCGGCCGTGGCGTGATCGCCATGCGCACCGGTACCAGTTCGGTTTATGTCGGCTGGCGACAGCTCGGACTCGATTCGAGCTCGATCTCTTATAACGTCTATCGCGGCTCCACGAAGGTGAACGCGTCGCCGATCACCAACTCGACGAACCTCGTCGATACCGGCGCGAACCTCAGCGTGTCCAACACGTACACGGTTCGTCCGGTGCTCAACGGCGTCGAGCAGACGGCGAGCGCCGGCTATACGTTGCCGGCGAATGCCCCGACGCAGCAATACCTGCGCGTTCCGCTGCAGCGTCCCGCGGGAGGCACCACGCCCACCGGCGAGAGCTACACGTATTCCCCCACCGATTGCAGCGCCGCCGATCTCGATGGCGACGGCGAGTACGAGATCATCGTGAAGTGGGATCCGTCGAACGCCCACGACAACTCCCAATCGGGTTATACCGGCAACGTCTATCTCGACGCCTATAAGTACAGCGGCACGCGCCTGTGGCGCATCGATCTCGGCCGCAACATCCGCGCCGGCGCGCACTACACGCAGTTCATGGTCTATGACTTCGATGGCGACGGCAAAGCCGAGCTCATGTGCAAAACCGCCGACGGCACGAAGGACGGCGCGGGCGTTGTCATCGGCAGCAGCTCCGCCGACTATCGCAATTCCAGCGGCTACGTCCTCTCGGGTCCGGAATACCTCACGGTCTTCAACGGCCAAACCGGCGCCGCCATGGCCACGACGAATTACGTGCCGGCTCGCGGCAACGTCGGCGATTGGGGCGACACCTACGGCAATCGCGTCGACCGGTTTTTGGCGGGCGTCGCATATCTCGACGGCACGCGCCCGAGCGCTGTTTTCTGCCGCGGTTACTACACGCGCACCGTCGTCGTGGCGTGGGACTGGCGCAATGGCGCGCTGACCCGCCGCTGGACCTTCGACAGCAATGTCAGCGGCAGCACCTACGAGGGCCGCGGCAATCACCAGCTCAGCATTGCGGACGTCGATGGCGATGGAAAGCAGGAGATCATCTACGGCTCGCTCGGCATCAACGACGACGGCACGCCGATGTATGCGAACTATCACCACGGCGACGCCCTGCACGTCGGCGATTTCATTCCGTCTCGCGCCGGTCTCGAAGTATTCAAGCCGAGCGAATGGACCAGCGAGCTCGCCGACTACATGTACGACGCCCGTACGGGTGCGATCATTTGGTCGCACGCGAGCTGCGGCTGCGACAACGGCCGCGGCGTCGCGGGCGACGTTTATTCCGGCAGCGCCGGCGCGGAAGCCTGGTCGGCGGCGGTCGGCGGCATGAGCAACACCTCCGGCTCGAATATCGGTCGCAAGCCGGGCTCGATCAACTTCCTCGTTTGGTGGGATGCCGACACGACGCGCGAGCTGCTCGATAATAATCACATCGACAAGTACGGTACCGGCGGGGACACGAACCTGCTCACCGACAGCGCCGTGGCGTCGAACAACAGCACGAAAGCGACCCCGGGCTTGAGCGCCGATCTCTTCGGCGATTGGCGCGAAGAAGTCATCTGGCGCGAGACCGGCAATACCGCCCTGCGCATCTACACCACCACGGCCGTCACGAGCACGCGCATCTACACCTTGATGCACGATCCTCAATACCGCGTCGCGATCGCGTGGCAGAACACGGCGTACAACCAACCTCCGCATCCGAGCTTCTACCTCGGTTCCGGCATGTCGACCCCGCCCACGCCGAATATCACGTACGTTGGCGGCACGCCACCCCCGCCGACCGGCGACACATATCAGGCCGAAAGCGCGACCCTCGGCGGTGGCGCCATCACTGAAACCACGAATTCCGGTTATAACGGTTCGGCTTACGTCAACTTCCCCACCACCGGCGGCACTTGCACGTTCAGCAATGTCGACGGCAATGGCGGTGGCACGAAGTCGCTGTCGATCCGTTATGCCAACGGCTCGGGCGCGTCGCGTACGGGACAATTGGTCGTCAACGGCACCACGACGAGCATCACGTTCCCGGCGACGTCGACCTGGACGGCCTGGACGACGCTCAATGTGAACATCA
Organism: uncultured Opitutus sp.; assembly: GCA_966252355.1. Classification (GTDB taxonomy): domain Bacteria; phylum Verrucomicrobiota; class Verrucomicrobiia; order Opitutales; family Opitutaceae; genus ER46. The sequence continues at coordinate 372 of CBINOT010000280.1, read as the reverse complement.
CGTTGAACAACAGCACGTCGAACACGATCGTGCTGCAGTCGAACGGCGGCGATCTCGCCAACGTCGACGAGATCACGGTCCCGTAACCGCACCTTCGGTTTCCAAAACAAATCCACGCTGCGCTGGCGCGGCTCGCCCAACGGCGGCCGATCCAGCGCAGCAATTTTGTCGGGACTCCAACCCACGTCATCATGAACCCGCTGCGCCTATCGCTAGGGACCACGATCGCCGTCGTTAGCGCGCTCGCTGTCCTTTCCGGCTGCGAAAGCGCGTCCGCAACTGGCGCGGCCCAAACCAAGCGCGAGGCCACGGTCGCGGCACCCGGGCGCGGCCCGAACCCCGGCGGCGCAGCCCCGGACGCCACGGCGCGTT
>CBINOT010000279.1:0-6426 GCA_966252355.1 uncultured Opitutus sp. | reverse complement strand
CTGTGGCCATGGCTTGTTGCCCGTTCAACGTGCACGAATGGATTCGAAGGGTTCGGGTCGGCCGCCGAGATGGCGGATGTCCTTCGCTTCGTAGAGATACACGACCTCCTCCGCAATATTCGTCGCATGATCGGCGATGCGTTCGAGGCTCTTGGAAATCGTCATCAATTTAAGACTGCGAGTAATCGTCGCCGGGTTTTCCACCATGAAGCCGGCTAATTCGCGGTGTAATTGCCGGTTGAGATCGTCGACCTCTTGGTCGCGCGGCACCACCGCGCGCGCCGTTTCCGGCCGGCGATGAATGAAGGCCGTGATCGCGTCGCGGAGCATTTCCAACGACATCGATGCCATGCGCGGCAAGTCGATGTACGGTTTGAGCTGCGGCTCGGCATTGAGCTCGATCGCCCGGCGCGCGATCGTCACCGCCTCGTCCCCGACGCGCTCGAGATTCTGCGAAATTTTCATCGCGACCGTGATCAAACGAAGATCGGTCGCGAGCGGCGCCTTGGCGAGCAAGTGAATCGCCGTGTCGTCGATCTCGATCTCGAATTGATCGAGGATGTTGTCGTCCTCCTCGACTTGTTGCGCGAGGGTCTCGTCGCGCTCGACGAGCGCGCGAATCGCGCGCGCCACCGCCGACTCCGCATGACTCGCCATCGCGAGCAGGCTCTCTTTCAGCTTCGTGAGTTCTTCGGAATAGTGAGTCATGGGAATTTTCGATTTCGGATTGCGGATTTCGGACTGGGCGGGCGGGGCCGGATTGCGGATGGCACCGGGGAGGGCCCGACCACCGGGCGGGCCGGATCTGGGCATCGGCGACCGCCCGCTCGGAGAGCGCGCGCCATATGCGGCAGTCGGCGATCTCCCACCTCGCCCGTCATCCTGAGCGCAGCGAAGGATCCATCGCTCTGTCTCGGTTCGAGCCGTCCGATGGATTCTTCGCTCCGTTCAGAATGACAGTCAGGACGACCCGCACCGCGTTGAACGAACCATCGCTCGGCCGTCGCAAGCCCTTCGCCCCGCCCGGCAGCCTCAGGCTCTTCCCGCCGCACGAACACCTTCCCCCGCTTGTCATCCTGAGCGCAGCGAAGGATCCACCGCGTTTCGGTTCTGCCCATTCCCATGGATTTTTCGCTCCGCTCAGAATGACAAAGGGAGCGTTCATCCGGAGAGCGACGAAGGATTTCTAAGGGTATTGACATGATTGGGCTGACTGCCGTGGCCACCGGGTCAGGTGCATCTTTGGCCCGTTCTCATTGCATTCACCCGAACCGCCCCGACACATACGCTTCGGTCTGCGGATTCGACGGGTTGGTGAAGATATCGCGCGTCGGCGCGAACTCGACGAGCTTCCCCAGGTAGAAAAAGGCCGTCTGATCCGATACGCGTGCGGCTTGTTGCATGTTGTGCGTCACGATCACGATCGAGAACTTTTGCCGCAGCTCTTGAATCAGTTCCTCGATCTTCGCGGTCGCCACAGGGTCGAGCGCCGAGCACGGCTCGTCCATCAAGACGACCTCCGGCTCCACCGCGATGGCGCGCGCGATGCACAGCCGCTGCTGTTGCCCGCCGGACAAGCCGAGTCCGCTCGTATGGAGCCGATCCTTGACCTCGTCCCACAACGCCGCCCCGCGCAGCGAGGTCTCGACGATCTCATCCAGCCGGCGCTTGTCGCGGATGCCCTGGAGCCGCAAGCCGTACGTGACGTTTTCGTAGATCGATTTGGGGAACGGGTTCGATTTCTGAAAAACCATCCCCACGCGTTTGCGCAGCTCGATCGCGTCGACGTCGCGGCCATAAATGTCGACGCCATGGATCTTGATCGTGCCGCGCGCCACGCGCGTGCCATCGATCAGATCGTTCATCCGGTTGAGGCAGCGCAGGAGCGTGGATTTGCCGCACCCCGAAGGCCCGATGAACGCCGTCACCTGCCGGTCGGGAATCCGCAGATTGATATCGTGCAGCGCTGGCGTGGCGCCGTAGAAAAAGTCGAGGCCTTCGATTTCGATCAAAGGCCGCTCGGTGTGGGAGCGGCCGGCCGGCTTGGCCAGCGCCGGAGCGGCCACGGCGGGCGGCGAAAGCGTCGGAGCGGAATAATCCATACGAGTGAGTTCAGCGGTTACCATCTGTAGCGCGCACGAAGGCGATTGCGGAGGACGATCGAGACGCCCGCGATCAGCGCGACGAGGAGGAGAAAGACGAGCGCCGTGCCGTACTGCACCCGCGCCGTAGTGTCGTTTTGCGGAATCTTCGAGCTGACGACATAGATGTGGTACGGCAGCGCCATCACCCCTTGGAAAAAGGGTTCGCTCCATTTCGTCACTTCCCACGGCAGCTTGTCGCGCACGACATACGCCGCGGTGAACATGATGGGCGCCGTTTCCCCGGCGACGCGCGCGATCCCCAAAATCGACGAGGTGAGAATTCCCGGCAGCGCGTACGGCAGGACGTTGCGGCGGATCGTCTGCCACTTCGTCGCGCCCAGGGCCAGCGAGCCTTCGCGAAAGCCGCGCGGCACCGCCTTCAACGACTCCTCGCTCGCCGTGATCACGACCGGCAAGACCATGAAGGCGAGGGTGAACCAGCCGGCGAGCAGCGAGACGTTCCACCCGAAAAATATCACGAACAGGCCGAAGCCGAACAGGCCGAAGACGATCGAAGGCACGCCGGCGAGGTTCAGGATCGCGAGCCGGATGAAGCGAATGAAACGTCCATCGCGCGCATATTCGTTCAAATAAATGGCCGCCGCCACGCCGAGGGTCAGGGCGATCGTCATCGAGCCGATGACCAGCAGCACCGTCCCCACGATGCAGGGGAAAATTCCACCCGCCGAATAAACGTAGCTCTCCGTCGGCGCCTTGCCCGCCTCCGGATGCGCGGCGACAAACGCCCGATGCTCGCGATCGCCTTGCTCGTAATGGCGCCCCTCGAAATCGAAGACATGCAGCGTCTCGGGCGCGCGCGTGAGAAACGTCGTGTTCACGAACGGCGGGGTCGCGCGAAAGACCGTCGGGGCGCCTTTGACGACGATGGTCGCGAACACCGCGAAGCCGGCCAGGAGCACCGCGTAGGTCACCGCCCGGAACAGCCCTTGCGCGAGCCGCTCGCCATAACGCGCCGCGGTCGGCTGGCGTTGAAAAATGTGCGTGGGGACGGAGCGGAGCATGGCTAGCCGATCGAAAGGCGGTAACGGCGCACGATTTTTTGCGCCGCGACGTTGATCCCGAGCGACGCGACGAAGAGCACGAGGCCGACGACGAACAGCGCGCGATAATGAATGCTGCCGCGCACGACCTCCCCCATTTCCTGCGCAATGATTCCGGTCATGGTGTGCACCGGCTGGGTGACCACCGCCAGTCCCGACGTGAAATCCGGAATCGCGATTCGATTCCCTGCGCAGAGCAACACCACCATCGTCTCGCCGATGACGCGGCCCAAACCGAGCAGCACCGCGGAGACCAAGCCCGACAGCGCCGCCGGCACCACGATCTTGACGATGGTTTGCAGCCGCGAGGCGCCCAACGCAAAGGACGCTTCCTTGAACGCTCGCGGCACATTTTGCAGGGCGTCTTCGGCCAAGGTGAAGATCGTCGGCACCGCGATCAACGCGAGCAGGCACCCCGCCGTGAGAATGTTGAGCCGTTCGCTATACGGAAAGCCCGGCATCCAGGAGAGCCAGGCCTGCTGGGACATCGCCCTTAGCGTCTGGCCAAGCACGGCGATGCCGAAGAAACCGAGTACGACCGAGGGAATCGCCGAGATGAATTCGATGCACGGCTTGATCAGCCGCTGCTCGAACGGCGACGCCAATTGGTTCACGTAAATCGCCGCGCCGATCCCGAGGGGAACGGCCAAGCAGAGCGCCACCACCGAGACCATGAGGGAGCCGACGAACAGCGGGAGTACGCCGTACCAATCCTGCCAGAAACTCGCCGTCAGCCATTCGCGGCCGAAAACAAAGGCCGTGAACGACTGCCAAACCGGCACCGGCCGCCGAAAATCCCATGTCGCGAGGTTCTCCTCGGTCCGGGGAAAGCTTGCGACGTACGCGCGCGCGAGCTGCTGGAACCGCTCCATCCGCGGAGCCAGCTCCGGGATCGGCAACGCCGGCGCCCGATCCAAGGTCGCGAGGAGCTGCCGCGCCAGCTCGCGGTTCGTCTCCCGGTACATCGGCAGCGTTCCGGTCAGCGGCTTCAACTCCGCGGCGAAATCCACCCGCTCGACCTGCACCTGCGCCGCCTCCGCGCCCCGTCCCGCTTCGAGCAACTGCGTCCGCTCCTCCCGCCGGTCGCGCGCGACCGTGAACTTCTCCTTGATCGCCGTCGCCTGCTCGGTGAGGTCCGTCACCATCGCCCGCAACGGATTGACCGCGTCGCCGAACGCGTTCGCAAACGCATCGAACTCCGCGAGCTTCTCGTTGACGGCTTCGACCGGCAGCGCTTGGCCCGCGGCGAACGCCTGGAATGCGCGCACCCGGACGTCGGCGAGATACCGCGTCAACGCGGTGTGCTCGTCGACCTGCGTGCGGATGAAATCGACGTACTCGAGGCCGGCTTGGCGATAAACGCGGAGATTGTCGCGATTCTGGCCGAAAAAACCGAGGCCTTCGCGCAGCAAAAAGACCGTGATCAGGGTCAAGACGACGACCGAAACCAGGGCGTTGCCGCCGAAGAAGGCTTTGATCGCGTCGTCGGCGCTCAAGCCGAGCAAACGCACGCGCCGTTTGCTCACGACGAAGTCAGCCGGTGGGGATTCGACGGTCGTGAGATCCTTCATGCGCGATAAAAACACGGAGGCCCGGCGACCGGGGCGTCAAGGAGGCCACTGTTACAATCGGGTGACACGAGCTCCGATCAGCCGCGCGGCGGGGCCACGAAGCCGACCTTCTCGACGATGTCGCGCCCGGCGTCGCTCAGCGTGAACGCGATGAATTTCGCCGCTTCGCCGATCGGCTCGCCGTTCGTGTAAAAGAACGTCGGCCGCGCATACGGATATTTGTGGGCCAGCACCGCTTCCTTCGTCGGCGTCGCACCGTCGATCGCGACGACTTTCACGCCCGGTTCGCTCAAATACGCCAGCCCGACATAACCGATGCCCGACGGATTCTTGGCGACTTCCGCCGCGATCTGCTCGTTGCCGGCCATCTTTTGCGACGACGAGGCGTAATCCCGATTGTTCATCGCGAGCGCCTTGAAGTCCGAATACGTGCCGGACGAGGTGTTGCGGGTGTAAATCGAGATCCGGCCGGGCGTGCCGCCGACCGCCGACCAATCGGTGATGTCGCCGGCGAAGATTTGCTCCACTTGCCGACGGGTGAGCTTCGCGACGCCGTTGGCGCCATTCACGAGGACTCCGATGCCGTCATAAGCGACGACGGTCGGCTTCATCGTGACGCCCTTCGCCTGCGCGGCGGACATCTCGGTCGGCTTGGCCCGGCGGCTCGCCATCCCGATATTGGCCGTGCCGTCGATGATCGCGGCGATGCCGGTGGTCGAGCCTTCCGCCGCGATTTCGAACGATACGCCCGGGTGGGCCGCGACATAGGCTTCCTTTAACGTCGGCACGAGTTTGGCGCCAAGCGTGTCGGAGCCTTTGATGACGAGCTTGCTATCGGCTCGCACGACGGCGGCGGCAGCAAGGAAAAGAACAAGCAGCGTGATTTTCATAGGGAAAGACGAATGCGGGTTAGAACTTCACGACGAGGTCGAGCTGCAGCAGCTGCGAGCGATCGATGTTCGCGAGCGCGTGCGTGAGATTGTCCTGCATCGCCGTCGTGTAGAAATACGTGGCGTTCAGGTTCACGAAGTCGGTCAGGTTGTAGCTGAAGGCCGCCTTGGCGCCGCGCTGGCTCAGTTTGCCGAAACCGAAATCGGAATCGCTCGTGTTCGGGTCGACCGCCCCGAGGCCCACCTCGCGATAATCGAGGCGCAGGCTGTAATCGCCCTGCACCTTGCCCGTCCCTTTCGCATACCCCACGCCGATGAGCCACGCGAACGGATCGTCCTGCCAGCGCGTGAGGCTCAAGCCGTAGCCCTTGGCGACCCGATTCTCGGATTCGAGATTGTACGACGAATCCCAGTACAACTTGACCGCGGTGCCTTCTCCCGCCACGCCCGCCCAATTGACCTCGCCGGCGAACGTCGCGAGCGACAGCCAGCGCGTCGTGCCGTTGAACGGATTCTCGTTCGTCGCCGTGTCGATGCCGGAGGCGTTGTACTTCGCGAAGCCGGGCGCCAGGACGAGGCTGTTGACGACATTGCCGATCCCATCCTTGCCGAACCAGTGGGTATAAACGGCCTGCTGCTCGAAGAGCCAGGCGTCGCGGCCGCCCGGGCCGGCCACGCGTTCGTTGCGGTCCTCCATGACGTTTTGCATCGCGCGGACCTCGAACGTGTCCTTGCCGGTAAGGAACATCTTGTACACCTC
>CBINOT010000278.1:0-6467 GCA_966252355.1 uncultured Opitutus sp. | reverse complement strand
GGTCGGCCGTGTCGCGGGGGGGGCGGGGGCGGCGCGGGACGGGCTGCCATGCGCGGCGAACCCACGGCGTAAAAAGCCTTGTTACGACGGGACAGTCCCCTTGACTTGCCGGTTTCTCTCGGTCCCACGTCTTTCCCAACTCGTTCCATGATCTACCTGCTCGGAGGTTCCGGTTACGTCGGTCACGCCTATCAGGCGCTGCTTACCCGCAAGGGCATTCCGTTTCGGAATCTGCGCCGAGCCGAGGTCGATTACACGAATCGCGAGGTGCTGCGCGACGCGCTCCGGCGCGACAAGCCGGAGTTTCTGATCAATGCCGCGGGCTACACGGGCAAACCGAACGTCGATGCGTGCGAGCTGCACAAGCACGAATGCCTTTTTGGCAACGCCGTGCTGCCGGGCATCGTCGCCGATGCGTGTGCCGACGCGGGGGTGCCGTGGGGGCACGTTTCATCCGGCTGCATTTTTAGCGGGTCGCGTCCCGACGGCACGGGCTTTCGCGAAGAAGACACGCCGAATTTCACGTTCCGCACCAACTACTGCTCGTTCTACAGCGGCACGAAGGCCCTCGGCGAAGAGGTGCTGGCGGGCAAGCCCAACGTCTACGTGTGGCGCCTGCGCATCCCCTTCGACAACGTCGACAATCCGCGGAACTACCTCACGAAGCTGATGCGCTACGCGACGCTGCTCGAGGCGACCAACTCGATCTCGCAGCTCGACGAATTCGTGGCTTCGACGTTCGCATGCTGGGAAAAGCGCGTGCCGTTCGGCACGTACAACGTGACCAATCCCGGCGCGATCACGACTCACGAGGTCGTCGACCTGATCAAGCAGTCGGGCGTATGCCAAAAGGATTTCGTCTTCTTCAAGAACGAGAACGAATTCATGCACAAAGCGGCGAAGGCCCCCCGCTCGAATTGCGTGATGGATTCCAGCAAACTCGCCGCCGTTGGCATCACGCTTTCCCCGGTCCGCGAAGCCGTCACCCAAGCGCTGCGGACTTGGAAGAAGAGTTGATCATTTCCGACCTTCGCGTCCTTCGCGATTAATTCCCTCATGAATCTACTCGTCACCGGTGGCTGCGGTTTTATCGGGTCTAATTTCCTGCGGCAGCGCTTGCTCGAGAAGAGCTCGCCCGTAACGAAGCTCGTGAACCTCGACGCGCTCACGTACGCGGGAAATCCGGCGAACTTGGCCGACCTCGCGCACGACCCGCGGTACGTGTTCGTTCATGGCAGTATTGGCGACGCCGATTTGGTGGCGCGGCTCCTCGCGGAACATCAGATCGATGCCATCGTAAACTTCGCCGCGGAATCGCACGTCGACCGCTCGATCGACTCGCCGGAGCCTTTCGTGCAGACGAACGTCGTCGGGACGTTGCGTTTGCTCAACGCGACGAGGCTTTATTGGGCGAAACTTCCTGAGTTGAAGAAGGGCGCGTTTCGTTTTCTCCACGTCTCGACCGACGAAGTGTACGGCACCTTGGGGCCCAAAGATCCGGCCTTCACGGAAGAGACGCCGTTCGCTCCGAATTCCCCTTATGCGGCTTCGAAAGCGGCGAGCGACCACTTGGTGCGTTCGTATCAGCACACGTTTAAGCTCCCGACGCTGACGACGAACTGCTCGAACAACTACGGCCCCTATCATTTCCCGGAAAAGCTCATCCCGTTGATGATCCTCAACGCCCTGGAGGCGAAGCCGCTGCCGGTGTACGGCGACGGTCAGCAGATTCGCGACTGGCTATACGTGGAGGATCACGCCGCCGCCATTTGGCTTGTGCTGCAGCGCGGTCGGGTCGGCGAAACGTACAATATTGGCGGCCTGAACGAGCAGCCGAACATCGAAATCGTGCGCCAGATTTGTGCGTTGCTCGATCGCAAGGCGCCTCGGGCCGACGGCAAATCGTACACGACTCAAATCACCTACGTTGCGGATCGTCCCGGGCATGATCGCCGCTACGCGATCGATTGCGCAAAGATTCAGCGCGAACTCGGCTGGGCGCCGAAAGAATCGTTCGCGACGGGCATCGAGAAGACCGTCGCATGGTACCTCGCCCATCGCGACTGGGCTTCTGACATCACGACGAAGAAATATGCGCGCGAGCGGCTGGGCGTCGGATAATGCGGATTGCGGATTTCGGACGGCGGAATGACAACCTCCCCCCTTGGTTCTTCTTCGCTGATCCGACGTCGCGGCGATCGCTGCTTACTTACTCGTTCACTTCATCCTCTCCACTTCCGTGCAACGCAAAGGAATCATTCTCGCTGGTGGATCCGGCACCCGGCTTTATCCGCTCACGATCGCGGTCAGCAAGCAGCTGATGCCGGTGTACGACAAACCGATGGTGTACTATCCGCTGTCGGTGTTGATGCTCGCCGATATTCGCGAGGTGTTACTGATTTCCACACCGCAGGATTTGCCGCTCTTTCAGCGGCTGCTCGGTGACGGCGCCCATCTCGGGCTCAAGTTGAGCTATGCGGCGCAACCGAAGCCCGAGGGCTTGGCCCAAGCCTTCCACATTGCAGATGACGTCGGATTTTTGCGGCACGAACCGGCCGCTCTCGTCCTCGGCGACAATCTCTTCTACGGCCACGATCTCGTGAAATCGCTCGGTCGTGCGGCCGAGCGCGCGGACGGCGCAACGATCTTCGGCTACCATGTGGCGGATCCAACCAGCTATGGCGTGGTGGAATTCGCCCCCGACGGTCGCGTGTTGTCGCTGGAGGAGAAGCCGGCGCAGCCCAAATCGAATTATGCGATTCCCGGCATCTACTTTTACGACCGCGATGTCGTCGCCGTTTCGCGCCGGTTGAAGCCGTCGAAACGCGGCGAACTCGAGATCACCGATCTCAATCGGCTGTACCTGGAAGCAGGCAAACTGCAGGTCGAATTGCTCGGCCGCGGCACGGCTTGGCTCGACACGGGCACGCACGATTCGCTGCTCGATGCGGCGCAGTTCGTGCACGTCATCGAAAACCGCCAAGGCCTGAAAATCGCGTGCTTGGAGGAAATCGCGTGGCGCAAAGGCTGGATCGATCGTGCGGCCGTCGAGGGGAATATCGCGCGCCTCGGAAAATCGAGCTACGGCGCCTACTTGCGGCGCATGGTCGACGAAGAGAAAAGGGATTGAGGCGGCGCAGGAGTAGGGGATTTAGTGCTGCCACCTCGCGTGGGGCCGTGCCGCACGCGAGCGAACCGCGGAATGCCTTCCCCCTCCGTCACCGCTTCAGCCCCTCGTCGGAATGTTCCGGGCGAGGCGGGCGCTCCGCGCATTAGCTTCATCGTTCCCCTGTATAATTGCCTCGCGCTCACCCAGGAGATGGTCGCGAGCTTGCAAGCGACCGTGCCGCCCGCGGTGAGCTATGAGGTGATTCTCGTCGATGACGGCAGCAGCGACGGAACGCGGGCGTGGCTGGCGACGCTCGCGGCGCCGTTTCGAGTCGTGCTGAATGAGCGCAATATGGGTTTTGCCGCCGCCAACAACCGCGCGGCGGCGATCGCGCGTGGCGAAGTTTTCATTCTCCTCAATAACGACCTGGTTTTGCTGCCGGGCTGGCTCGAACCAATGCTGGCGGCGCATCGCTCCCTGGGCCGACGCGCCGGCGTGATCGGCAACTTGCAGGTCGACGCCAAGACGGGAGCGCTCGACCACGCCGGCATTGTCTTCAACCTCAAGGCGAAGCCCGAACACGACCGGCGGCCGCCCTCGCGAGCGTCGCGAATCTTTTCGCCCATCCGCCGCGTTCCGGCCGTGACCGCCGCCTGCGCGTTGGTGTCGCGTGCGCTTTGGCGAGACTTGGGCGGATTCGACGAAGCGTATATCAACGGCGGCGAAGATGTGGACTTATGCTTCCGCGCGCGCGCTGCGGGCCGCGTGAGCGCCGTCGCGCTTCGCAGCGTCGTCCGGCATCACGTGAGCGCGTCGGCGGGGCGCAAATTGCGCGACGAGGCGAATTCCGAGCGGCTCGCTCGGCGCTGGCGGGCCGAGTTTGTGCGTTGCACGGCTCGCGCGTGGTGCCGCGAATACCTCGCCGCCATGTGGCCGGAGCCGCGCGATTACGACCCGAGCTTCGCGCGCCAGGTTTGGCTTTACGCGACGGGCCTCACGCGCACGCCGCCGCCCGAAGCGATCGCGGCGTTGGAGGCCGCCTTGGCATTGGAGTTCGTGCGTTGGCACCAATTGTTGGCGGCGCCGGCTCAAGCGACCGCCCGGAGGGCGACCGTTTTGTAGCTGCCTCCCGCAAGACCGGCCAAGGCTCTACTTTCGCCGGTAATCGCCGCGGCTGAAGTATTTCTCCAGCCAGACGTAGGCGCAGATGAAGAAATAGCGGCTGCCCATTTCTTTGATCTTCAATTTCGCGACGCCGTATTTCCGATTGCGCCACGAAATCGGCATCACGCCAAACGTATAGCCGCGGACAATCGCCTTCAGCGGCAACTCAACGGTCAGGTTGAAATGCGGGGCGAGGAATGGGCGGCATCCGTCGATCACGGTGCGCCGGTACGCCTTGAAGGCGTTGGTCGTGTCGTTGAGCGGGATGTTGAACCCGACGCGGACCAAAAAATTCGCGAGACGATTAACGAACAACTTCACCCGGGGATAATCGATCACTTCTCCCCCGGCCATAAAACGGCTCCCAAAAGCACAGTCGAAGCCTTCGTTCAGCAGCCGCCAATACTTCACCGCGTCATGGGGCGAGTCCGAGGCGTCGGCCATCATCACCACCACGGCATCGCCTCGACTGTGATCGAGCCCGTAAACCACGGCGCGACCGAAGCCATTCGCGCCGGGATTTTGGACCGGGGCGAGCGTTGGGTACTGCGACTTGAGCTGTTGCAGGACGGGCCAGGTTCGATCCTTGCTGCCATCGTCGACGACGACGATCTCGTGCGGAATGCCCTCGGCAGTGAACGCACGATGGATGTCCGCGATCGTCGAGGGCAGCGACTCTTCTTCGTCGCGCGCGGGAATAACGACAGAAAACAGCTTCAGCGGGGGGGCGGCGGCGCTCATGCGTCGTGTGCGTTCAGAGAGGCGCGGACAGTTCGAGCCAGCCGGGATGAGCGCGCGCATGAGCGGCGATTTCCTCGAGGATCGCCGGCGTTGCGACCGACGGCGCCCAGCGCCAGAGCCGGTGCGCTTTGGCGGAGTCGAGCACCATCCAGGGGATATCGAAGGCGCGCGGTGCCGGATCCGCGGCGACGGTGTGGGCGCCAAGATGCGCGGAGCACCATTCGCTCAACTGCCGGAGCGACATCGCGGAGGATGCGCCGCCGGAAAAATTCGCGATCCGATCGGCCGCTGCGACTTTGGGCGCGGCGAGTTGCCGATCGAGGACCGGTACGAGATCGCGCGGGTGCAGACAGTCGCGCACTTGATGGCCGGTGCCGCCGAACCCGATGTACCGCAGCGGCCGGCGTTGCAGCCAACTATTGATCCAGTACGCGAAAATTCCCTGGTCAGCCCGGCCGAATTGGCCGGCGCCGGCGAGCACGCCGCAGCGGTTGATAAAGACCGGCAGACCGAACGTCTCGCCGTATTCCAAGGCGAGCGCTTCGCTCGCGAGCTTGGTTGCCCCATAGAGCGACACCGGCGCCTGAGTCGTAAACGTTTCCGCCACGCCCGCGACGCTGACGCCTGTGGGCAAGGCCGTGCCCGCCGCCGGTCGAAACGCCCCATTCTGCGCCTCGATCGGTAACGCCGCGAGCGGTGCGATCGAGTACACTCGGCTGGTGCTGAGGAGAATGAAGCCGGCGCGATGCGACTTGCAGTATTCGAGCATGTTCACCGTGCCGCCGAGGTTGTGCTCGACGAGTTGCCGTGAGCTCGTGCGGCCGTCGACGCCCGCGAGGACGCTGGGATTAGCCGCTGCATCGATGACCCAGTCGACTGCTGGAAGGGTCTCGAGGTCGCTGGCCGCACGCAGATCCGCGTGAAATAGCTTTACGCCCCGCGTCTTCAACTCGGCCCGATTGGCTTCACTGCCGGGACGAATGAAATTATCGATTCCGATGAGCTCGTGACCGCTGCCGGAGTCCGCGAACGCGCGGGCCAGGGTGCTGCCCACGAAGCCACAAACGCCGGTGATCAAAATGCGCATCGGTCGCAGCATGAAATAAATCCGTGGCGCGGGAAGCGTGTTTTTTCGCTCCTGTTCTCCAGCCGATCGAAGCTGCGATGCGACGTACCACGCAGGTTTTCTTCGCAAACCGCTTTGCTTTTGACGCCGCTCGCAGCGGGGCGTTGAGTCCGCCGACATGAGTCAACTGCGTGGCGACTACAAATCCGTTTGGAACTCGCTTTCCGGCTCGAAGGAGGCGGCGTATCGCGTCGTTTCGGGTTACACCGACGAGGACAAGTTTCACGCCGATGCGGAGGACACCGTGGATATTTTGCGCGAAACGGTGGGGGTGAGAGCCGAGGACACGGTGCTCGAGATTGGCTGCGGCGTGGGGCGCGTCGGGCG
>CBINOT010000277.1:0-6543 GCA_966252355.1 uncultured Opitutus sp. | reverse complement strand
CGTCCGGCGTGCCCTCAGTTGGTCCGCGCCGGCGGATACATGGGCAGCCGTTTCAACGCAGGGGAAGGTGCAGGCAGCGGGGCCTCCGGCGGCTTGATCGCGAGATTGTCGAAGTACGGGGTGCTGAGCTTTTTTCCGGCACCGGCGATCAGGCCGGCCATGCCGCGGGGATAGAGCTCGTCGGACGCGGAAACGGCGACCATGCCGTCCACGAGGCCCGTCAGTTTGCTGCCCTGAAAGCGCAGCGTCAGGTTGTGCCACGCGCCGGGCTTGAAGTCCGGCAGGCGTATCGTCGCGAGCACTTTTTCGCCGCCTTCGGCGCCGTCTTTCGCGGCTTTGATCAGCGCCTGTTGCTCGGCATCGCCGACGAGCTTTTTCTTGTCGGGCTTCCCTCGCACCACCACCAGGCGGCACTCGCCGTCGGCGCCAAGTTGGAGGTAATAACCTTTCGGAATGAACCCATAGCCGGTGCCCACATGGTTCACGCGCCCCATCACGCCGGCGGTGTCCTCGGGGTTCAACCAGACGTCGGCGCTGACCTCGTAATCCTGCCATTGGTCGTCGCCAAGAATCGTATAAGGCTTCCAATCCGGCGCCCACGAGATCGTCGGGATCGGCACGACTTGCCGCAGACACTTCCCCGGCCCGTCCGGGCGGTTCACCAACGCAAACACGTCGGCAATGTCGGCCGTATAATGCGGGAGACAACCATAGTCCGCCGGAGCCTCGTAGCCTTCGAAGTCGTCGGCGTACGGGAACGGGAAGGCGCTCGCCGCCGGAACGTCCGCGAACGACCCCTTCTGCTGCCCGGTGGTCGTCGACAGCGAATAGATGGAATCGGGATCGAGCGTGAGCGTGACCGAGCCGGAACTCGGATCCACGTCTGGCTGACGCACGAATTGCGCGTGGGCATTGCTCCGCCACAGGCAAAGCTTTCTTCCCCGCTCGACGCCCGCGAGCTCGAGCCGCACCTGCTGCAGCGCTTTCGCACCCTTCGTTTCGATGATCACGCTGAAGTCGTTCGCCGGCGAAGCGAGCGTCACAAAGGTCCCGCCGCCCGCGAGCTGCCCGCACGCCTCAGGGAGATAGCGCCATCCGGCGGCGCTGAACTGGCCGTAATGCGCATAGCCCCACAGCACTTCACGCACCTCGTAGTGCCCGCTCCACGGCGAGTGCGCCAATATCGCAGCGGGGTCCGCGGAGTACGGCTCCATCGGATACAACGCCGCGATGTCGTACCACATCACGATCTTCGTCGCCCCGCTATGAATGAAATTGTGGTTGAACGCCTGCACGAGGCTGATCGCGCAGTCGAAGCCCTTCCGGTAAACATGCTCTTCCGAATTCCAGATCGGCTTGTTCATCGTGGCCGCCATTTGCCGCACCTCCTGGCTAACCGGCGTGTACTCCCAGAAAATGTGCGCGCCGATCACGTCGATGGCCGCGCGCAGCTTTTCATCGGTCATCATCTGCGGCACGAAATCCAGCTTGTCCGACGGCCAGTTGTCGAAGCCGTGCACCTTCACCTGTGCGAAGCCGTTCGCGTCGAGCGCCGCGCGGAGGTGTTCGGCAAACTCCGCGCTGACGCCTTTCTCGTTGCGGCAGCCGATGGCGTCGAGTTCGAGGCCGTACTTCTGGCGCAAACCTTCCAACCATTTCACGTAGTAATCGACCGCATCCTGCGACCAAAATGCCGCGTCGCCCCCTTTGCCCGCAAACCGCGTCGCAGACTCCTCGCCCACCCAGCCCGGCGCGCTCCAGGCGGCGGCGTCCAGACTCAACGCTGGGTTGCGGCGTTTCGCCTCTTGCAGCACCCACCACATGTACCCGCGCTGGTAGTTCAAGTCGTCACGGGCATGCATGTGACTCGGCATGGAGCCCTGGGTCGAGTTGCCATCGCCGGGAATCTCGACCATCAGCGCGCTCACCGAGGCGCCGAACTTCGGCTTGAACATCAGATCGAGGATCTGGCTGCGCTGCGGTTCCGGATAATCCTTGAGCAGCACGGACGTCGCGCCGCCGCCATTGACGACCCCAATGCCGTCGAAGCGCGGGCCCGCGGCCTGGACGTCGATTTTGACCGTCTGCACCGCATCGGTGGGCGAACCGAGGAAGCCCGCACTCAGCGTTCCGCCGGCGAGCAAGGTTTTCAACGGCGCCTCGATGGCGTCGGCCCAGATCCGGTAGCCAGCTTCGGCGGGGTGCAGGAAATCAGGCATGATCCCGCTGCTCAGCGTGCCGTCGGGACGCAGGAAGCGGCGTCCGAGATCGAGGAAGTAAACCTGTTTCCCGTCGTGCAAAGCCGGCAGGGCCGCGTTGATTTCGTCGACCTGCCGCCGCGCAGGATCGTCGGGCGTCTCGCCGCGCGGGAAAACGGCGAGCAGGAGGATTTTCGTTTCGGGCAGTTTCTTCGTCAGCGCTTTGACCACCGCACGAATGCCCTCGATCGCCTCGGGCACCGAATTGCGCGGGACCGGCTGGTCACGTTCGAGGCCCGTGTTGTTCGTGCCGATCAGCAGGACCACGACCTTCGGCCTGAAGCCGTCGAACTCGCCGTTCTGAATCCGCCACAGCACGTGCTGCGTGCGATCGCCGCTGATGCCGAATTCCACCGCCTTCATCGGCACGAAGCGGTCATTCCAAATCGCGCGCCCGCCCTGCGGGGCCTCCATTTCCCAACGCTCCGTGATCGAGTCGCCCAGGAATACCACATCGGCGCCGCCCTGCTGGGCGGTTTCGAGGAACTTGACGTGTCGCTCCATCCATCGGCCGTCCTTCGCGACCGGCACGATGGCCGTGTTGCCCGCCAAAGCGGGAGCGAGCAGCAAGCCGCCAAGGATCGCGCCGCAACGCAGCGAGGAATGAACGCGCTTTCTAAGTTTCTCTGAGTTCATGGGCAAAATGGATCTCGGGCTGATGCGTCTTGCGCAACGACGCCGATCAGCGATGCGGGTCATCACACGGTCAATGTTGGGAGGTCGTCACGAGCATTCGAGTCGTGCGCGCCTCCACTACAACACCGGCCGGTAGCGGCGACCGTGCTGGGCGGGATCGGCCGAGCTCGCAGCTTTGGGCGCGATCTTGTACTGAATAAACGTCTCGCGCCGCCACGCCGTGGGAGAGCGTCCCTTCGCGGCCTTGAACGCGCGGCAGAGATTGCTCGCCGTCGTAAAACCCGCCTCGGTTGCCACGCGGTCCAACTTCGCGTTCGTGCGTCCTAACAGCTCCATCGCCCGCTCGATCTTCAAGCGGTTAAGCACCTTTTGCGGGCTTTCTTTTCGGATCTGGGCAAACAGGCGAAAAAGCTGGCTGACCGACAGCCCGACGGCGTCAGCCGCATCCTTTACCGAGGGATTGTCGGCGAGATGCGCGCCAAGCCATTCCTCCGCGGCAATGACTCGGCTGTAACTCCCACCAGTCGACTGCCGCCCGCGCCGCTCTGAGTATTCGCGCAGAACGAGCAAGCACATGTCCATCAGCGCCCGCTGCGCCAACAATTCGGTTTCGACCGTCGGGGTCCAATAATGGCGTTTCAGCACCCGCGCGATTTCGCGCAAATGCGGCATGTCGGCCGGCCGCAGCTTGGCCTCGAGATGCCCGTACTTCAGCGCAAGCTTGGCCACGGGCTCAGGCACCGTGCTGTAGTGAACGACGATGAGCTCGCAGGTTTTGCCGCTTTCGCCGGCCCAGCCGTGCACGACGCCCGGAGGGAAAAGCCAAAGGGTCGTCGCCACTGGCACGCGCGGTTCGTCTGCGCGCTCGTAGGGAGCAATCCGACCGCGGGGCACGGCCAGAAACTCCCAATTGAGCCGCGGATGCGGCGGCATCGGGTTTTCCCCATAGTGTCTTTTTCCCAGGCCCAAGTAGCGGAGCATGCGGTGCGACGCAGGCA
Source organism: uncultured Opitutus sp. (assembly GCA_966252355.1). Taxonomy (GTDB): domain Bacteria; phylum Verrucomicrobiota; class Verrucomicrobiia; order Opitutales; family Opitutaceae; genus ER46. Next base: position 2,651 of record CBINOT010000277.1, on the reverse strand, counting down.
GACAACGCGCCTCGCCCCGAAAAGCGAGGCCAATGCACGATTTTGAATATGCTATGCGCCGCGGCGACAAGGCTGCCGCGTTGAAGTCCGACGCGAGGCGGCTCGGTATTCCACCCGTCGCCCACACCCCAGCGAACGACACCGAAACGGCTTCGGCGAATTTCTCCGGCGTGCGAGCGTACGACTACATCACTACCAGCCAAATCGCACTCCGAAGAATGAAAACGCCACTCCCCACTTACGGCGCCCTCGCTGTTCTCCTTGCTCTCGCCCCGCTGTCGCGGGCCCAAACGCCGCCCGCCAACGCGGCGACGGCGGCCGACGAGACTGTCGTGCTGCCCAGTTTCGAAATCCGGTCGGCCAAGGACAGCGGCTACACCGGCAAATCCGCCCTCAGCACCACGCGCACCGGCGTCGAGCTCGCGAACCTGCCGCAGTCCGTCCAAGTGCTAACGCGCAGCTTCATCGACGACGTCAATCCGACGATGCTCGGCGACCTGTTGAAATTCGTCGGCGGCGCGCAGACGGGCAATCTCAACTTCTCCGTCGATCGGTTCATGCTCCGCGGTTTCACCGGCGAAGGCGATTACCAGGACGGCTTCCGCTCGTCCCAAACGGAAACCCAAGCCGACATGGCTCCGGTCGACCGGCTGGAAATCATCAAGGGCCCTTCCGCCATCTTCGTGGCCAACGGTCCCGTCGGTGGCGTCGTCAACAAGGTCACCAAGGCGCCGACGTCGTATGTCGTGCGCACCGCGAAGCTCCAGGTCGGCCTTTTCGACGGCAATCGCGCCGAAATCGATCTCGGCGGCCCGATCACCGCCGACAAGAAGTTCATGTATCGTCTCGTCTCCGCGGGCCAATATTCCGACGGCTGGTACGACCGCACTTATTTGCACCGGTTTTTACTGGCGCCGTCGCTCGCGTATCAGTTCGGGCCCGCCACGAAACTCACGGTCAAGTATCAGTACGTCAAAACCACCTTCTCCTCCTATAATGGCATCCCCGTCGATCTCCGCACCGACAACGGTCAAACGGGACTCGCGCGGCAGGTGCAGGTAATCAATGTCCCCGGCGAGCGCCACTTTGGCGAAGACGCGCCGCTCAACTGGCGTTATGACGAGGTCAGCAAGTTCACCGGCGAGTTCACCACCCGCCCGAACGACTTCCTCGCGATCCGCGTGGCGGCGCTGTACTCGGACAACGACGCGAACCGCGTCGAGTCGACGCTCGCGGCGATTCCCGCCACGTATACCGGCGGCACGCTGCCGCGCGGCACCTCGGCCATCTACAATCAATGGCCGCGCCGCACGCTGCAGAACGACTATGTTTGGACCTTCGCCACGGGGCCCGCGTCGCACACGCTGCTGACCGGCTTCGAGGCCACCGACAACACGACGTTCAACAAGACCTACGCGGGCAGCAGCAGTGCGATCGATCCATTCAACCCGGCGTTTCCGGGCACGGTGACGGTCAACTTCGCCACGGCCACGAGCCGCACGCGCACGCTGAACGAATTCGCCAAGGTCTTCGCCCTCGAGACCGCCTCCTTCGCGCATGATCGCGTGCTGGTCAGCGTCGGCGCCTCGCGCAACATGGTCCGCACCCAGGCGACCAATCTCATCGCCGGCACCTCCGCTCCGCTGGCGCGCATCTTCAAATCGCTGTACCAAGGCGGAATCGTCGTGAAGGCCGCCGACAACGTCTCGTTTTTCTACGGCTACAACGAGAATTTCTCGCCCAACGTGCAGAACAACCAGGTGCTGCCGAGCCAGACCGGCAAGCAGCACGAAATCGGCGTCAAATCCACGCTGCTCGACCAGAGCCTCACCGTGAATGTCGCCTACTTCGACATCAAGCAGGTCAACCTCACCGCGCCGGCGTTTCCGCAGACCACGCCGCCAAGCTTCATCCTGATCGCGGGCGAAAACTCGAAAGGCGTCGACGGCGACATCTCGTGGAGCGTCACCAAGCAGCTCGACCTCCTCGGCTCGTTCGCGTTCTTCGACGCCAAGGTTCCTTCGACTCCGGCCAATCTCGCCGCGGGCGCGCCGGCGTTCCTTCCCGTCGGGAACGTTTCCGAAAATACCCTCGGGCTATGGGCACGCTACAAGTTCACCGGCGCCCTCAAGGGCCTTTCGGCGGGCGGCGGTCTCAGCTATCAAAGCAAGAAAGCGATCACGGATAGCGGCAACACGACGTTCTACGGCTGGGTCGCGGGCCGCACGTTGGCCGATCTCAATTTCGCGTACGACGCCGGCCGCATCAAATACACGGTCAACGTCGATAATCTTTTCAACAAAAAGTATATTTATGCGGCGCGAAACCAAGCGCTCATCATCCCAGGCACCGGCACGAACGTGAAAGCCGCCGTGACCCTGAAGTTCTAGGCTCGCCTCGTTCCGCTTTGGCCGCGGGCGGCTGTCGTCGCCCGCGGTTTTCTCCAACCCCCAGGCGCTCGCGTACCGAGCGTCAATGTAACCCCGTACCCCAATGAAAGACCCTACCTCGTCCGTGCTCGTTTCGTCGACGCTCGCGCGTCGCACTGCTCTGCTCCTATTGTTACCCGCCCTCGCGGCCACCCTCTCCGCCGCCTCCTACTACTTCGATTCCGTGGCTGGAAACGACAGCAACAGCGGCACGTCCTCTAC
>CBINOT010000276.1:0-6545 GCA_966252355.1 uncultured Opitutus sp. | reverse complement strand
GCTTCTTCCATGATGGATTGCGGCACCGGCTTCAGGCCCCAGATGAATCGCGTCCACGAGAGCAATTTCAGGCCGTAATACGTGATATCGATTTCCCACCAATAGAAACCGTTGCGCGTTGCGGATTGATAGCGGTGATGGTTGTTGTGCCAGCCCTCGCCGAGCGTGATGAAGGCGAGGATCCAGCTGTTGCGCGAATCGTCGCCCGTGGCGAACCGACGGCGACCCATCAAATGGGCCATCGAATTGATGCAAGACGTGCCGTGGAAGAGGGCCGTCGTGCTGATGAAGAAGCCCCACACGAGCAATTGCCAGCCGTTGGTGCCAAGTCCCGGCGCGAACCGCTCGAGCAGCGCACCCGCACCGAAGATCGCGAGCGCGAAGAGGGCGGGGACCACGGTGTCGAAGCGATTCAACCACACGAGCTCGGGGTACTTCGCCAGATCCTTTACCTTCGAGTAGTCGGTCGGGAAATTGCGGCGGCTGGTGATCCAACCGATGTGCGACCACCAGAAACCGTGCACATGCGGAGAATGCGCGTCCTCGGCCTCGTCGGAATGCTGGTGATGGTGCCGGTGATGGAAGGCCCACCAGAGCGGACCGCGCTGCACCGTGGTGCTGCCCCAAAGCGCGAGCATGAACTGGCCGAACCGCGACGTGCTATAGGTCTTGTGCGAGAAATACCGGTGGTAGATGCCGGTGACCGCGAACATCCGAACGAAGTAAAGGGCCACGGCGGTCCAAACCGCGAAGGGGCTTGCGCCGACCCAGAGGACGGCAAAACAACCGGCATGCAGGACGATGAACGGAATGCACCGGACCCAGTCTACCCGGTCCGGCTCTGCTCGAACTTTTTCCGCTCCTTCCGGCGCGTAATCCGAATCGAACCATTGAACAAAGGCGGCTAGCGCGCGACGGAACTGTGACCCCGAACGGGTCGAAGGAGACGCAGACATCATTGAAAAGCCGGTCAGGGAACGCACGGTCCCCATAACGTGCAAGCTGCGATTGCAGGAATTACATGCGTGGTTTCCACCACGATTATGCCGCCGAGGAGGCTGGTTCGAATGCGGCTCTCAGCTCAGCCACCATCGCCTCCGCCTCCGCCCGGCGACGAAGGCTCGGTCGCGACGAGCGCAGTTAACAGCAGAAGAACAATCAGTACGACGATCATGGCTTGGCAGTAGTCGGTTTGGTCGGAAACGCACCAACATAGAAGGTTTCGTGCAAAAGGGAATACGTGGTTTGTGTCCTCTTTGGATGCATGGGAGTCAGCCGCGTAATTCAATTGGTCGCCGCTGTACTTACTTCTTCACAAGTATCTTATTATAATAGTGTAACGAAGAGGTCGAGCGCCGATTCTTCGCGCCTGAATGGCGAGGAACCCGGACATAAAAAAGCGTCGGGCGCAACGCCGACGCTTTTCGGAAAGGCTGGAGCCTAATTGCGTAACTACCTTAAAAAAAGGATTTTATTCCTTGTGGTCGATCCGTCGAATGGTGACATCGCCATTCATCGTCGCGACATTGATCTCGGTCCCGCCTCCGTTGAGGGTGCCGGTGACGAGCTTTCCGCCGGTGACGGTCGGAATGGGAGGAGTAGGGGGGGCGGGCGGTTTCGGCATTTTGGCCAACCGCGCGGGAGCGTGTTTGCGCGCCGCATTCGAGTCGTCGTCGGGCAGGTCGAGACCTTCACGAGCTGCGTCGGCCGCTTCTTTGGCGGCTTCCGCGGCTTGGCGCGCGACTTCGGCACCGGCACGTGCGGCGTCGCGGATCGCCTCCCTGATTTCCGGCGTAAAAACATGCATTCCCTTCCGCGAATTCTGCCAGCCCGAGGGAGCCGATTCGACCTGGGTCACGAGCGCCTTCGCATCGAAATCGGTCGCGATGGTGCCGTTTTGCGTCCGCAGCCGAATGTTTGCTTTCGCATCGCTCGCGAGCCGCAGCTGCACTTCGCCGTTCATCGAGGAAAACGAGAGCGGCTTGTTGTCGTGCAATTCGCGCACGGTCGCCTTGATCTCGCCGTTCATGGTCTCGACGAGCGTGCCGCCCGCGAGATCCTCGAGCCGCACTTGGCCGTTCATGCTCTTGATTTCAACGTCGCCGGTGATGGCGGCGCAGGTGATGTCGCCGCCGTAGGAGTTGGCGATCGCGATACTCGTGTTCGTGGGCACCGTGATGTGGAAATCGGCCGGGCTGCCCATCCAGCCGTCCGAAACCGCATCGAGCGTGATGACGTTGTCTTTTTCGCTGAGCGAAAAGCTGGCCGCTTCGGTGAGCACGCGCAGCCCGTCCTTGCGCGCGGGGCGCGAACGCGACTGCGCCTCGGACTTGATGACGACGGCGGCGTCGTTGCCGCCGCGGATGTGCAAATCGCCGCGGGCGACGGCGATTTTAACGGTGCCGGGCTTCGATGGGTCGGAAAACTTGATGGTGCTGGTCGTCTCTTCGGCGCGCACGCTCGCGAGCAGCGCGAGGGCAAGGCCAACGAGGGTCAGCGAACGGGAGTAATGAAGTTTCATGGGAATCTACGGATTGAATGACGTGAATTGGCGTCCGTTCGACGTTCAGTTGCAGTGGTGGAAAGTTAAAGCTGGGCGAGCGCGCGTTTTGCCGCCTGGCGTACGACGCCATCGGTCTGCTCGTTGATCGACATTTTCTCGAGCGCCGGTTTCGCCTCGTGGTCGCGCGCCGCGGCGAGAAAGTCGATCATCTGGACTTGCACCAGCGGATTGGTCTCGCGCGTGAGCGAGGCCAGAACGCCCGCGCGAACGACATCGCGATCCGCATGCGCGTAGAGCGCATCGAGCGCGCGCAGCCGTACGTTGGCGCTGGCATCGAGGGCAAGCGAAGCGATGAGCTCGTTGATCACGCGATCGGTGGGATTCTCATCGGCGGCCGAGTTGAGAACCGTCCGTAACCGGTCGTTGGCTGGGCGTTGCTGTTGTTGCTGAAAGGAGGCCGCGACGAGTTGGTTCATCGTTTCCAATCGCTCGAGTTTCGCCCGCAGTTCGTGAATCTCGCGTCTCGTTTCCGTCTCGGCCGCGAGGGGTGCCGTCGCGGCCGAAGCCGCGCTGACGGACCGGCCCGCGAAAAAGCCGGCGGCGACCAGCGCGCAGCCCGCGACCGGGCCGAGAATCCAAGCGAACCATGGCGTACGGTGCATCCGCGTTTGCGCCGCGGTTGCGGTGCCGCGGCTGAGCGCATGCTTTTCGTCCTCGAGCATCGCATAAAAACGCTGGCGCAGCTGCGGCGAGGGCGGTGCAACCGGCAACGCATCGAGCGCGGCGACGGTTTGGCTCAGCGCTGCGAATTCGCGCTGGCAAGCGGGACAATGGGCGAGATGGCTCCGCACCTCGAGGTGCGCGGTTGCGGCCGTGCGCGAGTCGAGCAGCTCCGGCAAAATTTCGCGGGCGCGTTGGCAGTTCATGATCTTAAAAGGAATGAGTGGCTAGGAGCGGGTAATGAGTAGGTAAACGTGTCCGAGGCGTGATGCTCGCTAATCGCTACCCGCGACTCGATGCTTCGAATCTTGCAGTTTGAAATAGACGTCGCGCAGGGCGTGCAGCGCCCGATGGGCCCGGACTTTCGCGGCGCCGACGGAGCAGCCGAGGATCTCCGCAATTTCCGCGAAAGACATCTCCTGGAAACGCGCCAGCAGCAGCACTTCGCGATCGTTCGGCCCGAGCCGGCCCAAAGCCGAGGCGAGTAGCGCGTGGTCGTCGCGGACGGTCGCGTGCTGCGCGGCATGCGGCGTATCGTCGGCGTGGGCGCTGAGGTCCGCGGGATCGATCGCGTGAGGCGCCGCGTGGGTGCGGCGGAAGTGATCGGCGCTGCAACGGCGGGCGAGGTGATACATCCAGGCGGTGAAGCTGCCGTTGTCGCGATAGGTGTGACGATATTTCAGCATCCGCTGGAAAACGATCTGCGCGATGTCTTCCGCTGCGGCGCGATCGCCGATCAGCTTGACCAGGAAGCCGAACAACTGGCCGTGATGTCGCTCGAAAAGCTCGCCGAGCGCCTCGAGTTCGCCGTCGCGCACCGCGAGCATCAACCCATGATCGGAGCGTTGGTCGGGCGTAGTTTCCACGCGGGTGAAAGCCGGGCCGCCGATCGTGGGCGCGGGACCGAGACCGTGGCAACGATCAACCTTGGTGGGCGGCGTTAACGGAGGCGTTGAGTCGACAGAAGCGATCACGGGGAGAACGGCACATGGACGTTGCCGGGGAAAACTGCCGCGAAGTTGAAAGGTTACGGGGAACTTCGTCCGCGCTTGGCGCCGCAGGGTCTGTGACGCGCTTCGCGGTTTCGATTTGCCGTACTCCCTGGCGGTCTCTAGCCCTCTGCGCACTCGCCCCCTTTCCATGCTCAAGGCCGTCGTCAAAACGTTCGCGCTGCTGTGTATCCTCTTCGTCGTGCTCTACGTGGGCATGAACAACACGCACGAGATCAAATTCAACTTCCCGGTGGCGGGCACGACGGCGCAAAAGCCGATTCAGGCCTCGGCGGCCATGATCTTCTTCGGCATGTTTGCGGTCGGTCTGCTCGCGGGCACCATTCTTGCCGTCGGCAGTGGCGGCAAAGGCGGCGGCGGCAAACGGAGCGCGGGGAAGGAAAAGTAAGCGCGCCCCATGGCGCACGCACCCGATTCCGCGACGGGCAGTGCCGAGGATCTGCGTCCGGGCAGCTTTCGCGGTGCCGCGGGTTTCTTTCGCGTGGCGCAGCACGTGGCGGGGCCGTGGTGGCTCTTCGACCCGGCTGGGCGGCCCATTTTTCTCAAAGCGGTCAACGGCGTGCAGGCGCCGTCCGGCGATACCGCTCTCACGCCGGCGCACGACCCGGCGGTGCGGTTGCGCGCGTGGGGTTTCAACGCCGTCGGGAGCGGCGGGGACGGCGCAGGCCGCGACGATGGCTTGGTCTACCTCGCCGGGGTCGATTTCTGCCGCGGGGCGACGTTGATCGCCGCGCCCGGCCTTCGCTTGCCGGATGTCTTCGATCCGGATTGGCCGCGCCGGGCCTTGGCGCGGGCGGAAGGGGTCTGCGCTCCGTTGAGCGACGCGCGCGAGATCGTGGGCTGGGTGACCGACGACGATATCGCGTGGGGTCATGCGGCTAGTCCCACGCAGCCGGGAATGTTGCAGACCTGCCTGAGTCTCGAGCCGGCCTTTGCTTCCTATCATGCGGCGTGGGAGTTTGTGCTGGCGTTGCACGGCGGGCGTTTGGAAACGCTCGCCCGGGCCTGGGGCGTGCCGCTGACGAATAAAGAAGTGCTGCGGGAAATGACGCGCGCCGAAACCGGCGTCGTCACGCGCGGTTATCTGCGCGACGAGGCGCGGTGGGCGCGCGAATTCGCCCGGCGCTATTTTAGCGACACGGCCGCGGCGATTCGCGCGAGCGATCCCAACCATCTCGTTTGCGGCGGACGCTTCCGTGCTCCGGCTGGCGCCGCCATCACGGGTGCAGTCACTTATCCGACTGTCGATCTCACGTTGTTGCACTGGGCGGAGTTGCCGCCGGCGGCAGCGGTCACGGGTCCTCTTTTGGCGGGCGACGTCAGCTGGGCGGAATCGAGCTTTTGGGCGGCGCCGACGACGAAAGGCGCGGCGTCGCGCCTGACCTCGGTCGAGCGGATGCTCCGGCGCGGACGAGCTGCCTTGAAGCGCTTGGCTCGACACCCCGGCGTGGTCGGCTATGTGTGGTCCCAGTGGCACGACGAACCCGGTGAACAACCGCCGTTTGCTCGCGGCCTCGTGCACGTCAATGGTGCCGAAGCGCGTGAACACACGGAACTGCTCGCCGAATTCAACGCTCGGGCCGAAACCCTGCGCCGCGGCGCGGCAAAACTTCTTACCTCATGAAACGTTCTCTTTGGCTGCTGGTGATGTCGTGCGCAGTGTGGGTGACGGCGGGCTGCGGGCATGTCGATCTGGCGCCTGAGACGGATCCCAATCGCGTCGTCACCGGCACCGTCAACGTGCGGATGGACCTCACCCCGCCGCCTGGCGCCGAAGTCGTGGTGCGTTTGGTCGAGCCTCCGGACGTCACCGCCGCGCCGACGGCCGCCAGCCGCGATCTCGTCATCGGCGAACGCGGGACTCGCACGCAGCCGGAGAAGGTCGTGGCCGAGCAGGTGATTCGTTCGCCGAGCGGAATGCCGGTGCCCTTTCGCATCGAATACCGGGCGAGCGAGGCAACGATGCAACGCGGCCTCAATATCGAGGCGCGGATTTCGTGGGATAAGCGTCTCCGCTTCCGCACGATGAGCGCGCAAGTCGTCACGCTCGCGACCGCGAACGAGCCGCAGACGGTGTGGGTCGAGGCGTTGCCGTAATCTCCGCTACGTTCGTTGATCGAGGTAGCGGCGGTCGTCCCGACCGCCACTTTTTCGGCGATGGCGATGGCGATCGGGACGATCGCCGCGACCTTAAAACGCCCGTCGCGCGGCGCGCCGCGGGGTAGGGATTGGCGCGGGAGCGGGGTTGTGGCTCGCGAAACCAAAAGAAAATGAAACCGCTTGCTCCATTTCTCTCCGTGCTCGCTCTGGTG
>CBINOT010000275.1:0-6583 GCA_966252355.1 uncultured Opitutus sp. | reverse complement strand
GGCCGGGGCCGGTTCCGATCGTTCATGCTGGCGTCGCTCACGCACTTCGCGATCAACGAACAAGACAAACAGGCAGCGCAGAAGCGCGGCGGCGGCATTCCCGCCCTCCAGATTGAATTTGAACACGCCGAGGGTCGTTTCCAGCTCATGCACGTCCGACCCGGCACGTACACGCTGCACGCATTCGCCGATGGCATTCTCGGGGAACTGACCCGGCCGGACGTGGTGGTACAGCCCGGCAAGCCCCTCGATCTCGGGCGTATCGCGTGGACGCCCACGCGGCGCGGGCGGCAGCTATGGGATATTGGCATTCCGAACCGCAACGGTTCCGAGCTGTTCAAAGCGTCGTCATATTGGGAGCCCGATATTCCGCTCGAATACGCGAAGCTCTTCCCAAACGACATCAACTACGTGGTCGGCAAAAGCGATTTTCGCAACGACTGGTTCTTCCAACAGGTGCCGCACAATGAAGACCCCAATGCGAAGTCGGCGCCCTTTTTCGGCATTGCGAGCCCGGGACGCGCGACGCCGTTCGCGGTCACCTTCGAGCTGCCGGCCGCTCCGGCCGGCACGGCGACGCTGCGTATCGCTCTTTGTGGCACCGGCACGCGTGAACTCGAGATCGTCGTGAACGATCGGCCCGCCGGAAAGATCGCCCTCGGGCCAGGCGACGGCGCTATCACGCGTCACGGTCGGCAAGGCCTCTGGTACGAGCGCGAACTCGCGTTCGAGGCCGGAATGCTCCGGTCCGGGACGAACCTGCTGAAAATCATCGTACCGGCCGGACCGATCAACAACGGCATCCTCTACGACTACGTCCGCCTCGAACTCGACGAGAATGTGAAACCGGCGCGCATCGTCCGCGCCGACTAAAGAGCAGACTCTCTGAGCGCCTGGCGAAAATAGGTCGCGAAAGCGTAGTCGCCGTTCGCGAACACATGAGCCGCGCCGGCTGCATAGGCCCGCCGATGCACGTTGGGATCGCTGTTCGCCGTCACCATGACGATGGGGCAGTTTGCCCCGCGTTGCCGGAAATCCCGGATGAACGCGGCACCCTCGGCGGTCCCAAGATGATGATCCGTCAGGATTCCAGCCAACCTCGACGCCGCGGCGGCCGCGGAGAGCGCGGCGTCCGCCGAATCGCATTCGATGATTTCGGCGCCGGGAAATTCTTTCCGTAGGGCGTAGCCGGCGAGAAAGCGGCAGTCGGAATCGTCATCGACGATGAGAAAAATAGGGATAGAGCGCATGGCTGGTTTGGCTCCTCTGCTACGTTTAGGTCGGCTCGATGGTTGATCGAGATGAGCGGATCTTGGGGCGGAGTTCTACGCCGGTAATTCTCCGATAGACGGTAAACGCTCGGGTCGCGCGGCGTCCGCCGCCGCCAACGCTCCGTCCCGCCAGCCACTCGTGCAAATTGCCCCCAACTAGGATTGGTGCGGCCCTATATTGTCTCGCGGCGGCGGTGGTTCACGTTTGCCCGCCTTGTGAACGCGAGCCAACCGGTCGTTCTTGTCGACGATAACCACGACGATCTTTTTATTCTGAAACGTCTGCTGTCCCGGGCGGGATTGAAGAATGCGTTCATCTCGTTCGATGACGCCCGGGCCTGCACCAGTTTTCTGCAGAGCGCGATTCGCACGCCGGATACGAATTTGATTCCCGCGGCCATTTTTTCCGACAAAGCCATGCCCGATTTCAACGGTTTCGACTTGTTGCAGTGGGTCCGTCAACAGCCGCCGCTCGGAAAGCTGCCTTTTATTCTGCTCACCAGCACTGCCGAGCCCGGCGACGAAAAACGCGCCGAAAAACTCGGTGTGACCGCGTTCTTCGAAAAATTTCCGTCGCAACACGTCTTCATGGACATGTTCGGCCAATGAGCTGAGTGGCACGCGCGACGTGCCCGTTGGTTTGAGGCGCCGCTCGAAAATAAGGGCGAGATATCCGCTGCTCCGGATACCTCTGGGGCGTCGAACGGCGCGCGGAATTACCGTCGCATTTTGAGCAAAGCCTCCGTGCGGGTTCTCACCTGCAGTTTGCGATAGATGTTCTTTATGTGGGTATTCACGGTGTCCATGGAGATGTCCAAGCGCGTGCCGATTTCCTTATACAGCAAACCGTTGCTCAGCAGTTCGAGGACTTCGTGCTCGCGCGGCGTGAGACTCTCGGTGGCATCGTTGCGCGCGGGCTCGTAAAAGGCCTCCACAAGTTTGCGCGCGACGTCGCGACTCATCGGCGCCGCCCTTTCCCGAACGCCGCGGATCGCCATCCTGATTTCCTCGCGCGGGCTGTCTTTCAGCAAGTAACCCGTGGCGCCGGCCTGCAGCGCTTTCACGATGTGTCCGGGATCGTCGTAAATCGTGAACATCAGGATCTCCGTTTCAGGCAGGAGCCGACGCAGCTGGGCGGTGCATTGGATGCCGGACCCGTCGGGAAGATGAATATCCATGACGATCACCTCGGGCTTCGCCGCGGGAATCGCCGCGAGGGCCGCCTCGGCATTTCTGCAGACACAAACGCACGTGAGATCGCGCGCGCCGGCGATGATGTCTTCGAGCTCTTGGCAGATTCCGGCGTTGTCTTCGACGATGGCGACGGTCGTAGGCATGGCAAAGTAGGGGACGAATTAAATGGGCGAAAAAGCGAGGACCGACACGGTCAACACGACGCGCGTGCCCGCGCGAGCACTCGTTGCGCTGGCGATTTCGCAACGGCCGCCGACTTCCGCCATGCGCGTCCCCATATTGCGCAATCCGGTGCCCGCTCTTGGCGATGGCATCGCCGGGTCGAAACCCGCGCCGTTATCGGTCACCGCGATCGTGAAGACGCCGTCGGCATAGCGCAGCTCGAGACTGGCTTCCGAGGCCTGGCTGTGGGTGACAAGGTTGTTGAGCGCTTCTTTCGCGGCGGAAAGCAGGTGATGCTGGACCGCTGGTACGACGGGCAAGCGCGGGATCGAGTCGGCGCCTTTCACGGTAAGGCGGATGCTCGTGCGTAAGAACAAACGTTCGGCATAGCGCCGCAAAAACAATGCTAGGTCATGCAGCGAGGAATGATCGTCATTCATCGTCCAGACGATGCTGGACAGCTCCGTGGTCACTCGGCGCACGCGCCAGCCGAGACCCGAGACCTGAGCCGCGAAACCGCTGGGCGCCGATTCTGCCAACCGATCGGCGATCAGACCCAGCTCCGTCAGGCTCGCCCCCAAATCGTCGTGCAGATCGCGCGCGATGCGCGCTCGCTCGGCTTGCAGCGCGTGCTGCTGTTCGAGGAGTCGCAAGCGGCGTTGGAGTTTACGATGCAGCGCCACGCGTGCTCCCCATAAAAGCAACGCGACGATCGCGCAGGCGGTGCCGACGCGGAACGAAAGCGTTTCCCACCAGGCCGGCAATACGGTCAGGTCGACGGCAGCCGCGGTGGGCGCCCAGTGCCCATTGCCGTCGCGCAAATTCACCCGCAAGCGGTACGTCCCAGGCGGTAAATTGGTATAACTCGCCGCGAAATCCCGCGTGGTGCTCACCCAGCTCGGATCCGCCCCTTCCAGCTGATGACGCAGCGCCGGCCGCTCCACCGAAACGTAGGTGGGGACTGCAAAACGGAATGCGATTCGATGTCGCCCGGCCGGAATTTTCACCGGGCCCGCCGGGCGCACGAGGTCGTCGTCCACGCGTACTTCATCGAGTATTACCTCAGGACTCGGCCGCGGGCGAAACTCTCGGCGAGGATCCACGACGACGGCGCCGAGCGTCGTCGCGAACCACAGCAACCCATTGCGGGTGCAGCAGGCCGTCGGGCTGTAATTGGAGACCGGTGTCAGGCCGCGTAGTTCGCGCGCCGGTCCGATCCGATGCGATTCGACCTGCACCGCGGGGTCGCGCGCGGCCTTGAGCAAATCGTTTTTTGCGACGTGGAAGAGGCCTCGGCGCGCCGCGCACCACAGATTGCCGTTTCGATCCTCCGCAATCGTTTGGATGATCGAATCGGCCAGGCCCGACCGTTCGTCCAGCCGGTGGAATGACGGGCCGTCTTTAACGATCAAGCCGATCGTGGAGCCAAGCCAAAGGCGATTGTCGGCATCCGCATATATCGCGTGAATCGGTGTTGGTGGAAACTCCGGTGGAAAGACCACCGTTTCGAGCGACGCGCCGGTCCATCGCAGCAGTTTTCCCGTCCGGCCGCCTAACCAGATATTACCGTCGCGGTCTTCGGCGATGGCGCGAATCTCCTGCGGCGGGAAGCCGTCGGCCGCGCCCAAGACCCGGACGGCATCGCCGCGATAATAGCCGAGTTGATTCGGCTCGGCGGTGAACCACATGTCGCCGCGACGCGACCGAAAGAGGAGGTGAAGATTACCGGCGGGCACCGGCAGATGGACCGCTGTCGCCGTTTCCGGCTGCCAGCGGTGCAGTCCGCTATTGCTGCCGCCGTACCAAACGGCGTCATCGTTCCCCACGCACACGACGTTGGCGAACACGGTCGGGTCGACGAAGGGCTTTCGCTCGACGGCGTTATCGGGCCCGACGGAGACCAAGCCCCCGCTGCGATTGGCCAGCCAGACACGGCCCGTCGAGTCTTCGCTCATGGAACTGACGACGTTCTCGCCGAGGCCCTGCGCGGCATCGAAAACCCGATACGATCGTTCGCGCAACTGCCCAATGCCGCTGCCATCGGTTGCGATCCACATGCTGCCTTCGCGGTCTTGCGTGACAAAGGTCACGGTGGGGTAAGCCTCCACGCGCTCGATTTTGCCCTGCGTGAAACGAATCAGGCCGCCGCGGCTCGTCGCCAACCAGACGGAGCCGCTGCGGTCCTCGAAGAGATGGCGCAAGCTGCCGATTTCGCTGCGCGGAGGGAGCGGAGAAGCGAGCGTCAGCTCGTCGTTTTCGTACCGCAGCAAGGTCTGGTCGTCGCAGATCCAGAGCCGGTCGCTTCGTCGCCCTGCGATCAGCCGCGGCGGCGACTCCAGCCGGGGACCGGGCGAGAGTGTTCCGTCGGCCAGTACGAACCAAAGCTCGTCGCCGGCGATCCACGTGCCGCCTTCCGCGCCGGTGGCGAACGAAATCGTGCGACTGCGCGGAGCGAGCCCGGCATCGGCGGAACCGTACGTGCGGACGTTGCCGTCGGGGGCGCAGCGGAGGACGATGCTGCGGGCGGTGGCGACCCATACGTTGTGTCCGGCATCGACGTACACGTCGAACGGTCCGTCGTTGAAGCTGGCCAGCGTGGCGTTGACAGGATGCGCGGTCCAGTGTCCGTCCGCCAAGCGCAAGACCGTATTGGAAGCGGCGACGACGACGAGGACGTCCGGGCGTTCTTCGGCGAGCCCACGGATACTCAAGCGACCGGTGCGATATTCCGACGGCAATGCGTACTCCCGAATCTCGTTGCCGTCGAATCGCGCCAAACCGCCGAGCGTGCCGAACCACATGAAGCCCGCGGAGTCTTGCAGCACCTTGGTGGTGGCATTGTGCGGCAGTCCGTCGTCCGTCGTCCATGTGCGCCACTGGTACTCGGTCGGTGGCGGCGGCGGATTCGACGATCCGGTCGTGGCCGACGCCGGTGCGACCGAGAATGGCGCCAGCACGAGGCTAAGCCAGCGACGAACGGAACGGGCAAAGGGGTGCGCCATCGAAGCGACGCGATGATGACGGCATGGATGGCCCGAGCAATGTCGGACTGCGTCGGGCTCATGGAGCAACCACCGCCAACCGAGACGAGTCGCACGAATATCGGATGAGCGATACGACCGCTTCGAGCCGCGGGTGCGGTGACGATCGAGTCGTATCCTCATCCTTCCGCCTCTAATCGTACGAAAAAAGCAGCCGCCGCTTTGTTTGCGGCGGCTGCGAGAGCGGACGTTCCGAATTAACGGCAGGTCACCGTCACGGTGTTGTTCCCCGCGGCCAACGGCGAGCTGATCGAGCTGCAAGAGCTGCAGCGCGCGATCGTGCCGCCGCTCACGTGCGTGTTCGCCGAGCTTTGCAACCAGCATCCGATGCCGGAGCAATCGGTGGCATTCACGCGCGTGATCGTGCAATCTTGGCTGGTCGAGACGCTGAAGTAACCGCGGCCACAGCTGCTCGCGTCGTCATAGGTGAGCGTCTGGTTCCGATTGGTGTTGGCCGTGCGGAAGCCCGCGTAGCCGCCGCCAAAGTCGGCCCGGGTAGCGAGAACGGTCGTGCCGGTGTTCGCCTGGCTGTTGTTGTAGCTTTGGATGAGGACACCGCAGCCATCGGCATGATCGTTCGAAGTGATGGTGCTGAAGCTGCTGCCTTGGATGCCCATCGTCTCGACGCCGTGCGAGCCACAGCCGCTGACGTTGATGCTCGAATTGACGTGGAAACCTGCGCCCCACGCGCCCTTGCAGTTATCGATGCGATACGCGATGCCGCCGCCCTGACCGTTCACGGCGCTGAAGTTCTGCGTGCTCGAGCTCTGAAAATAAATTCCGAACCACGGCGACGATCCGGTCATGTTGATGTTGGCGGCCCCGACGTTGCTCGAGTTGGTGCAGTGAATCAACGAGGAGGCGGTGCCGGAGCCGGTGGCGTTGATCGTCACGCCGTTGCCGTTGACGGTGCGG
>CBINOT010000274.1:0-6684 GCA_966252355.1 uncultured Opitutus sp. | reverse complement strand
GTCTTCCTGCAGACGAACAAGAGCTGGTCGATCGACGACAAGCGGCTCAACTTCCAGTTCGGCACGCAGATTGCCTGGGAGATCAAGAACGGGAAGCTCGGGCGGATGCTGCGTGACGCGACGTACACAGGCGTGACGCCGAAAACGAATTTTGACTGGGCGGCGGGGACGTGGGGCGCGTTTGAAGCGGTCGGCCGGTTTGCCGACCTCGAAATCGACGATGCCGCTTTTCCCGCGTTTGCGTCGCCTGGCACCAGTGCCAACTCCGCGAAGTCGGTCGGCTTGGGGCTGAACTGGTATCTGAGCAAAGTCGTCCGCTTCTCGTTCGATTACTATCGGACGAACTTCGGGCTCAACGCTCTCGTGACGGGAGTGCCGGCGTCGCCGTTGCTGCGCCAAGACGAGAAGGCGTTCGTGTCGCGGTTCCAACTCTCGTTCTAACCAAAGAAAGGCGACCATGAAAACCATCGCTTCCGTATTTTTGCTTCTGCTCCTTGCCGGTTGCGCGGCCCGAAAATCCGACGAGTTGCTGAACGTCTCGTACGATCCGACGCGCGAACTGTACACCGAGTACAACGCCGCCTTCGTCAAGTATTGGAAGTCCCAGACCGGCCACGAACTTCATATCAAGCAATCGCACGGCGGGTCAGGAAAGCAGGCGCGATCGGTGATCGACGGCCAAATCGCGGACGTGGTGACGCTCGCGCTCGCCGCCGACATCGATGCGATCGCGAAGAAGGGACAGCTTCTGCCGCTGGACTGGCAAAAGCGGCTGCCGAACAACTCGGCGCCTTACACCAGCACGATCGTGTTTTTGGTCCGCCGGGGAAATCCCAAGGATATCAAAGATTGGGACGACTTGGTTAAGCCCGGCGTGCAGGTGATCACCCCGAATCCGCAGACCTCCGGCGGCGCGCGCTGGAACTACCTGGCCGCTTGGGGGTACGCGTTGAAAAAGTACGGTGACGAGGCCAAGGCGCAGGAGTTCGTGGCGAACTTGTACAAGCACGTGCCGGTGTTGGACAGCGGGGCGCGCGGCGCCACGACGACGTTCGTGCAGCGCGAAATTGGCGACGTCGCGATCTCGTGGGAGAACGAGGCGTTTCTCGCGCTGAAGGAATTCGGCGAAGACAAGTTCAAGATCGTCGCGCCCTCCATCAGCATTGTCGCGGAGCCGACGGTCGCGTGGATCGATTCGAATGTGAAACGCAATCACACCGAAGACGCCGCGAAGGCGTACCTCGAATATCTCTACTCCGACGAAGGCCAGGATATCGTGGGCCGAAATTTTTTCCGGCCGACGAATCCGAAGATCGCGATCAAATACGAAGCGAGCTTTCCGAAGATCCAGCTGTTCACGATCGACGAACTGTTCGGCGGGTGGGCGAAAGCACAGAAGACGCATTTCGATGCCGGCGGTGTGTTCGAGAAAATCTACGTGAAATGAACGGACGAAGCGTGAACGCCGCGCATGCAGTTATTTCCGCGTTTGCCGCCGAGCAGAGCTTGCAGGCGCGGTCCACGGAAGTTGCAGTGAGTGCGATACTGACCGAATCCCGCGGTTTTATCGCCTACGTCCAAGACCTCTAATCGTGCGTACCCGCTTCCCACGCTTCGTCCTTCCCGGCTTCGGGCTCTCGCTCGGATTTACGCTGACGTATCTCAGCCTAATCGTGCTGGTGCCCTTGGCCGCGGTTTTTGTGCGGACCGCCGGGATGTCCTGGCACGATTTTCTGACCGCCGTCACGGCGCCCCGGGTCATGGCGGCCTACCGATTGAGTTTCGGCGCTTCCTTTGCCGCGGGCGCGGTGAACACGGTATTCGGCACGATCGTCGCCTGGGTGCTGGTGCGCTATTCGTTTCCGGGCAAGCGCGTGATCGACGCGATTGTGGACTTGCCGTTTGCGTTACCCACGGCGGTAGCCGGCATTTCGTTGACGGCGATTTACGCAAAAACCGGCTGGATCGGGCAGTGGCTCGATCCGGCGGGCGTCCATGTCGCTTTCACGCAGCTCGGCGTATTCGTCGCGTTGACCTTTATCAGCCTGCCGTTCGTGGTGCGCACCTTGCAACCGGTGTTGTCCGAGCTCGAGCCGGAGATCGAAGAAGCGTCGGCTACCCTCGGCGCGAATCGCGTGCAAACCATCACCCGGGTGATCCTGCCGGAACTCGTGCCGGCGATGCTGACCGGCTTCGCGCTGGCGTTTGCGCGGGCGCTGGGGGAGTACGGCTCGGTCGTGTTCATCTCGGGCAACATGCCGATGAAAACCGAGATCGTGCCGCTGCTGATCATCACGAAACTGGAGCAGTACGATTACCGCGGCGCGACCGCGCTCGCCGTCGTGATGCTCGTCGCGTCGTTCGCGCTCCTGCTCGTCATCAACCTGCTCCAGAAATGGAGCCGCCGGTATCATCGCGTCTGAGGATTTTCGATTTTGGATTCTTGATTTTCGATCGATGAACGCGATCCCAACCCATTTCGACAGCGATTTTGCAAGTCCCGGTTTGCCGTCGACGCGGCGAAGAGAGCCCTTCGTGGACCATAAGCCCGCGCTGCTCGAACAGCGGCAAAATCCAAAATCGAGAATCCAAAATCCAAAATTCTGATGTCTTCCGCCGTTGCCAGTTCGATGACCCAAGACGGCGTCGCTCACGCTGCTCCGCGAGCGACGAACGATCCGCTCTGGATGCGGTGGACGCTCATGGCGATCGCGTTCCTTTTCATCGCCTGTTTCCTGTTGCTTCCGCTGGCCGCGGTGTTCGGCGAAGCGTTCCGTCGCGGTATTAGGGCGTATTTGGATGCCGTGACCAATCCCGACGCGCTGGCCGCGATCAAACTGACGCTCGTGACGGCGGTCGTGGCGGTGCCGGCGAATTTGTTGTTCGGCCTCGCGGCGGCGTGGGCGATCACGAAATTCAATTTCCGCGGCAAGAGCGTGCTCATCACGCTCATCGATCTCCCGTTCGCCGTCTCGCCGGTCATTGCCGGCTTGATCTACGTCTTGGTTTACGGCTTGCACGGCTGGCTCGGGCCTTGGTTGGACGCGCATAACATCCGGATCATTTTCGCGGTCCCGGGCATCTTCCTCACGACGACGTTCATCACGTTTCCGTTTGTGGCGCGGGAACTGATTCCGCTCATGCAGGCGCAAGGGGCGGACGAAGAATACGCGGCGATCACGCTCGGTGCGAACGCGTGGCAGACCTTTTGGCGCGTGACCCTTCCGAATGTGAAATGGGGCCTGCTTTATGGCGTGATCCTCTGCAATGCGCGCGCGATGGGCGAATTCGGCGCGGTGTCCGTCGTCAGCGGCCACATCCGCGGCGAGACGAATACCATGCCGCTGCAGGTCGAGATTCTCTACAACGAATACAATTTTGTGGCGGCGTTCGCGGTCGCGTCGCTGCTGGCGCTCCTGGCCCTGGCGACGCTCGTGTTGAAATCGCTCGTCGAATGGCAGCACGCGAAAGCGCGGCGCTAGCCCAGTCGCGAAACTCCGAACGTTCCCCGTCGAACCTCGAACCCTCCACTCGGCCTCTCCTTACCCTTTCGATCGGCACTTCCAGCGATGAGCATTCAAGCCACCAAGATCCGCAAGACGTTCGGCCAAACGGTCGTGTTGGATAACGTCGACCTCAACGTCCCTCGCGGGAAGCTCGTCGCGCTGCTCGGCCCTTCCGGGTCGGGCAAGACGACGCTCCTGCGCATCATTGCGGGGCTGGAGCATGCCGATCCGGGCAGCGGCCAGATCCTATTTCACGGCGAGGACGTCACCAATGTCCCGGCCGGCAAGCGGAAGGTCGGTTTTGTTTTTCAGCACTACGCGTTGTTTCGGCACATGACCGTGTTCGAAAACATCGCTTTTGGCCTCAATGTCCGCCGCCGCCGCGATCGGCCGAACGGCACCGAGATCAAGGACCGCGTGCACAAGCTCCTGCAACTGGTGCAACTCGAGGGGCTCAACGACCGTTATCCCACGCAGCTCTCCGGCGGCCAGCGGCAACGCGTGGCGCTGGCGCGGGCGCTCGCGGTCGAACCGCGTGTGTTGTTGCTCGACGAGCCGTTCGGTGCGCTGGACGCCAAGGTGCGCAAGGATCTGCGTCGCTGGCTGCGCCAGTTTCACGACGAGGTGCATTTGACCACGGTGTTCGTCACGCACGATCAGGAAGAGGCGCTCGAGATCGCGGACGAAGTCGTGATCATGAATCAGGCGCGCGTCGAGCAGGTCGGCACGCCGCAGGAGGTATACGACCGGCCGGCGTCGCCGTTCGTGTATCAATTTTTAGGCAATGTGAACGTGCTGCGGGCGCAGGCGCTGGCGGACGGGGGCGGGCCGCCCGTTCGCTCGCCCTCGATGGAAGACGACGGGCTGTTGTATGTCCGTCCGCATGACATCGAGGTCTTGGCGCACGCGCCGGGCGTCGCGGGCATCACCGCGGTCGTGCGCTACATTCACGCGGCGGGGCCGCAAGCGCGCATCACCTTGGAGCAAGTGCGTTCGCGGGAGCCGGTCGAGGTCGAGATTTCGCGCGCGGAACTCGAGTCGCTCGGTCTCAACGTGGGCGATCTCGCCTGCCTGCGGTTGCGCAGCGCGCATTCCTTCAACGAAGATTACGCAATATGACTCGAAACTGGGTTTAGCCTTTTGCGTTTTGGGTTTTAGTTTTCTCTTTTCTGCCCAAGTCGCGAAAGCTTGGACCCCTCATCGCAACTGAAATTCCAACCAAAACAGCGCGAACCCCACCACGATTACCATGGCCAAAATATACAACGACATCACGGAAACGATTGGAAACACCCCGCTCGTGCGTTTGAACCGCACCGCCGCGGCGCATAACGCGCAGGCGGAAGTGCTGCTCAAGCTCGAGTTCTTCAATCCGCTCTCGAGCGTGAAGGACCGCATTGGCTTCTCCATGATCGATGACGCGTTGAAGAGCGGTAAGATCAACAGCAAGACGGTGCTGATTGAGCCGACGTCCGGCAACACGGGCATCGCGCTCGCATTCGTCGCCGCGGCCAAGGGCCTCAAGCTGATCCTCACGATGCCCGAGACGATGACGATGGAACGCCGCAAGATCCTGAAGATCCTCGGCGCGCGGCTCGTGCTGACCGAAGGCGCGAAGGGCATGAAGGGCGCGATCGCCAAGGCCGAAGAACTGGCGGCGAAGATTCCGAACAGCGTCATTCTGCAGCAATTCTCGAATCCCGCGAATCCGGCGATCCATCGCAAGACCACCGCCGAAGAGATCTGGCGGGATACTGATGGCAAGGTCGACATCGTCGTGTCCGGTATCGGCACGGGCGGTACGATCACTGGCGTCGGTGAAGTCCTCAAATCGCGCAAGCCATCGATCAAGATGATCGCGGTGGAACCCGATTCTTCGCCGGTGTTGTCGGGCGGTCAGCCTGGCCCGCACAAGTTGCAGGGCCTCGGTGCGGGCTTCATTCCCGCCGTGCTGAACACGAAGGTTTACGACGAAGTCATCCGCGTGAAGGAAGCGGACTCCGGTCCTGTCAGCAAACAGGTCAATCAGCTCGACGGCATTCCGGTGGGCATTTCCTCGGGTGCCGCGGTGTGGGCGGCGTTGCAGCTCGCGAAGCGCCCGGAGAACAAGGGCAAGCAGATCGTGGCGGTGATCCCGTCGAGCAGCGAACGCTACCTCTCGTCGTGGCTTTTCGCGGACGTCGGCGTCGAGAGCGACTCGATCGACGACCTGCTCGCGCCAGCAACGACGTAACGCGAGCGCGCGATCGATTCAAAACCAGCGCCGGCGTCGAGCCGGCGCTTTTTTGCGCCAAACGCGGACGGCCTGATCCTTGGCGCGCGGATGGCCTCGTCCGCTTTTTGGATCTTCAAACCAGCGGCCGAGGGTGGCCGCGCTCCGCGCGCAGACTGCGGGAACTTTTCCGCCGTGCGAAACGCGGCGGCGGGTCCGCGGGTCGTGGCGATCAATCGCGTCGCGCGCAAATGCGCGGCAGAAAACGCGATTTAACTCCGCTCGTCGTCATCGGGAACACTCCCGTTCCGCGCCGGACGGTGAGCGTATGAATTGGGACGAAGATATCGCTTCCCGGTTAATGGCAGCCATCGCTGCTCTGCCACCAAACGAGCAAACCGAGGCGGTGCACGCGGTGCTGAGCGGGGTGCTCAAGGAGATGCCCGCCGAGTCGCTGCTCGCCGTCCGCGAGGAAATCGCCGGCATGTTCGAGGACGAAGATCTCGAGATCGTACGCACGACCTTGGATATGATCGACGGCCAGATTGCGCTGCGTGAGATTTCCGGCGACGACGATTGGCGGTGAGGGGCGGGACGATGCCTCGCGGTGAGGCGTCAGGCGCGCTCACGCCGCGATAATAGGTAGGCGTCTGCAACACCAACGTCGCGCGACACGGCGCCGAAAACTAACGCCGTTCGCCCGCTTCGTACCAACGATAGAAAGCGACCCCGAAAGCGATCATGCTCACCGCGAGCGCCATCAGCTGCATGCTCACGCCGGCTAACAGCTGATCGTCGCGCGGGCCGAAATTCGGAAACAGGCGCGGCGCGAACTCATAAGTCGGATACAGGGTATCGTGCGAAAACGTGATGTAGGCGTGGATCGGCATCAGGCCGATGATCACCCCCAGCAGATAAAGCATCTGCGTGCCGTAGCCCACCCGCGGCACCACGCGCGACGGGCTC
>CBINOT010000273.1:0-6775 GCA_966252355.1 uncultured Opitutus sp. | reverse complement strand
GACAAGCTGGGAGTAAACCGAGTCCGGCTGATGAAGATCGACGTGGAAGGCTACGAAACCTCGGTTTTCAAAGGGTTCACCTGGAGTGGTCCCCGGCGGCCGGAATATATTTTAATGGAATGCGATCCGCTCGAGACCGAAAAGCGGCAATTTTTGCTAGATCGCGGGTACGTAGCCCAAACGGTGGAGCGAAAATCGACCGACTCCCTAACCCGATATCCGGAAGGCAATCTGTTGTTCATCGATGTAACCCGAGTTTCGAGTGCTCAGGCATAGCCGTGATCGTAAGGGCCATCTGAAATCTGTCGTGATGCACTCGTCCGCACCGGAATTTCCGCGGCTGCTTTTCATAACGAACGAGCCGCCTCAAACTACCGGAGCCGGAAGTATCATATTCTACCGGTTGTTTCAGCACTACCCTTCCGATCGGATTCGCGTTGTCACCAACGCCGAAATCGCGTCCGCCGAAAAACGTCTCCGCTGTCACTACATTCATTTGCCGCTAATGGCGGACCGGCTGAACCGCACACGATTCTGGCTCTGGCGCGCGGGCCTCCGCGCGCTCGGCGCGCCGTCGGCCGTGCGACTGCGTCGAATCGATCGAGCCGCGGGAGAGTTTAGGCCGGATGTAGTGATAAGTCTGATGCAGGATCCTTGGTACTATGACGTCGCGACGCGATACGCACGGCAACGACGGCGTCCGCTCATCCTGTTCATTCACGACGTCCCCGCCGGTTTCGCACCCGTCTGGCCGTGGCTTCGTCCGCAACAGCGGCGCCGCGACGCAGAGGTGTATCGACAAGCATTCGCCCGGCTCTGCGTCAGCCCAGGAATGGTCGCGCACTTTTCGGCGTCATTCCAAGCCGAAGGCGAAGTACTGCTGCCACCGCGGTCCGATACTCCCGTATCGCAGTCTGCTTCCGCTTGCGAACAACTCAAACGCCCAGGGACTTTGACCTTGGGCTATGCCGGCGGGCTGCATTACGGCTACGGAGAGCAGCTGATGCAAATGCTCCCGTTGCTACGCGAAACCAAAACGGTCGTGGAGGTATTCGGCCCGATGCCCGGTGGCCATCTCAGCCCCCTCCGCGAGGCTAGCGACGTGTTCCGATTCAACGGCTATATATCTCCCCCTGAGGCGGCGTGGCAGCTCTTGATCGACCGATGCGATGTCGTCTTGCAGCCATACTTGGATCCTCCCGGACCGCACGAGAGCCAATATCGCACGCACTTTCCGAGCAAGCTCGGCGACTGTCTTTCCCTGGGGCTGCCTCTGCTGATTACCGGGCCCTCCTACGCCAGCGGAGTTCGCTGGTGCGCCGAACGCCCCAACGCGGCACTGATCGTCACTGATCCTAGCCCGGCCGCGGTACTCGATGCCATCTCCCGGTTGAAGCAGGAAGGACAATTGCGGGTGAAGCTTGCAGAGAAAGCACAAGTCGCCGCCGCAGCGTTCGATGGCACGGCGTTACGAGCGAGACTCTACGAAATCTTGAACGCTGCATACGCGCATGGCCGGGCCGGATAGCGAAACCAGGATATGCGTGGAATGCCGCATTCCCACATACCGCCGACCTGAATTGCTGCAGCGTGCGTTATTATCGTTGCAGCGCCAAACCTGTTCCAATTGGCGCGCTATCGTTCTGGACGACTCGGAATCAAAGGAGGGTGCCAACGTGGTGCATGCACTCGATGACACGCGTATCACTTACCGGCACAACGAGCACCGCCTCGGCGCCACAGGTAATCTCGACCAAGCGTTCTCTCCGGCACCCCTCTTGGACGGCGATTTCGCTTTCGTCCTCGAGGACGATAACGCTATCGAGCCCGAGTTCATCGAAGTCGGTATGCTGCGGCTCGCGCGCTCCGACGTTGACATCGTCTCGTTCAATCAGCGATGCGTGCATGCGACCCCGACCGGAATGACTCCTGGCGCTACACTGCGTACCGCCCTAGACGAAGAAGTCTGGGGCCGCGAACGATTGCTCTTGAATGCGTTTCTCACGATTAGCCTCCCAAATGGCGGATATTTTTGGCGTCTACGCGCCGGCATCGACTTAAGAGTAGGATCCGGTGTCACCGAGCCACAATTGCAAGAATGCATTCGTCAAGTGCGCGTCCCCCGCACCATCGCGCTGCTGCCGCAGCCGCTGTCGCTTTGGTCGATGTTACCACCCATTGCGATCCGGCGGCAACTCGTCGGCAACCGGCGACTGGCCGCGAATCTGAACCAATTAAGCGCAGCCGTCGTCGCGGAGGTGGGGCCCGAGCGGCTAGTCAATATGGCAGATGTCTCCGGCAACGCCGACCTGCTCGGTCGGGTGCGTCAGACCCTGGCCGATCTCAGCTTAATCTCTCCGCGTTGCCGGGCTTGGTTCCGACAACAGCCGAGTTCGGCGCTTCGAAGCAAACTACGGTTTCATCTATATCGGGACTCGCTTGGCGACGCTCTCGCCGCCGTTGGACAGCATCATGATTAGGAGTTTTCTACGCGGTCTTCTTCGTCGCCTCGGATATGACGCCATGGCCCGTGACCGATTCGATCTCCTGCGGGCCGGAGAGGAAACAAGTCGCACGTATCTCAAGCTATTACGAGAGGTGTTCGCGTTATACGCAGCTAATGCCGACCACGTCTACTTGCTTCATATTGGAGCCAACGACGGCGTAAAAGACGACTTCACCGCTTCTCTGCGCGAACCGGCGAATGTCGCTCCGATCCTGGTCGAGCCACAGCGGCATTGCTTAGCGAAATTATCCTCCCTCCAAGCGGAAAATCCTCGCGTTCGCGTGTTGCCCGTCGCGTTTGGCGAAAGCGACGGCGAGTCGACAATTTATCGCTTCGATCGCGAATTCGAAAACGGGATCCAGCTCGACGTTTTTTCATCATTCGATCGCAGGATGGTTCTGGCGAAGAAGCGCTACTTCCGGTTGGCGGCGGAAGTAGTCGAGGATCCGGTAGAAACCTGCACGTTACGCACTTTGTTGAATCGCGGCGGCGCTCCGCGGCTGGATGTACTGCTTTGTGACATCGAGGGACTCGATGACCTTGTGATTAAACAGTTATTGTCCACGATCCGTCCATTACCGGTGATCGTCGTGTTCGAACATCGATGGCTGACTGACGAACGTCGTCGCGCCTGCTATCGGTCGTTAGCCGACGCGGGTTACAGCATTCTACACGGAACGGAAGACGCGTTCTGCTTCCGGTTGCATCGTGAGTCCGGCGAAATAACGAGCACTTGAAAATCTTCGGTAATTGCCTCGTGAAAAACGAGGCCGACATGATCGAAGAGACGTTGCGGAAGGCGAGTCGCTGGTGCGACCGCATCTTCGTCTTCGACAATGGCAGCACCGACGGAACCTGGGAAATTGTACAACGTCTGAGTCGAGACGAGCCGTCCATTGTGCCGTTCAAGTCCGACCCCAAGCCTTATCGGGACAGCTTACGTAGCGAGACATTCGATCGGTACCGCCATGAATCCGGAGTCGGCGATTGGTGGTGCAAAGTGGACTCCGACGAAATCTACGTTGAGGATCCGCGTACATTCCTGGCTGCGGTTCCCCATCACGATCACGTCGTGTGGGCAGTTAGCTTCCAATTCTATTTCACGGACCGCGATGCCGCGCGATATGCAGCCAATCCTCTCGCCTACCCGCCGCATCAGCCCGCCGAACAGGCACTACGCTACTATCGATGCGAATACTCCGAGACTCGCTTCTTCCGCTATCGTCCGGGATTGGTCTGGCAACATGGGTCTGCACCACGCCATCTCGGCGTAGTTCATCCGCGCCGGATCCGCCTGAAACACTATCAATACCGCAGCCCTGGCCAAATCGCGGAACGATTGGCTGTCCGCCAGCGTGCCATGGCGGAAGGGTGTGGCACCTTCAAGGGCTACTGCGATGAAACGGACTGGAAATTGAAAATCGAGCCGGCGGAAAAGTGCCTCTCGGCCGATGCACCGGATCCGTTTACCATCGAGCCAGACAAAATTCCGAGTCATCTGGAATCGTTTCGGCACCGCTTGGTAAAGCGCATCATGCATGGTAGCGGAATATGGCCGTGACCGGTAAACAACCGGTGACCTGCTCGGTGGTGATCGCAACGCTCGATCGCATTCCTAGTCTCCAAGTCGTCTTACGTTGCTTGGGAAAGCAGACCCGACCGCCCTGTGAGACGATCATCGCTGCCGCGGGCGATAGCGAACGGGTTGCAGCGATCGTCGCAGAAAACAAGACACCCTTTCCCGTTTCGGTGCTTCGATCGCGAGCCAAGAGCGCTGCGCTTCAGCGCAATGAAGCAGCCGCTTTCGCACAGGGCGAGGTACTCGCGTTTTTGGACGATGACGTCGAGTTTGAGGCCGGTGTGTTCGCACAACTCCTGGCAAACTTCGATCACTTGTCGGAATCTGAGCTCGGCGCGGTTTCCCCGCGAATCAACGACCAGGATCGTCCCCGGCCCGGCCGTTTGACCCGAACCTACTATCGAATCCAATCCGGCTATTCCGACGCAGACTACGGCGGTCGCCTCTTCGGTCCGGGGATCAACTGCTATCCCGTTTATCGGCCCGATGGCAGTCCGCTCGTGCGGAGCGAATGGCTGCCCGCCACCTTTCTATTCGTTCGTCGCTCGCTCTTCGCCATCGAGCGCTTCCCCGCATTCTCTGGATATAGCTTTGCTGAAGACGTCCATCTCACGGCTCGGATTGGGCGCCATGCCCCTCTGTTCGTCGCGGCCCAGTGCGCGATCCAACACCATTCGCTGCCCAGTGAGTTCAAACGGGATCGCGTTCGCCTGACCGCCGGGAAGCTGCACAACATGGCAATCGTTAGTCGGGAAATCCTCGGCCTCCAGGGAATCTCTCTGCATTGGCGACTCCTGCTGCACCGCCTATTTGTCAGCCTGGTTCTGTTTGTCCGCCGACCTCCGCATTGGCCCGAAGAGCTACGCGGCCTGTGGCGACGCATCACATGACAGCACCGGCGGCACTGGTGGGAATTACGACCCGAAACCGCGCCTCGATTTTGCCGAAAGCGCTTACATCGGCTCGGGCGCAAACGCATTCGAATTTGAAGATCGCGGTGCTCGATGACGGCTCGACGGACACCACGCCCAATATCAGGGACCTATACCCCGAAATCTATTGGCAGCGCCATGAATTGCCACACGGCATCATCGAGAGTAGAAACGAACTAATGAGCGGGGCAGGAGCCGACTATTATGTAAGCCTGGACGACGACGCCTGGTTCTTGAAGGGGGACGAGGTAGAACTGGCGATCCGTCGAATGGAACAATACCCCGAAATCGCGGCGATCGCGTTCGATATTCTTTCGCCCGACCGCCCTGATGCCGTCAGTCGCACAGCGCCGCGGCCGGCGGCGATGTTTATCGGGTGCGGACATGTATTGCGGCTCTCAGCCGTAAGAAACGCCGGCTTCTATGCGTCGTCGCCCGGAACCTACGGATCGGAAGAGAAGGACCTTTCGCTTCGGCTCCTGGATATCGGATTCACTATCGAGAAAATGCCAGGCGTGCATGTTTGGCACGACAAGGCATGGAGCGACCGCGACTGGTATCCGCTCCACCGCTCCGGCGTGTGCAACGAGCTCGCGATGACGTTGCGCCGCTGTCCAGCGCCCGATGTGGCGCTGGTGCTGCCGCTTAAGCTTCTTAGTTATCTGCGATATTGGATCCGCAAGCCGCAGTATCTTCGCGCGGGGATCTCCGGCTTGGGAAGCTTCTTGGGCCACGTGCCAAAGATCTTGGCGACGAGGCAGCCCGTGCGGCGCCAGACGTTTTGGGCATCAACACGAAACCGCTCAGAGTGACAACCCTCGGAATCACGCCCACACTCCGTCCCCGAGACACTATCGGTCATTATTTCGCCGTGGCGTTGACGGTCTACGTCGTCGCGGTGCTGTGGCTGCGAACCGGCTTGGTGCCAGCAGCCTCAGGGGGAGACGAAGTGTGGTGGTCTGAATCTGGTTATCACTTCTTGCGCGAAGGCATTTTGCGCTGGGGCTGCATGGACGACGTAAATGGGAGCGCCACGGTCTCCTATTGGCCGCCAGTCGCGCCACTACTGCAGGCAGCGATGTTGAAGATATTCGGCCTTACCGCCTTTGGCATCTACGCGCAGTCCTCGCTCGTGGCGACGTTGATGATGGCCACTGCGTACCAACTGGCACACATCATGGGACTGCCAACCCGCAAAGCCCTCTTCGCGAGCTGCGCAATATTCGGGCTGTTCATGGTCGAACGCCGATTGGTTCAGGTGCGAATGGAAAACCTCACCGCCCTGACCGCCCTGGGGTATACCTGCCTCATCCTGCATTCGACCGTGGATCGACGAGTTGACTGGCGAGTTGTTTGTGCCGGTCTGGTGGCCGGAATTGGGCTGTTCTGCTATTATCCGCAATCGCCGTTCCTCGTCCTATCGTGTGTGGGAGGCATGACGCTGCTGAAGCTACCACGCCTCGCAATATTTCTAGCGGGCGTCGGATTGCTGGTACCGGCGATCGCCGCGGCGATATGGATAGCACCGCATTGGGATTTATTTCGAAAACAAATTCTCGATGCAGGAACGAGCGACTATTGGTCCGCCACCAACCTCCTCGTGCCATTTCGGCGTCTCACCGATGTGAGCGCCCCGGCAAACATCGCGCAGCAACTCGAAAAATGGGCCGCTTTGCAACTCGGAATATACGGATGGTGGGTTGCACGATCGAAATCCAGCCGCTTTTAGGCGAAAATGACGGTTGGTTTCAGCTTACC
>CBINOT010000272.1:0-6802 GCA_966252355.1 uncultured Opitutus sp. | reverse complement strand
AGCACCACAGATAACGAGCCCCCAGGCCGATCGCGGCGCCATTGAGCACCGGCACGAAGAAAATCGCGATGGTCAGCGCCGACGCGGCCGTCATCGCCGCGAGCCGGGCGAGCAAGATCGCTCGCGGCGAAATCGGCGCGGAGAGCAGGAGGTCGAAGTCCGCCCGCTCGAACAACACCGTGACGGCGTGGTTCATCGCGGCGCCAAGCATGAGAAAGCCGACGAAGAACCATACGATCGTTTCGCCGACGAGCGGCGGCGGACGGCGCAGGCTCGAAAACAGGAGAATCGAAAACACGTGGACGAGCGCCAGCAGCAGGCCGATCATCGTCAGACTCGAGAACATGCGCAGCCGTCCGCTGCGAAGATCGCGCCATAACAAGCGGAAATCGTTCCGCAAGATGAGCCAGGTTTCGGAAGCCAGCGTCCTCATCGGACTCGCGCGATTGTGCCGTGCATGACCGTTACGCGAGCGGCGGCGGCTCGGCTGACGGCGCGCTCGTCACGCGCAGGAAAACGTCTTCGAGCGTCCCGCCGATTTGGCCGGCGTGTTGCCGCAATTGCTCCAGCGTGCCCTCGACGGTCAAACGGCCCGCGTGAATGATTCCGATGCGTTCGGCCATCCGCTCCGCGACCTCGAGGATGTGCGTGGTGAGAATGACGGTCCCGCCGCGGCGCACGAAATCGTTGAGCAAGTCTTTCACCAGCCGGGCCGCGGCAGCGTCGAGTCCGGTCAACGGCTCGTCGAGCAGCATGACGGTGGGCGAGTGAATCAGCGCCGCCGCCAGCGCCATCTTTTGTTTCATGCCGCGCGAAAAGCTTTCGATGTAGTCGTCCCGCTTGTCCCATAAGCCGAGCGATTGGAGGAGTTCTGTCGCCCGCGGCTCGCCGGACGCCGCCGGCATGCCCCAGAGTGCAGCGACGAATTCGAGATGTTCGAGCGGACGCAGCTTGCCGTAGAGAACCGGATCGTCGGGGACGTATGCAAGCGGCCGTTTCGCGCCCACCGTGTCGGTGGTGAGCGATACGCCGTGGATCAAAACGTCGCCACTGTCCGGTTTGAGGAGTCCTGCGATCATGCGCAGGCTCGTCGTCTTGCCGGCGCCATTGGGTCCCAAGAACGCGTACAACATGCCTGGCGGCACACGGAGATCGAGCCCGTCGACCGCGATCGTTTCGCCAAAGCGTTTGCGTAGCGCTCGGGTTTCGCAGGCGGCGGGAGCTGCAGCCTCCGGAAGGATCGGTGGCGGCGAAACGAGGAGCGGCGGGATGTCGTCCATCGAGCGCGAGCAAGTCGAAAACCGCTGCGCTCGCAATTGGAATTTCCCCATTGGGCAATGTAGGGCGGGGTCTCCGAACCCGCCGTCGAAGGCCCGCGATCGCGAATGGCGGCACCGGAGGCTCACCTGAGAAAGTGTCATCCATTAGATGACACTTGGTTTGGGGCGCGGGGCCGCTGCGCGATCTTGCGCGACGGCGGGGTTCGGGGACGCCGCCCTACATGATGCGGTCGATCACGATCACGATTACGAGCACGAGCGGGAGAACGAAGACGGCGGTGGGCCGTCCACTATACAGAATCGCAGTATTGGCCGATTCGCGCTTCCCGGGGCTTCTTTATTGCGCTATGCCATACTGCGCATGAGCCCGAAACTTCTTTCGTGTGGCGTCGCAATCCTCCTGGCCTTGGCGGCCGGCTGTCAGAAAAAAGCGGAGCCGGCCACGCCCGCGCCGACGCCAACGGCGCCGAAACCGGTCACGGTGGAGGTCGTCAAAGATGCCGAGCGCAGCCGCAACTTCGCGGCCGTGAACAAGCATCTCGAGCTCGGCGGCAGCCTCTACGGCTACATCGATGTCGAGGGTGATGTATTGAAACTCACGGCCGGTGCCCAGGAGCTGCTCAACCAAGCGAGCAAGACGCAGCCGGAACTCGCGCCGTTCGCGAAGCAAGACTTGGCGGCGATCGCCGGCACGCTCGGCCTTACGGATATCAAGGCGGTTGGCGTGAGCTCCGTGCGCGATGAATCGGGCTATTTCCGCAATCGGATGTTTTTCTATGCACCGGGAGAGCGTCGCGGTCTCTTGCGCGGGCTCGGCGGGAAGCCGGGTCCGTTCACGCATCTCAACTTGGCGCCGACGGACACGGCCTTCTACGCCGAGGCAGACATCGACGTTCCGGTCGTCTATCAGACGATCAAGGAGGTCGTCGCGAAGGTCGCCGGCGAGCCCATGGGCAATCAGCTTGAAACGATCCTCAAGAAAGCGGGCGAAAACGCCGCATTGTCGGTGCTCGACCTCATCTACGGTTTGAAAGGCCATTCCGCGATCGTGATGCGGGTGGACCCCGAGCACAC
This sequence comes from uncultured Opitutus sp., assembly GCA_966252355.1. Classification (GTDB taxonomy): domain Bacteria; phylum Verrucomicrobiota; class Verrucomicrobiia; order Opitutales; family Opitutaceae; genus ER46. The sequence goes on along the minus strand of CBINOT010000272.1, from coordinate 4,448 downwards.
GATCCGCACGCCGGGACAGCCAGGTTTTGCGTTACCCGGTGTCTCGTTGCTCGTGTGCATCGACGGCGTGGCGCAGGTGATCGAGCCCTCGCTGGCGAAGTCTCCGTTGATCAAGCGCAGCGATGCGGGCACTCTTCACATCTACGAACTCGGCATGCAATCGCCCGTGCCGGAGATTCAACCGGTGCTCATTGCCGATGGCACGACGCTGTACTTTGCGACGACGCGCGCCTTCTTCGACGAGTGCCGCGGCTTGAAGACGGGCTTGGCGCAGAGTGCGGAATTCCAACGCGCCACGGCGGGCGTCGGCGTCGAGGGTAATGGCATCAGCTATGTTCACCCGCGCCTCTTCGAGGCGATTCGCAAGATCGAGAGCCTCAATCCGTCGCTGCCGCCGCAAGCGAAGCCGGTGATGGCAATGATCATGTCGAAAGTGCCGAAGATCGATCGCCCGATGGTTGCGCTCCGGACGAATCTCCCCGACGGCATCTTGGTGAGCGCGTATTGGGATCGGTCGTTCAAGCAAGAAGTCGCGATGATCTCCGTCTACAATCCAGTCACGGTGGGATTGGTGGCGGCGATGGCGATTCCGGCGTTTCAAAAGGTCCGCTCCAGCTCCCAGGAGAAAGCGGTCATGAACAATCTCCGGCAACTCTCGGCGGCTGCGGATCAGTATTATCTCGAAAACGGCGTGACCACTGTGTCGCTGAACGCGCTCGTGGGGCCGGATAAGTATGTCAGGCGGCTGCAGCCGGTGATGGGCGAAGATTATCGCCAGCTCCGGTTCGTCCAAGGTCAGCCGCTCCGCCTGAAGCTGCCGAATGGCAGGGTGATCGAGTTTGCCCCGTAACCGGGAGTAGCGCCGGTCTCCGACGGGGGACGGCATAACAAACGCCGGTTATTCTCATTCTCTTTCTCGTTCTCGGGATCGGGCACGGAAGAGAATGAGAAAGCGTTCGAGAACGAACGAACCGAAACGCAGGATCGGGCATCCACGTGCTTGCGTGCCGCGACGTGCCTCGTGCACGTTGGTCGGTTCCAAATGGCCCTGGTCAATCTTCTCGATGTCAGCCTGAGCTTCGGCGGTGCGCCGATTTTCGATCGTGTCAATCTCCAGATCGACCGCGGCGAACGCGTCTGTCTCGTCGGCCGCAATGGGGCGGGGAAGTCGACCTTGATGAAGGTGATCGCCGGCACCACCGCGCCCGACAAGGGGCAAGTGTTTCGTCAGCCCGGCGCGGTGTTCGCGACCTTGCAGCAAGAAGTGCCCGCCGGCCTCACCGGCACCGTGCAACGGGTCGTCGAAGGCGAGGGCGGCAGCTTCGAGGAGCATAACGACTGGGAACGGCACGATCGCGTCGAGCGTCTCTTGGAAAAGATGGGCCTCCCCGCCGAGACCGAATTCGCCACGCTCTCGGCCGGGCAGAAACGCCGGGTGCTGCTGGCACGCGGCTTGGTGGAGGACCCGCAACTCTTGTTATTGGACGAGCCCACGAATCATTTGGATCTCCAATCGATCGAATGGTTGGAGGAGTTTCTCCTCGATTGGGGCGGAGCGCTGCTTTTCGTGACGCACGATCGCGCTTTCCTGCGCAAGATCGCCACGCGGATCGTCGAAATCGACCGCGGGCAGCTGATCGGCTGGGCCTGCGACTACGACACTTTCCTCCAGCGCAAGCAGGCGGTGCTCGAAGCCGAGGAAGTGCAGCGGGCGCAGTTCGACAAGAAGCTGGCGCAAGAAGAAGTCTGGATCCGGCGCGGGGTGAAAGCACAACGTTCGCGGGCGCAGAATCGCATCAACGCCCTGAAGGCCATGCGGGCGGAAAAAGCGGCGCGGCGCGTCCGGGCCGGCAACGCGAAGATCACGACGCAAGAGGCGGATCGCAGCGGATTCAAAGTCATCACCTGCGAGGACGTGAGCTTTCGCTATGAAGACCGCTGGATCCTGCGCGACTTTTCCACGCGGATCGAACGCGGCGACAAGGTGGGCATCGTGGGCCCGAACGGCGCGGGCAAGACCACGCTATTGCGCCTGCTGCTCGGGCAGCTCGCCCCCCAATCCGGCACCGTCGAGCACGGCACGAAGCTCGAGATCGTTTACTTCGACCAGTTGCGCGCGCAGCTCAACGATACGATGCGCGTGCAGGATGCGGTCGCGGATGGCAATGCGACCGTGACGATCAACGGACGGACGCGGCACGTGATCTCCTATCTCGAAGACTTCTTGTTCGAGCCGGAGCGCGCCCGTACGCCGATCAAGGCGTTGTCGGGCGGCGAGCGCAATCGCCTGCTGCTCGCGCGGCTCTTCACGAAGCCGGCCAATGTGCTCGTGCTCGACGAGCCGACGAACGATCTCGACGCCGAGACGCTCGAGTTGCTCGAGGATCTGCTCGTCGAATTCGGCGGCACCGTTCTGCTCGTGAGCCACGATCGTGCTTTCCTGAACGAGGTGTGCACGAGCCTGCTCGTTTTCGAGGGCGAGGGCCGCATTTCCGAATACATCGGCGGTTACGAAGACTGGCAGCGGGAGCTGGCGCGCAATGCCGCCGCGGCGGCCACCGCCGAGGAGCAGGCGAAGCGCGAGGCGAAAGAAACGGCGAGCACGGCGGCCGCGCCGGCGAAGAAAGCGCGCAAATTGTCGAACAAGGAGCGCGCCGAGCTCGAGGCATTTCCGGCGAAGATTGAAGCGCTCGAAATCGAGCAACAGAAGCTGACTGCGTCTCTCGCGGACCCCGTCTTTTTCAAGACTGCCGGCGCCGAAGTGGGGAAGGCGACGGCGCGCTTGCAGCAGCTCGAAGCCGAACTCGCGGCCGCCTATAAACGCTGGTCCGAGCTGGAGGGGTAGCGTCAGAGTTTCGCTCGCCGGGCCGCTCGGTGGCATACGCCACGTGTGCCAGACTGTTCGCCTAAACAGACCGGGTTCGCCCCTGCGACCGCATAAACTCTGATAGGCGAGGAGTATAACGTGGCGAAATGCGCCGATTTTTCGCCGCGAGCGCGGATTTCGAAAAATCCCAGATTGCGCGCATGCGCCGACCTAGCCTACGAGTTCGGATGTCGCGGCACCCCCCTGCCGCGGCGCTGAACTATTACCCCCCCGATAGCTGCGAACGCTCCTCGACCGGGCTTCCCCATGCCCAGTCGTTTGGCGCGCCCCCGGATTTGTTAGTCGCAAATAACATCGTACCATGAATAACCCGCTGATTCCCCGCACCACCCCGGTGCGTAGTCTCATGGCGGCGGTCCTCCGCCGTCTCGTTTCAGTCACGCCGGTCGCTGCTCTCGCGGCGATCGCGTTCGCGCCGTCCACGGCTCGCGCTCTGCCGGTCATCTACACCTGCGGCGATTCCACCGTGCAAGATTACACCTCTGGCTACTATCCGCAAACCGGCTGGGGCCAGGTTCTGCCGAAGTTCGTCGACTCGACCAAAGTGACCGTCACCAACAAAGCGGTGGGCGGCACGAGTTCGAAGAGCTTCTACGATAATTACTGGTCTGGCGTGAAGAGCCTGCTGAAGTCCGGCGATTACGCTTTCATCCAGTTTGGCATCAACGACAGCGCGACCGACACCGCGCGGCACACCGACGCCTCGACGACGTTCAAGGACTACCTCCGCAAGTATATCAGCGAAACCAAAGCGAAGGGCGCGTATCCGGTGATCGTCGCCACGCTCCGCCGCAACGCCTGGAACTCGGACGGCACCGTGTACGATGCCTATCACGGCTATCCGGTCGCGGCCCGCGAAGTCGCCGCCGAGCAGAACGTCCCGTGCATCGACCTCGATGGCATGTGCAAGACGCTCATGGAGTCGCTCGGCCAGACCTACTGCACGTACTACTGGTACATGAACCTGCCGGCCGGCGATTGGCCGAATTATTCGACCACGCATTCCGACAACGTGCACTTCCAGGAAGCCGGTGCGATCGAAATGGCGCGGCTCGTCACTCAAGGCATTCGTTCCAGCAGCTATACCAGCATGCAGAACCTCGTGCCGGCACTGCGCTCGACCTACACGGTCACGTTCAGCCGCAATAACTCGAACGGCACCGTCACCCGCACGCAGAGTTTTCCGCAGGGCGTGAAAGTCACGGCGCTGGCGCGTCCGAATTCCGGCGCCAGTTTCGTCAACTGGACCGGCTCGGTCTCGAGCTCCAGCCGGATCTATCAATTCACGATGGGCACCTCGTCGATGTCGATCACCGGCAATTTCTCCGGCAGCAGCGGCGGCGGCGGCCCGATTGCGAATGGCACCTATAGCATCAAGAGCGTCGCGAGCGGCAAGATGCTCGACAATCTCGGTGCCACGACCGATGGCGCGGAAGTCGGCCAATGGGCCGACGGCACGAGCAATAACCAGAAGTGGGTCGTCACGAATGTGAGCGGCTCGACCTATAAGATCAGCTGTGTCACCGGCGGTAAGTATCTCGACAGCCTTGGTCACACCACC
>CBINOT010000271.1:0-6874 GCA_966252355.1 uncultured Opitutus sp. | reverse complement strand
TTTGCGATCATGGTGCCGACGCTGCGCGTTTTTCGGCGCGACGGCGAGTCTCGATGGGATATCGGGCCAGCGCGTAGCCACGAGGCGCGAGCGAGTCGATGCGACTCGAAGGCTTTGCCACACGCGACGACCGATCGAGCTCCGGTCAGATGCATACCATGAATTCGTCAAAACGGATTCTTGAGCGCGACACGTCTGCCTGACGAGGTTATGCGGTCGCCATTGGGGGGCGTCGATGCTGCTGCGAATGGTTCGCGGGCTTCGACGACCGTTCCAGCGGCCGGCATATCTATGATGAAACGACTGACTCATATATTACTCACCGTGGCCACCACGGCCGCGCTCCGCGCGGATATCTATCCGCTTCCACAAGGCACCTTCAACTACACGGGGTCGATGATGGTGAACCCAACCGACAGCACCCACGTGATGATGGGCTACGCCGTCTGGTGGGGGAAACTCTCGACCAACGATACGAGCTGGGCCGACCCGAACCGGTACAACACCACCACGAACACCACGTGGCGAAATACGACCTATAACGATCTCATCAGCGGCCGCGACCCGCAGAATGGCAATTACCCCGCCGGCCTCTGCTGTGCGACTCCACTACTCCCGAGCGCCGTTCAAACGGCGACCGGCATGTCCGCGGGCTATCCCTCGAATTGCCCAGCCGTGATTCAACTGCACAACCAACAGATCCGGAATCTCGGCTGCGACATCATCGTTCCCGACCTCACCAACAACACCGTCGGCCAATATAGCTACGCCGAACGCGAGGCGGGCTACACGAACATTCAGCCCAAGGCCTTCATGGCGTTGATGGAGACGCTCGATAATCAGAATCAGGATTATCCCGTCACCGATCCGCTTCGGGTCGTACCATGCCTGGGAATCGTCAGCGTTTATTCTCCCTGGCAGGTGGGATCGACGCACGAGATCGGCGATTTGGTTTCCGACGGAGGCATCAATTATCGCTGCACGCAGAAGGTCGAGTCCGGTAACACGACGAAAGCGCCAAGCCAATTGGCGTCACACTGGACCGCGGTTGTCGGCCCCGATCTCGTCGTGGATACGACTTCAGGCCATGACAACCTCAGCGCATTTCAACGCGAACTCCTGTTCACGCTCAAGGAGCTGCAAAAGCATCCCAAACTCGCGGTCTGCTATGGCGAAGCGAATTCGCCGCTCGTGATCGTCTATCACGCGACGGTGTCGTACTATATCGACGCGGTTAACGCCCAGGCGCAGACGCTGAAAAACCAAGGATACCAGTTCACCCTGCGTCACATGGGCGGATTCACCGAGTCGGTGAACGGCTTCTGGAATAATCCGGACGCCAGCGCGACGCGCGATCCGAACGATCCGACGAATCCTTACATCCGGCTCAAAGACACGGTTTGGACGTGGTGTGATCGCGTCTACACTCACCCCGCGAGCGACGGTTTTTCGAGTTATACGCTGCTCCCGGGCGGTGGACGGGGTGAATTTGTCGCGGTAACACCGAAGTCTCCCGGCTGGGGTGTGGATACCACGGCGACGCGCGGCGGGCAGGTCATTTACGAGCAGACCTCGATCGCGCGGCGCGTGAACCCGGTTTTCCTGTTCCTCAGCGAGTACAATCACTTCATGTCGCACGACTCGGGCTTTCACGTCGAGACGGCACGCGATATCGAGCCAACCGTCGAATGGGGCACCGCGATCTACGACATGATGAAGGACGCGGTGGCGAAGTACCGGGCTTACCAATCGAATGCCGGTCGGGCGCGCTTCACCGAAATTACGGCCCGCGGAAAGCTCGATAGCCAATACGGCGCGTTCATCATCGGCTTCAACACGGTCGGGCCCGCCGGCATGCGGATTGTGGCCAAAGCCATGGGGCCGGGCTTGGCTCCTTATATGCCCGGAGGGACAAGCACGACGGTCGTCGATCCGATCCTTCAGCTGCATAACAGCAATGGGCTGTTGGCGATGAACAACGACTGGGCAACATTCCAACATACGCCATCAGGCGATTCGAATAACTTCCTCAAGGTCCGGGTGCTGCCCAACAGTCCTTACTTGATACGCGGGCTTAATTATGGGCAGCCGCTGGACGCCAAAGAAGCGGCCATCACCGCCGATCTTTGCCCGGACAGCAGCTACACGGTCGTGATGGGCGATGCCGGCGGAACGAATCGGATCGGTCACATTCGACTCGTTTCAACCGATACCATCAGCGATTCACGGATTGCGGGCATGTCGCTCCGCGGCACCGCAGGCAACGGAAACAACACGCTTATTCTCGGGTTCCACCTCGATCGCACGATGCGTATTTGCGTTCGTGGCAGCGGCCCGAGCCTGGCGCAGTTCGGGTTGGCCGCCGTGGCGGATCCCCGGCTCGAAGTGTACCGCGGATCCACGATGGTCGCGTCGTCGTGGGATATCGATCCAGCCACGAAGGCTCAACTGCAGCCACGGTATTGGTGGACCATCGACGACCGCGAAGCGGGCCTTGCCAACCTGGAGCTCCAAGCCGGCGACTATACCGTCTTGCTCTACAATCAGGGTCCCGGGCCGGACGGCGTCGGGCACATCGACATACAGGAGTGGTAAGCGGAGAGCATTGAACGCCCTGCGCCGCTCGCGGCAGCAGGCCTGAGCCGAATCGGCGCGGCGGAATCGTTTCCGACCGCGCCTCGCGTGTTCCTGGCAATCGGATCGGGACCGTGCGAATGGGCGTGCGCGGTGTCAGCCGCGCACGCGACATTCTCATACTACTACTGGCAGGAAACGCTCACGCTGTTGTTGTACTCGGGCGGATTGCTATCGGTCCAGCAACCGCCGGCGTTGCTTTTCACGATGCCGCCGTTGACGTGCACGTTCTTCGACACGGAGCCGATCCAGATGCCGATGCCGGTGCAATTGGACGCGTTCACGGTGCTGATGGTCGTGTTCTGGCTGTTGGTCGTGCTGTAGAAGCCGCGGCCGCAACCATTGGTGGCGTTGACCGTGCCCAGCGTGGTCGGCCCGAGATTGTCGTTGGCGGTCCGGAACGCGGCGTAGCCGGTGCCATTGCCGCAATTGCTGCCATTCACCGCGCTGCCGCTGGCGGAGGTCGTCTTGTTGAGCAAGACGCCGCAGTTGCCCCAATTACTGGCCGTCACGGTGCCCCAGGTGACGCCATTGATGCCGTAAGTCTCGACGAAGTGCGCGCCGCCGCCGCTGCCGGTGGGGCTGCCGAGCGTGAGATTATAGCCGGCGCCGCCGCTGCAATTATCGATGCGGAAACCGAGGTTGGCCTTGCCACCGGTGCCGGTGACGTTCTGGCCGTTGCAGGTGCGAAAATACATGCCGAACCAATCGGTGCTGTTCATCGCGATATTGCGGCCGCCGACGTTGCTCGCGTTCTGCGCCTTCACGATACCCGTCGTGCCGCCGCCACTGATCGTCCGACCGGTGCCGTCGATCGTGATATTGCTTTTGATCGTGATGGTGCCGCTCTTGTCGCCGGAGTTCTTGATGGCGATGGTGCCGGAACTCATGTTGGCGACGCAGGCATTGGCGGCGGCGGACATGCTCGATCCGGTGTATTTCGTCACGCCGTCGACGCGGCCGGTCCAGGTGGAGCCGGAGAGGAAGACTTCGCCCGTGGCGGCGAAGGCAAGGGAGGAGGTGGCTAACAGGCCGACGAGGGCCGCTCGGGGAGACAGATTTCGCAGCATAATATTCGACATTTCGTTCTAACTTAGGGGTTGCCGACGCCTCGCACACGCCTACGCGCTCACGGCAGGTGCCGTAAGCGCGGAAGGCGTGGGCGGCCGCAGGGGTGAGCGGACGCGACGGAGTGCGTCAGACAATATCGTCCGTGGAAAATACCGTCGATCCCGCGTTCGGGTTACGTAACGAGTCGACCGCGCGCGCCGTTGCGGCAGACGCGATCCGGAGAAGGCGGCGGGCTCGCGCGAAACTCGAGGCTACGGATGAGGCGCAATCAGAGCCGCCGTTACCAGACGACGGTCGCGCCAACCGACCACGTGCGCGGACTTGCCGGCACGGCCGGCACCTCTTGAAAGCGACTGTTCCAGATATTACCGATTTGAGCCGTAAGCTCGACGCGGCGCCACCGCGCGGGCCGAAACGCCAAGGCCGCCGTGCTCAAAACCGCTTCGTCGCCGCCGACGGTCCGGAGCACGTTCGACGCTTGAATTCGCGCGACGTTATCCAGGCGCACTTCGAAGCCATGGCCGAGCCGCAGCGTCAGCGCCGCCGTGAGACGCTGACGCGCGTAGTTCAACGCATAGAAACTGGCATCGACCGCCGCGCCGCGGTACTCCGGGTCTTTGGCGAGAACGGTGTAACCGAGCACCACATCGATCGCGCGCCACGACCGGCGGGCGACGGATTCGAATCCGATCGTGTCCACGTCGATCGGATTCGCGGAACGGGCGGTCACGCCGCGCAGAAACGTCCAATCGACGAGAGCACGATCGCGCCGCGCGAAGACGGCGGCGTCCAAGGACCAGCCCGCCAGCAAGGCCGTCGCCCCTAGATCCACATTGTGGCTGATCTCGCGGCCAAGATTCGGGTTGCCGCGAAACAGTCCGCTCGTGGGGCTCGAGTTCAACGCCGTATAGGTGGGGACCTGAGTGGTCCGCGCATAGTCGAAGTAGACGCGCCGAACGGACGAGGCCGCGAAACGACGTTCCACCTCGAGGAGCGGCGAAAGGGAGCCGTCGTCGTGATTCGAACGATCGTAGGTCGCACCCGCTTTAACCGTGAGGCTATCGCCCGGCGCGAACGTCCACGACTTCTCGGGCACGAGCGCGAGTTTCGTCAACGTGCGCGAATGATAGCGCCCCGCGGTGAGGGACGTGGAATTCAGAAAATCGGCGAGCATCTCGCCGCGGGCATTCAGCACGATATCGCCGACGCTGCGCCGAAGCTCGATCGCGGCGCCGTTCTGCCAGGTGGTATGCTGAAACGGATGCCGCGCGCCCAAGGCCGCGAAGCGGTCGAAGGCGTAGTCGTCTTTGTTGCGGCGGTGGTAGGCGCCAAGCGCCACGAAGTCGCCTCCGCCAAGCGTTACGCGATGATTCGCCGCGAAGAGAATCGTTTGGATGTTCTCGGATTCTTTCGCGTTGAACGGCGTGTAGAGGTTTACCCAGCCGAAAAACTTGGCCTGGTAGCCGGCGAAAACGTCAGTCTGCGAGGCGGGGCCGCGCAGCTGAAAGCGAGCGTTGACGCGATCGATCGCGTAATCGCCGTACGCGACAACCCCGTCGGATTCTGCATGCGCGACGTCCACATCCGCCCCGACGCTGAGTCCACCTACGCGCGCATCACCGGCGGCCCCTTGATAAAATTCGCCGCGCCGAAGATCGTGCGGACCGCCCCCAAACTGCCACGCGCCTCCCGTTCGGATCGGTCGCCAGCCGTAAGCGACACCGCCGACGGTGGCGTTGCTCGTGCTCAGCGTCAGATCCGTACCGGTCAAAATCTCGGGCGCACCTAACATGGCCGGGGCGATGGGCAGTTCCGCGAAGTAGTGGCCGGTTTGCGGATCGGTTACGGTCAATGCTCCGATACGAAAGGCGGTGTTCTCGAAGATGCCGCCGCGAATGGTGACGTCGGCCTGCCCCTCGACCAGGTTTCGCCCCTGCAAATCGAGCCGTGGCTCGAAGCGCAGCGCGGAGACCGGCATCGCGATGGCGGCGACGGGCGATTGATTGGCGACGCGCGGCGAATAGACCGTGACCTGCGGCAACTCGAGCGGCGTCTGCGCACCGAGGGCAGCCATAGTGCCAAGCCAAGCCGCGATCGTACGTAACAAAGACTTCATCAGCTCGAAGCGGTAACGAGCGAGCGGTCGAAAACAAGCCCTTGTTTCCGCGATTCGCGCGGTGCGTTAACAGCCCCGTCAGAAACCAGAAAACCCCGGCCATTTACAGCCGGGGTTGGTCGTCATACCGTCGCGGGGAGCTTATTCGTCGCCGTCGTTTCCGATCGCTTCGACCGGGCATCCTTCGAGCGCTTCCATGCACTGAGCGACTTCTTCCTCAGTGGTAGGCTGCTTCTGGACGAACGAATAGCCACCTTCATCGTGACGGGCAAAAAACGATGGCGCCGTCTCGCGGCACAAATCGCAGTCGATGCATTGCTGATCGACAAAGAATTTACCGGGGACGTTCTGAGCCCACTTGTCAGCTTTGTTGGCCATAGGTGCGGACGGCGAAACAAGCGAAGAACCGAGGGCACTGTCAAGCGGGCACCCTGTCCAGGCGGGCAAACGCGTTAATCAGCCAGGCGGGACGTCGGCGCGCCGCCGCGCTCGTGACTCCGCTTTCATCCCCCGTTTACCGGGCGTTTTGCAGGCGACGGCTTGTCTTTGGACCTCCCGCCGCTACTTTGGCGGCCGAGATGCTTTCCGATCGGCCTTACATGCGCGGCGATTATCAGCGGGAGCGGACGTCGGTGCTTACCTGGCTAATCTCCGCCATTCTAGCCGGTTTCGTCCTCCAGCTCGTGCTCGGCTCGCCCTGGAATCGGGGTGGCGACACCTTTCCGGCGGTGGCGTTGACGATTCCGGCGCTGAAATCGGGTTACGGCTGGACGCTGCTCACGTACGGTTTTCTGCACAATCCCCACTTCATCTTCCACGTGGTGGGCAACGTGTTTGCGTTGTATCTGCTCGGCCGAGAGTTGGTGCCCATGCTCGGTCGCCGGCGCTTTCTGGGCTTGTACGCGGCCGCGACGATCGTTGGGGGCTTGGCGTGGGCGGCGGTGCACTGGCGAAACGGCGGCAACGGCCAATCGCTCGTCGGCGCGACGGCCGCGATCGACGCGCTGTTCATCGTGTTCGCGTGCTTCTTTCCCAACCAAGAGCTGAACTTCC
>CBINOT010000270.1:0-6902 GCA_966252355.1 uncultured Opitutus sp. | reverse complement strand
GAGGTCGGATCCCCCCTGGTCGACCATGAGGTCGAGCAGGTCGTTCATTTCGTAGCTCATAGCTGGATACTAGGTGCGGTTTGAGTGGGAACAGCGCTAGCAGTTTCGACGGCAGGCGTCCGGCGTGAAGTGCGGCCGACGCGCAAAATCATGGAAAACTTACCGGCGGGGCTGGCAGGACGCGGGGCGAAAATCACCGCTTCCGATCGAAGCGTTCCAGGCGCTGCCGGTCAACCCGCGAGATGGAACGGCGCGCTCGGAAATCGGGCCCTGACCGTCGACCGGAACCTCAGCCGACCTTCACGCCGCGGCGCAGCGCCCAAATTTGTTTCGCTTGGGCAATCGTGTCGGCCAGGACGTCCGGCGTGAGGGACTGCTTCGGGTCGTCCCCAATCCCGTGGCTCGGGCTGACATGCGCTTCGATGCACAAGCCGTCGGCGCCGTAGGCGACTGCGGCCAGCGCGCACGCGGGGACGTACGAGGCCTTGCCCACCGAATGCGAGGGATCGACGACGACGGGCGCCCACGTCTTTTCCTTGAGCAAAGGCGTGATGCTCTCGTCGGGATGATTGCGATAGCCGTCGAGCGTCGGCGCCGTGCCGCGCGGGCAGAGCAGGACGTTGGGATTGCCAAAGGCGGCGATATACTCGGCGGCCGAAATGAACTCGTTCAGCGGGCCCATATGCAGGCTGCGCTTCAATAACACCACGACGTCGTCGCGCTCCGCGATCGTTCGTCCGATCGCCCGCAGCAACGCGTAGTTCAGCGCGTTGCGCGCGCCGACTTGCAGGCAGGTGACGCCGGCATCGAGCGCGACCTTGATTTGCGCTTCCTCCATCACCTCGGTGTCGACCGGCAATCCCGTGCGGCGCGAGGCCTCCATCAGGATATCCATCGACTTGCTGTCGCCCTGAAACGTGTACGGATTCGTGCGCGGTTTCCACACCCCGCCCCGGAGCATGTGCGCACCCGCTTCCTTCACGGCCTGCGCGGTTTCGTAGAAATAGTTCGGATTCTTGGGATCGATCGTGCACGCGCCGGCAATCACGAATAATTCTTCGCCCAGCGTAACGCCCCCGAGCGTGATCCGATGCCGGGCGAGTTCGGAGCGCCGGTCCATCAGCTTGAACGGCGATTGAATCCGATCGATCCGATCGACGTAAGGCAGGCCTTCAAGCCGGTTGATCATCAACTCGTCCCGCTCGTCGCCGACGATCGCGTAGATGGTGCGCACCGCGCCGATGATCGGCTGAATCTTGCAGCCAAACTCGGTCACGATCTGCGTGACTTCGGCGATCTGCTCGGCGGTGAGGCGGTTGGATTTCGGGATGATCATGGCGCGACGAGATCCAATGTACGAATGCGCCCGCCGACGCAAAGCGGATCGCTGGAACCAGCCCGGTGACGCAACAGCGGCGGCAGGAGTGGCACCGCCCGCAGCCCTCGCTCGATTCGCAAGCCGTAGCGGAAACCGCGAGGTTTCGGGACGATCACGAAAGCCTTACGGCTTCCGCTACGGGTGGCGGACTGAACGCGGCCGCTCCAACCAGCCCGATGCGGACATCGGGCTCCACCTTGTCTGTATGAGTCAGCTCAGGTCAGTTTAACCCCGAGCATCTTCGCCACTTGGTTCACGTCCTTGTCGCCGCGACCCGACAGGTTGATGACGAGAATCTGATCCTTGCGCATTTCCTTCGCGCGCTTCAGGCCGTGGACGAGCGCGTGGGTGCTCTCGAGCGCCGGGATGATGCCTTCGAGGCGCGAGCAGAGTTGGAAAGTTTCCATCACCTCATCGTCGCAAGCGTAGGCATAATCGATCCGATTCCGGTCGCGATAAAACGCGTGTTCCGGCCCGATGGCGGCGTAATCCAGGCCGGCGCTGACGGAGTGCGTCAACTCGATCTGGCCATCCGGGTTTTGAAGAATGTACGTCTTGCAACCTTGCAGCACGCCCAGCTTGCCCCCTTCGAAACGCGCGGCGTGATCGCCGCGCTTGATGCCGCGGCCGCCCGCTTCGACGCCGACCAGCCGAACCTTCGTATCTTCGAGAAACTCGAAGAAGAAACCGATGGCATTCGAGCCGCCGCCGACGCACGCGATCATTTCGTCGGGCAAGCGCTTTTCGCGCGCGAGAATCTGTTCCTTCACCTCCTGGCCGATGACGCGGTGAAAATCGCGGACCATCATCGGATACGGATGCGCGCCGAGCGCCGAACCGAGAATGTAATGCGTCGCGCGAACGTTGGTAACCCAATCGCGCATGGCTTCGTTGATGGCTTCCTTGAGCGTCTTCTGCCCGGCTTCGACGCCGCGCACTTCCGCGCCCATGAGACGCATCCGGAACACGTTCAACGCCTGCCGCTCCATGTCGACGGCGCCCATATACACGACGCACTCGAGGCCGAATTTCGCGCAGACCGCGGCGGTGGCGACGCCGTGCTGGCCGGCGCCCGTCTCGGCGATCACCCGTTTCTTGCCCATGCGGCGGGCGAGGATCGCCTGGCCGAGAGCGTTATTGATCTTGTGCGCGCCCGTGTGCAGGAGGTCCTCGCGCTTCAGATAAATCTTGGCGCCGCCGCAATGTTGCGTGAGCCGCTCGGCGAAATAGAGCTCGGTCGGGCGGCCCGCGAATTCCTTCAGGTGATGCCGCAGCTCCGTGACGAAGCCCGGATCGTTGCGTGCCGCCTCGTACGCGGTGCCGAGCTCCTGCAGCGCGGTCATCAGCGTTTCCGGCACGAAGACGCCGCCGTAGCGGCCAAAATGCCCGCCGGAATCCGGCAGCGAAAAGCGGTCGAGGGTGGCGGAGTCGGTGTGGGCGGCGGACATGCGAAGCGGGCAATGTAGCCAGCGAACCTTCGAGCGCTACTTCAAATTCGCTTAACTGTTACGAGCGTAAAGTCGTCCCGCTGCGGACCGGAACCAGTGAAGCGGCGGACCGATTCCAGCAGCGAATCGTTGAGTTCGCGCGGCGAGCGATCGAGCGACGCCCGCACGGCGTCGAGCAAACGCGCGCCGGAAAACTCCTTGCCGTCTTCGTTCGGCGCCTCGTTCAGCCCGTCGGTATAAAGCACCAACACGTCGCCGGCGACGAACGGCTCGCTGCAGTCCACGAGCGTTTCGGCGAACATCGGATCGGGCACCATGCCGACCGCCATGCCCTCGGACTGCACGAACCGCAGGTCGACCGACCCATCGGGGCGCCGGTGGGCGATCAACGGCAACTCGTGGCCCGCGCGCGCGAAGGTCGCTTGCTGCGCGGTAACGTCGATAATCGCGTACAGCAGCGTGATATAGTGCCCCGATTGGATGTCCGGCTGCAGCGTACGGTTCAGCTCGCGCAAGGCCGCCGCCGGCGACGTGTGCCGCGGCGCGATTTGGCGGAGGTTCGTGCGGCAAATGGCCATCAGCAGCGAGGCCGGGATGCCTTTGCCGGAAACATCGGCGACGACGACACCGAGTTTCGTCGGCGAGATTGGGATCAAATCGTACAGATCGCCGCTGACTTTCTGCGCCGGCATGTAGCGTGCGTTCACTTCCAAGTAGTCGAAGGAAACCGATTCGCGCGGCAGCAGCATGTGCTGGATGCTGCTCGCGATCGAGAGATCGACGTCCAGCTGCTGCTTCTCGATCTGCAGGTGCAAAAACTCCGCATTGTGCAAGGCCACCGCGGCTTGTTCCGCCAGCGATTCCATCAGACGAAAATCGGCTTCCGTGAACAATTGGCCGCCCGCGGGGTTCGTCACTGCCAGGACGCCGAAAAACTCGTCGCGAAAAATCAGCGGCACGACGATGACCGAGCGGACCGTCAGCGCCGGATCGTCGTGCTTGACGATGATCTCGTCGGCGGCCGCATCGACCAGCAGTTCCCCGCGCCGCGTGCGCGCCACGCGCCCGACGATGCCTTCGCTGATCGGAAATTCCTCGGAGCGCAGGACCTGCTCGATGAACTTGGCGCGCGTGGTCAGCTTCGTTTTCGCGGTCGCGCTGAGCGGCCGATGGGGCGGGAAGAGGCCCTCGACGGCGATGCCGCGCATCGTATCGCGCTCGGTCCGCTCGAAAAAGCAGCCGCTCGAAGCGCCGGTGCAGGCGATCGCCGCGTGAACGATGCGCTGCCGGAGCTCCTGCTTCGAAAGCCCTTCGCCGAGCGCCTCGGCCATCAGATGCATGAACTCAAGCAGCCGCTGGCGATCCTGCGCCACCTTCATCGTCGCGCGCTCGGCGCGATCGGCGGCCCGCCGAGCTTGGCGCACCCACAGCCAGCCCACGAGCGCCGCTACGGCCAAACCGATGAGAAAGCCGAAGGTCATGGGGTGCGGATTTCCAGGGCCAACAGCGACGCTGTCATTCTGAACGACGTGCAGAATCCATCGATGACAGGTTGAGGAAATTGGCGAGTCATCGCATCTCCCCTGCGGACCTGCCGTCTCTTTCTGCGTTTCAAGATGACGGGCGTTGAAGATCGGCTGATCGCGAACGTCCGCCGCGCCTTCTCATCGGAAAGCTCGTTGTGTGAGGCGATCCATTGATGTGCCGTCACCTCGCGCATCGTCGCATCCTCGCGGTGGCAATGATCGACGCGACTCCGCCAGCCTACTTCTGCTCGACGCGATTCCGGAGAAACGTGAGCACGTCTTGGAACTTGGCCCGATTCGATTCGTCGACGCTCACGAGATGCTCATGCGCTTCCAGCACCAGGCGAGCGGTCTCGATCTCCGTACGATTCTTGCACTCGAGCGGAGTATTGCAGGCATCGGCGACCTTGGCGTTTTCCCCGGAGTCGACGAGCAGCAACCGGTGCAGCCCGAGGTTGCGAATCAATTCCAGGTTGCGCTGCCCGGTGCGAGCGACGACCAGACTGCCGTCCGGGGCGACCTTGCGCAATTCGAGCGCGGCCCCGGCCAGCACGCCGAGAAAGGTGCTGTCCATGCTCGCGCAGTTCCTGAAGTCCAAGACGAAGCGCTTTTTTCCGCGGTGGAGCATCTCCAGGATGAAGTCGCGGAGGCAGCCGCTGTTTTGAAAGCTGGCGCGACCTTCGATGCGCACGACCACCGGGTCCGAGTAGGCGTCGACCAAGTAGACGGGTTTGCTGACGTCGGGCATGGGAGAGTTTCCGAAACTACGGCTGCAATGTTGCCGCTTCCGCGGGTTCAGCAAGTGCGGGGATTGCGCAGAACCGTCGGAAATTACACCGACGATTCTGGCGCAAGGGGTGCCGCAACGGCGCTCAGGTGCGAGCGATGATTTGGCGGAGAACGTACGGCAGAATGCCGCCGTGCTGGTAGTAATCGATTTCGATCGGCGTATCGATGCGGCAACGGACGGGCACCATCTCGATCAGGCCGCCGCTGCGCGTGATGCGCAGCGTGAGGTCCTGCTGCGGCTTGAGCGCCGAGCTCAGCCCGAGCACGTCGAAGGTTTCCGTGCCGTCGAGCTTCAACGTCTGCGCCGTCGTGCCTTCCTTGAACTGCAGCGGCAACACGCCCATGCCGACGAGATTCGAACGATGGATGCGTTCGAAGCTTTGCGCGACCACGACTTTGACGCCGAGGAGATTGGTGCCCTTCGCCGCCCAGTCGCGCGACGAACCGGTGCCGTATTCCTGGCCGGCGACGACGATCAGCGGCGTCTTCGCCGCGATGTGCTTCGCCGCGGCGTCGAAGATCGACATCTTCTCGCCCGACGGCTGGTAGATGGTGTTGCCGCCCTCTTCGCCGCCCAGCATCAGATTTTTGATGCGGACGTTCGCGAAGGTGCCGCGCACCATCACGCGGTCGTTGCCGCGACGGGAACCGTAGGAATTGAACTCCTCGAACGGCACGCCGTTCTCGATGAGATAACGGCCCGCGGGCGAGGTCTTCTTGATCGCGCCGGCGGGCGAGATGTGATCGGTGGTCACGGAATCGCCGAAGATACCGAGGGCGCGCGCGCCGGTGATCTCTTCGATCTTGCCCGGCGACATCGAGAAATTCGCGAAGAACGGCGGTTCTTGGATGTAGGTCGATTTCGGTTCGAATTGGTACACGTTGCCCGTGGTCGACGGGATTTCGTTCCACTTCGGGTTTTGCGCGGCGAAGTCGGCGTAAAGCTTGCGAAAGACTTCCGGCTTGAGCGCGGCCTGCATCTGATCGCGCACTTCTTTCAGCGAGGGCCAAATATCTTTGAGGTAAACCGGTTTGCCGTCCTTGCCCTGGCCGAGCGAGTCGCGGCTGAGATCGATGTCGACGCGACCCGCGAGCGCGAACGCCACGACGAGCGGCGGCGACATGAGGAAGTTCGCCTTGATGTTCTGGTGAACGCGCGCCTCGAAATTGCGGTTGCCCGAGAGCACCGACGCCGCGACGAGATCGTTCTTGGTCACCGCTTCCTCGATCGCCGGATGCAGCGGCCCCGAGTTGCCGATGCACGTCGTGCACCCGTAACCGACCGTCTGAAACCCGAGCTGGTCGAGGTACGGCTGAAGCCCGGTTTTCGTGAGGTACTCCGTGACGACCCGCGAACCGGGCGCCAGCGACGACTTCACGACCGGGTTGACGCGGAGCCCGCGCTCGACGGCTTTTTTCGCGAGCAGACCGGCCGCGAGCATCACGCTCGGATTCGAGGTGTTCGTGCAGCTCGTGATCGCCGCGATCAAGACGCTGCCGTGGCCGACCTCACCGTCGATCCGGCGCATCTTCACCGACACCGGATCCGGCGTCGGACGATTGTTCGCCATTTCCCGCTCGGTGGTGACGCTGGTGTTCTTGACGTCTGCCGGATGGGCCGGGACTTGGTCCTGGCTCCCGCCGCCCGACGAAGCCCGCGTCCAACCGCTGCCCTCGACGTGGATCGTGCGATGCAACTCGGCCGCGGTCTTGCCAAAACCGTTTTCGGTGACCGGCCGGGAGAAGGCCGTCTCGAACTCC
>CBINOT010000269.1:0-7002 GCA_966252355.1 uncultured Opitutus sp. | reverse complement strand
TGGCGCAAACGTTCGAGTGGCCCGGCCGGCTCGCGCTGCGCAAGAGCATCGCGAACCGCCAGGTCGAACTCGCCGAGCTCGGGCTGGAGCGTTTCCGTTCCGCGCTCGCGAATCGTGCGCAGTTGCTGGCTTACGCGTTGCAGGCCGCCGCGGAAAAATCCGCCGCGGCGCGCGAGGTCGCCGATCGTTACCAAGCGCTGCGCGAGCTGTTCGTGGCTCGCGATCCCTCCGGGGTGACGCCGTTGTTGGAAACGCGCGTGATCGAAGCGCAGGAACTGGCGCTGAAGCGGCGCGCCACCGCAGCCGAGCTGGCCACGCGCGCGGCGCTTGCCGAATTGAATCAATTGTGCGGCGCGCCGCTCGATGCGCCGTTCGCCGTCACCGGCGCGGACGTCGCCTTCGGTCCGGCTCGCCCGACCGCCGATCTGATTGCCGCGGCCCGCGAGCGCAATTTCGAGTTTCGGATGAAGCGGGTCGAGCTCGAGCAACAGGGGCTCGAGGTGTCGCTCGCGCGCCACGAACGCTGGCCGACGATCACGGTCAGCCCGTTCTTCTCGGAAGAGAAAGCGGCCGATCGCGAACGGATCTTGGGCGTCAGCGTGACCGTGCCCTTGCCGTTGAGCGGCCGTGCCCGCAGCTCGGCGGACATCGCCGAAGCCCGTCGTCGGCAAGCGGAGGCGGCGGTGCAACTGGCCGCGCGCGAGCTGGAGCGTGAAGTCACCCTCGCGGCCCAAACGTACGCGGTTAAGTCGGCCGAGATCGCGAGCTGGTCGCCGGATTCGGCGCGGAAGTTTCGCGAGGCCGCGGCGCTGGCGGACCAGCATTACCGGCTCGGCGCCGTGCCGCTTCAAACCTACGTCGAGCTGCAAACCGCCTACCTCGACGCCGTCGAGGCGCTCGTCGATACGCAACGCGAGGCCCTGGACGCGGCGCTGCGGCTCGAACAACTCACGGGCGTGAAACTCGAACTCGCGAAACCATGAACGCGCTTCGTTCGCTCTTGTTCTCGGCCTTGGCTGCCCTCGGCCTCGCGCTGGGCGGCTGTGCCGATTCGCAGGCCCGGCATGAAGCGGCCGAGGAAACCGCGGCGACCTACAAAGCCGGCCACGGGCTGCAATTGAGCCCGGCGGCGGCCAAATTCGCCGGCGTGGAAACCGCGGCCTTTAACGGCCAACTGCCCGCAGCCGCACTCCTGCGCACGATCAAGGGCGATTTCGTCTTCGTCGATAACGGCGGCTGGCTGTTGCGCACCGAGGTGAAGCTCGGCGCCGCGTCGCCCGGCGGTTACGAGCTCAAAGAAGGCCTGTACGACGGCGACACGATCGCGACCGCCGGCGTGCGTGCGCTCTGGCTGGCGGAACTGCAAGCGGTGAACGGAGGCGTCGGCTGCGCCGACGGACATTGATGCTCGAGCGTATTCTGGATTTCGCCCTGCGGCGCCGCGCCTTGATCGCCGCGGCGATGCTGGCGCTCGTCGGGATCGGGCTGTGGTCCGCGACGCGCATTCCGATCGATGCCGTCCCGGATATCACGAGTCCGCAGGTGCAGATCAACGTGGCGGTTCAGGCGCTCGCGCCGGACGAGATCGAGGACCGCGTGACGCGCCCGATCGAGCTCGCGATGGCCGGCCTGCCGGGGATGATCGAGCAGCGCTCGTTGTCCAAGTTCGGGCTTTCCCAGCTCACGATGACGTTTGCGGACGGCTCCGATCTTTACCTGCTGCGTCAACTCGTGAACGAGCGTTTGGGCGAAGTGCGCGAGCATCTGCCGCCGAATGTCTCGCCGGCGCTCGCTCCGATCAGCACGGGACTGGGCGAGATTGTTTATTACACGCTGCATTATCGGGCCGGCGCGGCGGACAAGCCGGCCGATCGCGCGGAGCAGCTTCGGGAACTGCGGCTGATGCATGACACGATCGTCAAACCCTTGTTGCGCGCCACGCCGGGGCTGGCCGACGTGAATGCGATTGGCGGCTACGAGAAGCAAATCGTCGTGGAGCCGAACCCCGCGAAGCTCGCGGCGGCCGGCGTGAGTTTCGAACAGCTCGTCGAGGTCATTCGCGCGGCGACCGAAAATACCGGCGGCGGCGTGCTGGAGATCGGCGGCGAAGCCGTGGTCGTGCGCGCGGACACGCGCGTGAAATCCGCCGACGAGATCGCAAATCTGCCCGTCAAGTTCGCCGCCGCGGCGCAGCCGCTGCTCGTGCGCGATTTCGCCGCGGTGTCGATCGGCTCGGCCGTGCGCGCCGGGGCGTCGACGGCCGACGGCGAAGAAACGGTCACCGGAGCCGCCATCATGCGCACCGGCGAGAACGGCCGCCAGGTGGCGCAAGCGGCCGTCGCGCGCTTGAAGGAAATTCAGACCAAGCTGCCGGCGGGCATGGAAATTCGCGTGGTGTACGACCGCTCGATTCTGGTCAACGCCACGATCCGCACGGTCGAAAAGAATCTGCTCGAGGGGGCGCTGCTGGTCGCGGCGGTGTTGCTCGCTTTGCTTGGCAATGGGCGGGCCGCGCTGCTCGTGACGCTCGCGATCCCGTTGTCGTTTTTGTTCATGCTGACGGGCATGGTGCAGTCGCACGTGTCGGCGAACCTGATGAGCCTCGGCGCGATCGACTTCGGGCTGATCGTCGACGGAGCGATCGTGATGGTCGAAAACTGCCTGCGGCATCTCGCGGCGAAACAGCACGAACTCCGGCGCCCCTTGACCGCCGAGGAGCGGCAGGCGGTCGTGCGCTCGGCCTCGCACGAGGTCGTGCGGCCGATGTTTTATGGCGTGCTCATCATCACGCTCGTGTATGCCCCGATTCTGGCTCTCGGCGGGATCGAGGGGAAAATGTTCCGCCCGATGGCCGCGGCGGTCATCCTGGCGCTGCTCGGCTCGCTGGCGCTGGCCCTCACCGCGATGCCGGCGTTCGCCACGTGGGTGTTGAGCGGCCAGATGGCCGAGGGAGACGGCCTGGTGATGCGGCGCGCGAAGGCGTGGTACGCCTCGGCGCTGGGCCTGGCGTGGCGGATCCGCGTCGTCGTGCTCGTCGTCGTCGTGGCGGCGTTCGCGGCGGCGGTGCTGCTGTTTCAACGCTTGGGCGCCGAATTCGTGCCGCAGCTCGACGAGGGCTCGCTCTCGATTCAAATGATCCGCGGCAACAGCGTCGCACTGCCGGACTCGGTCGAATTGCAGCGCCAATCGGAGCAACTCCTGCGCGCGAAGTTTCCGGAGATCAGCCATCTCTTCGCGCGGATCGGCACGGCGGAGCTGGCGACGGATCCCATGGGGCCCAATGTGGCGGACACCTACGTCGAGTTTCATCCGCGCGAACGTTGGCGCAAAATCGACGGACGCCCCGCGACCAAGGCCGAGCTGATCGAGCTGATGCGGCGGGAACTGGTCGCGACGATCCCCGGGCAGACGTATTTGTTCACGCAGCCGATCCAGCTCCGATTCAACGAAATCATGGCCGGGGCGCGCGCCGATCTCTCGCTGAAGATTCATGGCGACGATTTTTCCGAGTTGGAACGCTTGGCCGGCGAAGCCCGCGACGTGTTGCGCACGATTCCGGGCGGCGCCGACGTCGAGTTCGAAGCGCTCGGCCGCTTGCCCACGTTGGAGATCACCCCGAAGCGCGACGCGCTGCAGCGGCTCAATCTGCATCCGGACGAAATCAATCGCGTCGTCGCGATCGCGCTGGCCGGCGAGGAAGCGGGGACCTTGGCCGAGGGGCAGCGTCGTTTTCCCGTGGTGGTGCGTCTGCCCGAGACGATGCGCATCGACCTCGCGGGATTGCGCGAATTGCCGGTGACCGTCGGAACGACGCAAGTTCCGCTGGCGCGCATCGCCGAGCTCAACGTCGTCGATCGCATCGGCACGCTGACGCGCGAACACGGCCAGCGCCGGGTGGCCGTGCTGATCAATGTTCGCGGCCGCGACACCCAGGGCTTCGTGCGCGAAGCGGATGCCCTGCTGCATCAGCGGCTGAAAATGCCGGCCGGCTATTATTTCGAGTTCGGCGGCCAGTTCGAAAACCTCGAAGCGGCGCGCACGCGCCTGACGGTGGTCGTGCCGCTCGCGCTCGCGCTGATTTTCGCGTTCATCTACGCGACCTTCGGCAGCGCCCGGCAGGCGGCGTTGATCTTCCTGTGCGTGCCGTTTGCCGCGACGGGTGGCGTGTACGCGCTCTGGCTGCGCGGGATGCCGTTCACGATTTCCGCCGCGATCGGATTCATCGCCTTGTCGGGCATCGCGGTGCTGAACGGGATCATGCTCATCAGCTTCATCAACGACCTCCGCGAGCGCGGCCGCACGGTGCGCGACGCCTGCGGCGAAGGCGCACTGACGCGTCTGCGGCCAATGCTAATGACGGCGCTCGTCGCCTCGCTGGGCTTCTTGCCGATGGCGCTATCGCACGATGCCGGCGCAGAGGTGCAACGGCCGCTCGCGACCGTCGTGATCGGCGGTATTGTGACGTCGACGTTTCTCACGCTGATCGTGCTGCCGATGCTCTACGACTGGACCGAAGGGCGGACGCGACCAGTCGTCAACGCCGCCAAAAGTGGGACTTCGACGTCGCGGAAGCCGTGAGGCTTTCGCGCCAATCCGAAACGCTGACGCGTTCCGCTACACCGAGTTCAAAACCCTTTTTTATGCCTACAACCAAAACGTTCCTCGCTCTGTTCTGTGCCGTGTTCATGCCGCTTGCCGTGCTCACGGCGGCCGAAAAAATCGTGGCTGGCCCCAAAGGCGGGCGGTTGCTCGAAACGAAGCCGGTCAAGGCCGAGTTCTTCGTGAACGCCGAACGCAAAGCGGAGATCAACTTTTACGATGAAGGAATGAAACCGGTCGCGCCCGACGCGCAGGTCGTCGCGATCACCGCGGAGCCGAAAACGGGCCGCGCCAAGCTGGAATTGGAGAAAACTGCCACGGGTTTCGTGACGAAGACGGCGTTGCCCGAGGCCGATGCTCCCTATCGCGTGGTCGTGCAGATTCGCCCGAGCGCCGAAGCAGCCCCGCAAAATTTCCGGGTCGACCTCAATCTCGAGAACTGCGCCGAGTGCAATCACGCGGAGTACGCTTGCACGTGCAGCCACTAAGGCGGCGAGCACGAGCACGATTACGATCGCGAGCACGATCAGGAGAAGAGGGGCGGGTGTGTGTTACTTGGTAGCGGCGGTCGTCCCTGACCGCCAGTGATGGGGCTTCTGCGAACTCTGGAGCGGTGGCGATCGGGACGATCGCCGCTACCGGGTCGGCGTGGTCGGGGAACCGCCGATCCGATCCCGCGGTCGGTCGCGCGATGCATCCGAAACTTCGCGTCTTGCGTTCCTGGGTTTGTTTTTCGCTCGCGGCCGGCGCTGCGGCGTTCGCCGCTTCCGCGACCACGTATCAGGTCACAGGTCCCGTCGTCGCGGTAACGCCCACGACGATCACGGTCGAAAAGAACCACGAGAATTGGGAAATCGCCCGCGATCCCAGCTCGGATTCACAAGCGGATGTGAAGGTCGGCGACCGCGTGACCGTTCATTACCGGATGCACGCGACCAAGATCGAGCCGAAGCCAGGCAAGAGCGAGGCAGGGAAGGACAAGGACACCGCCGCCGCCAAGAAGCGGAAGACGGAGGAGTAGGAGAGCTGCTGAGCCACGTGCGCTCGGCGATATCGAACTCGTCGCCGTCGTACTCCGCACCGCCGGCATGAGCCGCCTCGATGCCACCACCGCCGCTACTCGCATCGTCAAAGAAGCCGGCAGCGTGCACCAGCTCCTTAGCTGGACCCCGGCCGACGTCGCCCGCGTTGCCAATCTCACGCCTAACAGGGCATACGCGCTGACGGCCCCAGCCGAACTCGGACGCCGCAGCATCGAACAAGCGAACCAAGCGCCGATCATGAATCGCGCCGATCTCGTCGCCAAATACCTCGAACCGATCGCCGCAGGCCTCGACGTCGAAAAATTCTGGGTCCTCTGCCTTTCGCGGAAAAACCGCCTGCTCCGACTCGCCGAAGCCACTTCGGGCACCGCGACCGCCGCGCTTGCATCCCAGGGAAGTATTCAGAATCGCTATACGCGAATCCGCCAGTTCGATCATCGTAGCGCACAATCATCCGAGCGGAGATCCCGCCCCCAGCTCACTCGACGTCACAGTCACGCGGCAGCTCCGCGAGGCCGCCAAAGCGATCGACGTCGAGCTACTCGACCACGTCATTATCGGACGTGCTGCCCTCGATCCGCAGGCCCGCGGTTTCTTCTCCTTTCGCTAGGCCGGAATGATGAGCTAACGAGCCCACGGCCGCTACACGCGGCCCTAGCGGCCGATCGACGGCCGCAAAGCCAGCCGGCCCGACCAATGCGTCAAACTCCGGCGCCAGCGGGCGCCGTCGACGAGGGCTTAGAGCCCTCCCACCCGGACTTTCTTATTCGTACAGAGCACCAGCGCTTGCACGTAATACGTGTTCTTATCACCACCTTTCGTGTACGGATTCCCGTACAGCTCCCAATCCTTTTGCAACAGCGCGTTGACCCTGCTGTCTAGCTCTCCAGCCCCTGGCCAGCCAACCAATCCGGTTCAGCGGTTGACGACAAGCGCCGATAACCTACCGTATCCACATGTCCCTCAAACAATACCTCGCTCGCTTTGAGGCCGAGCTACGCCGTAACCCGGCGTTGCCCGCGCCTGACGCGTGCCCGCGTACTGTCGAGGAGCTACACGATTGGAAGAACCAGACCCGAGCGTACGACGCCGCACGGCTCGCGCTCAACATCGTGACGCCGCGAGAGGTTCAACGCGAGAACAGCTGCATTCAGACCGACCGGAGCATCCCGCGCGTGCTGCGCTTCGCGCAACATGCCCGATGATCTGCCGCCGAAGGCTTTCGCGGACGTCCTAGCTGATCCAGCCCGCCCCCTCATCGTCGGGGGCCAGGCCGTCAACATTTGGGCCGAGATCTATCGCGGGGCCGCGGTCTTCGCGATGCCCAGCGAGGAGGCCACGATCGCGCTCGCCTCGGCGA
>CBINOT010000268.1:0-7044 GCA_966252355.1 uncultured Opitutus sp. | reverse complement strand
GCAACATGAAGCTCGCGCTCAACGGCGCGCTGACGATCGGCACGCTCGACGGCGCGAACGTCGAAATTGGCGAAGAGGTGGGCGACAAGAACATCTTCATCTTCGGCATGACCGTGGAGGAAGTGGAAGCGCTGCGCGCCCGCGGCTACAATCCGTGGGATTATTATCACAAGGACGAAGAGCTGCGCACCGTCTTGGACTGGCTCGGCAGCGACTATTTCACGCCGGGCGAGCACGGTGCATTCGGCGCCCTGCATCATTCGCTGCTGAACGGCGGCGATCCATTCATGGTGCTGGCCGATTTTCGCGCC
Source organism: uncultured Opitutus sp. (assembly GCA_966252355.1). Classification (GTDB taxonomy): domain Bacteria; phylum Verrucomicrobiota; class Verrucomicrobiia; order Opitutales; family Opitutaceae; genus ER46. Next base: position 6,733 of record CBINOT010000268.1, on the reverse strand, counting down.
TACAGCGATTGCCAGGCCCGCGTCGATCAGGCGTATCGGGAAAAGGCGCGCTGGGCTCGGAGCGCGATCCTGAACACGGCCCGGACGGCCAAATTCTCGAGCGATCGTACCATCCGCGAATACGCGAACGAAATCTGGAAGCTTTCGCCGGTCACGGTGAAGTAAGTTCTGATTGGCTTGATGTAGGGCGGGGTCTCCGAACCCCGCCGTACCGCTCGGGCCCTGAAAGGCGGTTCGACACGAAAAGTAAGTCGAGCGCTGAAACCGCGACGGCGGGGTACGGAGACCCCGCCCTCCAACCGGGCCGATCGGTTTGTATGGCCGCCACGAAACGCGCGCTGGCGTCTCGTCCGATTTCACGGAAGCTGATCTCGCATGTGCCTCCTTGCGCGAGTTCTCTTCGTGTCGGCGATCGTCGCCGCAGCGACGACTCGGGCGCTGGCGTGGACGCTACCGGCGCTGAGTGGGGAGTTGCGTGGCGAACTGACTCCGACGCTTTTTCCGGGGGCGCCTGCTCTGCAGTGGGAGATTGTCGCGCAACGTACGACCGGCACGACGCGCCATGTCGTCATCGCGGCGCAGGGCAATGGGGCGCGCGTTCGCGCCGAGGCCGATTTCGATGTGCGCACCGGAGGCGGCTCGTGGGTTCTCCACGACGCCGTGCTCGACGGCCGGTTTTGGTTTGCGCCGTTTTTCCAATGGCTGGGCGGTGCCGTGGCGGGAATTGTCGGCGGCGGTGAATTACGCCTGCAGGGGCGAGGGACGTTTCGTGGGGGAATGCCGGCTGGGAACGTCGCGGTCACGTTCCGCCGCGGCAATTTGCGCAGCGCGGAAGGAAAATGGACGCTCGATGGCATTTCTCTCGACGGCGAGTTCGCCATCGATGGGCGCGAGCGGACGGTCCAAAGCGCAAGTCCGGTGAAGATTTTCGTGCAGACGATTTCGACGAGTCGATACGGCGCGCGGAATTTCTCGATCGAGGGGCGATTGACGGACCTTCGGAGCCTGCGGGTGGAGACGGCGCATATCGAGATCGCCGGCGGCGATGCGGTGGCGTCGCCATGCATTGTTTCACTGATCCCTTTTGAAATCCAAGTCGACGTCGCATTCAAACGGGTTGGGCTCCAAGATATCGCCGCGCTTGTCCCGGGTTTGCTCTCCGACGCACGCGGGCGCGTGGATGGACGCGCCCATGTCGGGTGGACCCCAGGTGGAGGCTTGCAACTGGGGGACGCCGCCATTTCCGCGAACAACGACGAACCGACGGAAATCCGGTTGGCCCCGTTCCCCGGATTGATCACCGATTACGTCCCGCAGAGCGTGCGCGAGAAGGTGCTGCAGCAGTATCCGGGGCTGGGCCTGATCGAAACCGGCAAGGTGCCGCTGCGGTCCACGCTTTTGGAAGCGGTCTATACGCCCAAAGGCGACGCGTCGGGGCGGACGGCGTACGTGCACCTCATGGGCGGTCCGGTCGACCCGAAGTTGCGCGCTCCGGTGGATTTGGAAATCAATGTCCGCGGTCCGATTCAGCCGCTGATCAAGTTTGGTACGGATCCACGACTGCATTTCGGCGCGCAGTGAATCATTCGTTGCCTCACTCCGTCTCAGGCCACACGCTCTTAACTCCGATGAAACGCCGACTCGTTTGTTTTCTTCCCCTCGTCGCGCTGAATTTTGGCGGCTGCTTGAACGTCAAAACCCAGCCTATCGAGGTGAAACCGATCCATGTTACCGTTGACGTCAATGTGAAGGTCGATCGCGCGCTCGATGACTTCTTCAGCGACCTCGACAAGAAATCCGCGACCCTGAACGTGCCCAAGTCCTAACGCCATGAAACCCACTCTGCTGTTTCGCATCGCTTTTCTCGCTACCGGCTTGCTCGTCGGCCCGGCCGTGTTGCAGGCCGAAAATCTCACCGCGATCAAAGCTCGCATGGAGCAACGCCAAAGCTCGGTCGATGCCTTGAAAGACGCCAAGATCGTCGGGGAGAACAATCGCGGCTATCTCGAGCCACGGGCGAGCGTCACGCCACCGGATGAGAAGACGATGTCCGACGAAAATGCGGACCGCGCATCCGTTTACTCTGCGATCGCGGCGCAAACGGGCGCCTCGATCGACCAGGTCGGCAAAGTTCGCGCGCAAAAGATCGCCGCGAGCAGCAAGCGCGGAGTTTGGATCCAAGCTCCCGACGGCACTTGGGCGGAAAAGCAATAAATCCGTAGCGGGCGAACGGAAAGAGCGGGTGATCGCCGCTCCTCGATGCGCTTACACCAGCATGCTCGCCACGCAGGCGGTAAGCAGGCAGGCGATCGTACCGCCGATCATCGATTTCAAGCCGAGCTTGGCGAGGTTCTCGCGTTGCATCGGGGCAATGGCGCCGATGCCGCCGACTTGAATTCCGATGGAGACGAAATTGGCGAAGCCGCATAACGCGTAGGTCATGATGATGACCGTGCGCGGGCTGAGCGCACCGGAGGACTTCAAGTCGCTCATGTTCAGGTAAGCGACGAACTCGTTCAGGACCGTGCGCGTGCCCAGCAGCGAGCCGGATAGCATGATGTCGTGGCGGTCGATGCCGATGAGCCACGCGATCGGCGCGTAAATTACGCCCAGGACGAATTCGAGCGAGAAGGTTTTGTAAGTGCCATTCGTGACGGACGCCACCCAGTCGTTGATCCCCGGGTACGCGAATACTTCGGCGGAGCCGATGGCCAGTGTGTGCGGGTTGCCCAGCCAGCCGAGCATCGAGTTCACCAGGGCGACGAGGGCCGTGAACACGATCAACATCGCACCCACGTTGACGGCGAGCCTCAGCCCGTCGGTCGTCCCCAGGCAGACGGCATCGAGCAAATTCGAGCCGATTTTTTCTTTGCTGATGTCGAGGCTGCGATCCACCCGTTCCGTTTGCGGAAGCATGATTTTCGCGGTCATCAACGCGGCGGGGGCCGAGATGACGGATGCGGTGATCAAATGGGTCGCGAAAAGAATCTGCTGCTGCGGGTCCGTCCCGCCGAGAAAGCTGATGTAGGCGATCATCACGGCGCCTGCGATCGTCGCCATGCCGCCGGTCATCACGCAGAGGATCTCCGAGCGGGTCATCGTCGGCAGGTACGGCTTGATCAAGAGCGGCGCTTCCGTTTGTCCGAGGAAAATGTTGGCCGACGCGCTCAGGCTCTCGGCGCCGGACAGGTTCATCGTTTTCGTCATCACCCAGGCGAACGCGTAAACGATCTTCTGCAAAATCCCCAAGTAGTAGAGCAGGGAGCTGATGGCCGAGAAGAAGATGATCGATGGCAGAATGCCGATCGCGAACACCACCCCGTGCTTCCCGGAGTCGGCAAGGGAACCGAAGACGAATTTCGAACCCTCGTTGGTGAAACCGAGCAAATCGACGAAGCGTGCGCCGACCCACTCGACCACGGCGCGCACTGGCCCCACGTGGATCACCAACGCGGCGAACACGAACTGCAGCAGGAATCCCATGACCACCAGCCGCCAGTCGATCGCGCGACGATTCGAGCTGAGCAGGACAGCAACCGCGGTAAAAGCGACGATGCCGATCAACCCACGGACCACGTGATCGAATGACTCCATGAGGCAACTAGGTGGCGGACGAGCTTGCGCGGCGCGGGGCACGGCGCGAGAACAACTTTGCCATGACCGTGCACGATCGCCTCGCCCGCCACCTCGACCGCGCGCCCGATATCTCCCGGGCCGCATTTGTGGCTGCGAATGCGACCGTCGTCGGCGACGTGACCCTCGGGGCGCAGAGCAGCGTTTGGTATGGTTGCGTCCTGCGCGGCGACATCAACTCGATCGTCGTCGGCGAACGCACGAACGTGCAGGACGGCACGATCGTGCACTTGGCTGACGACTACGGCGTGCGCGTCGGGAACGACACGACGATCGGTCATGCGGCGATCATTCACGCCTGCGACATCGGTAACGAATGCCTCATCGGCATGGGTGCGACCATTCTCGACGGGGCGCAGATCGGCGATCAGTGCATCGTGGGCGCGAATGCGCTCGTGACCCAGCGTTTCGTGGCCCCGCCCGGGTCCATGATTCTCGGCGCCCCGGCCAAGGTGGTGCGACCGCTCACCGCCGCCGAGCGAGCGGGCCTGCGTCATTGGGCGCAGAAATACATCGAAGTCGCCAAGGCGCACGCCGCTCGAAAAGCCTGAACGGCCTCCAGCTCCAGGCTTTCAGTCTTTTAGCCTTTCAGCCTTTTCTTGGCCGTGCATCGTGAGCGGCATGTTTGTCGACGAGTGCACAGTCAAGTTGGCGGCGGGTGATGGTGGACGCGGTTGCGTCAGCTTTCGCCGTGAAAAATTCGAACCTTGGGGCGGCCCCAACGGCGGCGACGGCGGGCGTGGCGGCGACATCATTCTCGTCGGTGACGTCAACACCAACAACTTGGTGGATTACAAGTACCAGCCGCACTGGAGCGGCGAGCGCGGCGGGCATGGCGAGGGCTCGGACTGCAACGGTCGCGACGGCAAACCGCGGATTCTGCGCATGCCGCTTGGCACCATCGTGATCGACACGGCCACCGGCAAGCCGGTCGCGGAGGTGATCGAAGACGGTCAGCAGATCGTGCTTTGCAAGGGTGGCAACGGCGGGTGGGGGAATACGCATTTCAAGACGTCCACCAATCGCGCCCCGCGGCGCGCCAACCCCGGTCAGCTGGGCGAACGCGGCGTTTATCAGCTGGTGCTGAAGAGCATCGCCGACGTCGGCTTGGTGGGCTTCCCGAACGCCGGCAAATCGTCGCTCACGAGCCAAATCACGAAAGCGCGGCCCAAAACCGCGGCGTATCCATTTACCACCTTACACCCGCAGATCGGGGTCATCGAGTATCCCGATGTCATCAAAGGAAATCGGCGGCTGTTGCTCGCCGATGTCCCGGGTTTGATCGAAGGCGCGCACGAGAACCGCGGCCTCGGGCATCGTTTTCTCCGGCATATCGAGCGCTGCGCGCTGCTGCTTTTCATGCTGGATATGGCGGGCACGGACGCGCGGGACCCGCGAGACGATTACAAGCATTTGCTCAACGAGCTGAAGCTGTACGACAAGGCCTTGCTCGACAAACCGCGCCTCGTCGTGGCCAACAAGATGGATCTGCCGGAGGCGGCGGAGCGGCTGGCGAAATTCAAGCGGCGCTACAAGAGTGTCGATGTGATCGAAATCTCCTGCCTGACCGGCGACGGTCTCGACCGCTTGAAAAAAGAGTTGTTAAAACGCGTAACCAAATTCCGGACGCGCGAAAAAGCGTCGCGCGCGGCCTTGGCCTGAGCCAAGGTTGCCCTCTATGTCGAAGGAACACCGGCCGCTCATGATGCGCGCGAACCGCTTGCTCGGGGCGGCGCTCGTGGAGCACAACCTCGTGAAAATCGAGGACCTGGAGTCGGCGAACGAAAAGCTGATCGAAATGGTGTCCACCGAGCAGCCGCGGCAGAGCACGATCCTCGGCATTTTGGCTTACGAGATGAAGGTCGTGAAGGAGGACGACGTGCTGCATCACCTCGTCGACAGCGAAGGGCTTGGCGTGGTGGATTTGCAGCCGTACGAGGTCCCGGAGGATGTGCGCAAGGCGACCGACCCCGGGATGTGCTGGGCGACGTGGACCGTGCCTTTCGATCGGGAAGAAGATTTTTGGTTCGTGGCCTCCGCGTACTACCTCAGCCCCGCGGTGCGCACGCATTGGGAGAAACAGCTCGGCGGCCCGATTCTATGGTACGCGACGACGCTTGAAAGCATCGCCGAGTATCTCGAAAAACTGGCCCCGCCGGCCGAGGCGAAGCCCGCGACGACCTCCTGACGCCATGCCACTCGGTAGGATCCAGCTCCAAATCGTTTCCAAGCTCGTGGAAATGGGCCGGCTCACGGATGAGCAGCGCACGCAGCTCATCGGCCGCCCGGAAGAAATCACCGGCGACGCGCTCGACAAGCTGCTGCAGGAAGAGTTTCGCGTCACGCCGCTGCAATGCCTCGTGGCGAAGGCGCGCTCGGCGAACCTCGCGCCGTTCAACGTGATTCGGTACAAGATCACGCCGAAAACCTTCGAGCGCATCCCGCAGGAGTTCTGTGAGCAGAATCTCGTGCTGCCCGTCGGCCAGGTGGGCGAGATGCTCCTGGTGGCGTTCGCAAATCCGTTCGAGCTCACGCTGCCGACCAAGATTCAGGAGATGACCGGAAAGGCGGTCGTCCGGCTGCTCGCGCGCGAGAAGGACCTGAAGGAAAAGTTCGGCAAGAAGGAACAGGCCGCCGGCTTCGACGACGTCGTCCACCAAATCGGCGCGGAATACGCCGAGAACAAAGAGGTCGAGCTGAAGGACGAGGATGTCAGCGAGGAGTCCGGCCCGATCATCCAACTCGCGAACCGCATCATCGAGGAAGCGTATTTCGGCGGCACGAGCGATATTCACATCGAGCCGCAAGAAAAGGAAGTGATCGTCCGGTACCGCATCGATGGCGTGTGCATCGAGAAACTGCGGCTGCCGAAGAAAGTCGGGCCCGCGCTGATCGCGCGCCTGAAGATCATGTGCAACCTCGACATCGCGGAGCGCCGGTTGCCGCAAGACGGTCGTATCGTTTTCAAGCAGTATACGAAGAAGGACATCGACCTCGACTTGCGCGTGTCGACCGCCCCATTGAATCACGGCGAAGGCGTGGTCATGCGTTTTCTCGCCAAGCAGATGACGACGCTGCCGCTGCCGGCGCTGGGCTTCAC
>CBINOT010000267.1:0-7074 GCA_966252355.1 uncultured Opitutus sp. | reverse complement strand
ACACCGGTGGGCCAGGTTCGATTCGATCGCGTGCGGCCGGGAGAGGTGGACGTCGATGTCAGCGTCGATGCCGCGACGCGCCGGAGTGGACTGGGCGCGGCATTGATTGCGCGGGCGGTCGACGAACTGGTCGCCACGACCGATACCCTGGCCGTTAACGCGTATATCAAGCCGGACAACCGCGCATCGATGCGAGCGTTTGCGCGAGCTGGATTTCGCGTCGCGGGAAAAAAACAAGTGCAGGACCACGAGGCCGTGCACATGATCTTTGGTCGCGATGAGTAAGCCCTTGTACATTGTGGTTGGTTCCAAACCCTGGAACCGGCGCGTTTTTAACGAGCGGCTGAAATCTCTTCCCGGCGAATGGAGGTTCATTGGTGATCGAAACGAACTCACCTTGGATCGCTTGCGGAGATTGCAGCCGCGGTACGTTTTCTTTTTGCACTGGTCGTGGATTGTGCCGGCCGAAATCGTGCATGAGTTCCAGTGCGTGTGTTTTCACATGACCGACGTGCCTTACGGTCGCGGAGGGAGTCCGCTGCAGAACCTCATTTTACGCGCGCAGACGAAGACGAAACTCACGGCGTTGCGGATGACCGAGGACGTGGATGCCGGACCGATTTATATGAAGCGACCGCTCTCGCTTCACGGCACCGCGCAAGAAATCCTCATTCGAGCCTCCGAACTCAGCTCGGTAATGATCGCTCGTATGATCCGTCGACGCATGACTCCGCGCGCGCAACGCGGGCGTGTGACTCGCTTCGTGCGCCGCAAACCTTCGGAAAGCCAAATTCCGGCGGGCCTTTCAGCCGAAAAGTTATACGACTTCATTCGGATGCTCGATGCCGAAGGCTATCCCCGCGCGTTCATCGAATACGGCGGCAATCGCTTCGAGTTTTCCGCGGCAGTGCTTCGAGATGGACGGCTCACTGCCAACGTGACCATTCTGCCTGCTTGCCCGCCTGGGCCCCCTGCCAAATCATGAATCCCGCTTTCACGATTAACGGTCGTACGATCGCACCGGGGAGCCCCGTTTACGTTATCGCCGAAATGTCGGCGAATCACAATCAGGACTTCGAGCGAGCGGCTGAGATCGTGCGTGCGGCAAAAGCGGCCGGCGCCGACGCCGTCAAATTGCAGACGTACCGGGCTGACACGATGACGCTCAACGAGCGGAGCCCATTGTTCCAGATCGGCGCGGGGACTATTTGGGAAGGCAGAAATCTCTACGATTTATACGGCGAGGCCTATACGCCGTGGGAGTGGCAGCCCAAATTGAAGCGATTGGCGGACGAACTGGGCCTCGATTGTTTCTCGACGCCGTTCGATGCGACATCCGTCGCGTTCCTGGAGGAGATGGACGTCCCGGCGTACAAGATCGCATCGTTCGAACTCGTGGATCTCCCGCTGATCCGTTTGGTGGCAAAAACCGGCCGGCCGGTCATCATGTCGACAGGCATGGCGTCTCTCGCGGAGATCGATGAAGCGGTGCACGCTTTCCGCCAAGCGGGAGGGACACAACTAGCATTGTTGAAATGTACGAGTGCCTATCCGTCGCGTGCGGAAGACATGAATCTCCGTACGATCGCTCATTTGGCCGAAGCCTTCGGTGTACCCGCGGGATTGTCCGATCACACTTTGGGCGTCGCCGTGCCTGTCGCCGCGGTGGCTATTGGCGCATGTATTGTGGAGAAGCATTTCACGCTCTCGCGCGCCGAACCGGGACCGGATAGCGCATTCTCTCTCGAGCCGGGCGAATTTCGCTCCATGGTCGACGCGGTTCGGGTAGCGGAAAAGTCCCTCGGACACGTCAGCTACACCATGACGGAAAAAGAAAAGGCGAGTTTGGTGTTTCGCCGGTCGTTGTTTGTGGTGCGCGACGTCAAAGCCGGAGAAATTTTGGACGCGACGAACATTCGGTCGATCCGGCCCGGCCATGGCCTGGCGCCGAAGTACTGGGACGAGGTGATCGGACGGCGCGCCGCTTGCGATATCGCGCGCGGCACGCCGCTCGATTGGAAACTCCTGTCGAGCTGAGCCATGAACGTTCTCGTGGTGGCGGCTCATTCCGACGATGAAGTGCTAGGAGTGGGCGGAACAATTTCCCGTTGGCGTCGCGAGGGTCACGCCGTGGCGGTGCAATTTTTGACTGACGGCGTGGGGTCACGCGGTCAAGACCACGCTGCGGCGGCGCGGCGGCAATCGGCGGCCGCAACGGCCCGCCAGATTCTGGGCTACGAGGCATTGTCGCCGGCCGCGTTTCCCGACAACCGGATGGATGCGGTCCCGCTGCTGGACATTGTGAAGGTGATCGAGCGGGCGAAGCAGCAGATTGCCCCGGAGATCGTGCTGACGCACTTTTGGAACGATTTGAACGTCGATCATCGACGGGCCTTCGAAGCGGTCATCACGGCTTTTCGCCCGCAGCCTGGCGAAACGTGCTCTTCGATTTTGAGCTTCGAGGTCGCGAGTGCGACGGAGTGGGGTAGCCCCGTGGCGACCTTTCGTCCGACGCGATATGTCGAACTCTCCGACTCCGATATCGAAACGGCGACAACGGCTTACGCCGCCTATTCAGAGGAGATTAGACCTGATCCGCACCTGCGATCGCTTGAAGCTTTTCGCGCCCGTCGACTGCTGCGCGGTCGTGAGGTTGGAGTGCGGTGGGCCGAGGCGTTTATTCAGTATCGGCAGCTAGATCGACTGCCGGGGGCGGTCCGCTCTCGCATCGAAGGGTAATATTTGCCTACGGCCGGGCTTGGATAACGTAAGTCGCTTATTTAAAGATATAAGCGTCGGAAGCACGGCATCTGGCAGAAAGGCTGCTTTTAGGGCCGCGATGAGCTCGATCCGCCGGTTTTCGGCATATGTTTCCGCGTCCCCATGCGGAGCTATGTTCGTCGATTCCGTCCCCGTCTTCGTTCTCGGCAGTGCGATGGGCGAACTTCCGCAACGTATCTCAATCCCGCAGCCGTAATCCTCCTATCATGTTGAAACCGTCATCCCTGTCCTCGCGCGCTCCCGTAGATGCTTTCTTAAACATATCTGGGTTTCCCGCGGGCCTCGCGCCATTCGCGAAGTACGAATTCGACAAACACCTCTATTACTTCGGTCCGCATTTTTCTAGCGGCTACGACCGCGTCGATCCGAATCGGAACGTATCGCAGCACCAGACGGCGCTCTTGGAGTTCTTCGCGAAGCTGCAACCTACCGTCGAAGCTGAGCTCGCCGCGAAGCGTGTTCCGACCAGCAACGCAGCCTGCGTGTTTTCGAACGCCTATTTCGGCTGGGATCGACCGCTTGCGGACAAAGGCGTGCGTTTAATTCAATCGCCCTGGATGGCGGCCGAAGCCGGCAATATGCTGAGTGGCGCCTTGTTCAATCAATGCCGCGCGATCAACGAATTATTCCGTACCGCAATCTCGATCTTCTACGATGAGCGCTTTCATAGCGCGCTGCGCTCGATCGTGGGCAGCCTGGAGCAGTATTACGCGTTGCACCCGGCGCAGGCGATCCTGATGCCGTACACGAACGGTTTTTTCGAAGGCGTGACCAGCGATATCTTTCGCCGTCTCGGCAAGCCGGTATTTCTATGCATCCATGGAATTCCCGGCCGTTTCGACTGGTGGGAGAGGGGGGAACATCCGGTGGATTATATTGTGGTCTGGGGGGACGCGATGAAGCGCCGTCTCGTTCAAACGGGCCGTCCGGCCGAGACGGTTTTGGTTTCGGGTCACCCAAATTACTCGGGTCGGCCGACACTGCCGATCAACTCGAAGCTCGATCGCGTGCTCGTGTTAGGCTTCTCGCAAAACGGCGCTCCGCATCTCGATTTGCCTTATTACTTCGATCGCTCGCTCGGACTCGATTACGCGTGGCGTGCGCAGGCTGCGCTGCAAAAGGCGGGTGTCACGAAAGCGCGGTTCCGGCCGCACCCGTCGGAGTCGGCCGATTGGTACCGCTCGCAGCTCGACCCGAAATTCTACGAGCTCGATGCCGGTCGGCCATGTACCGAAGCCTTGCGCGACGCGACGATTGTGATCGGCCCGACTTCGACGGTTGCGCTCGAGGCCGCAGTCGCTGGCGTCAACTACGTGTGTTTCTGGCCGTCGTATCGTCACTACAACCCGACGGGACACCCGTATTACGACCCCGATTTACCGTTCGACGGGAACGACACGCGATTTCCCGTCGCGGGATCGGAAGCCGATCTTGTCGAACTGCTCCAAAACAACGCGGGCATCGATGCAGCAGCACTCTCTGACTACCTAGCCCCAACCTTCCGACCGGAGGTCATCGTGGAAAAATTGAAAGTTCCCGTAAACGGAAACAATGGCACTCTCGTGGTCGGCGTCGCGGCCTCCGCGACGTCAAAGTCCGACGCAAGCCCGGTATTTGACCCGGTGGCTGCGATTCCCGAAGCCGTCGACGTCGCGGCAACGCCGTTCGAACTCAAGGTGCTCCAAGCGGTGCGTCCATTCACCATGACGCCGCCGCAAGTCACCTTGAACGCCATGCGTGCAGTTGCGTTCATCGAACAGAACGGAATCAAGGGCGCGGTGGTCGAATGCGGTGTCTGGCGAGGCGGCGTCAGCATGGCCATGATGCTTCAATTGAAGCGGCTCGGGGCGAATCGGCCCTTCTATATGTACGATACGTACGACGGCATGAGCGCGCCGACGGCCGAAGACCTCTCACCCGAAGGTGAGGCGGCGGCCAAGCTGCTCGCCGAGCATAAGAAGGACGAAACGAATCACTACTGGGCGTTCGCACCGATCGATCGGGTGCGACGCAATATCGAGGCGATCGGATATTCGATGGATCTCGTGAAAATGGTGAAAGGAAAGGTCGAGGACACCATTCCGGGAGTGATCCCCGATGAGATCGCATTGTTGCGTCTCGACACCGACTGGTACGAGTCCACGCGCCACGAGTTGCTTCATCTCTATAGTCGTTTGGTCCCGGGCGGCGTGATGATTCTCGACGATTACGGCTTTTGGCAGGGTGCCCGTAAAGCGGTCGACGAGTTCTTCGCCACGTTGCCCAAAAAACCCGAACTCTACGTCGTGCGCGACCAACTGAACAGTTGCGTGCGGTGGTGCATCAAGCCCTGACCTCTCGGCTCGCATGCGTCTGAGCATCCTTTCGACGATGGCCGAGGCGCCGTGGGGCGGCTCGGAAGAACTCTGGGCGGGCGTGGCGTTTGCGGCGCGCGAACGCGGGTGGGGCGTGCAAGCGCTGCTCCCGCATTTTGCGGATGCGCACCCGAAACGGACTGCGCTCGCGCAGGCCGGAGTGACGTTGTCGCAGTGGAAGCACGATGACGTGAGGAAGTGGAGCGCCGGTAACGACCGAACCGTCGCTAACCCGTATCAGTCCCTGTACGAGCCTCGGCCCAATCTCCTGCTTATCAGTCACGGCGGGATGTTGGACATGGTGAACGGTCACGTCGGCCTGCTCTCCGATCTTTGGCGCTCCGGCGTTCCCTACGTTTTGGTCATTCAGGCGAATACCGAGAGCTATTGGCCCAACGACGCCCAACGCGCGTTCATGCGGCGCTACTTCGAAGGTGCGCTTCACGTGGTATTCGTTTCCCGCGAAAATCTCGAAATCGCGCGCCGTCAACTCGCCCATCCTTTGACGAATGCCGTCGTCTGGCAGCAGCCGGTCAATCTGACGACGGTTAAGCCGCAAAAGTGGCCGAACGAGCCGGTGCTCACAATGGCCTCGGTCGCGCGAATCGACGTCGGGTCGAAGGGCCAGGACATGTTGATCGAAATCCTTTCGCGGCCCCTTTGGCGCGCTCGCGAGTGGAAACTGAATTTGTATGGCACGGGGATAAGCGCGGCGCTGGTGCAGGAAAGCGCCGTGCAAGGCGGGATCCGGGATCGCGTGCAATTTAACGGCCAGGTTCCCGACATCGCGCAGCTCTGGCGGAGCAATCATGTGCTCGTCATGCCGTCGCGGCTCGAAGGGACGCCGCTGGCGCTGCTGGAAGCACTTTGTTGTGGCCGGCCCGCCATGGTCACCGCGGTCGGTGGTTCGGCGGATTGGATTGTCGAAGGCGAGACGGGTTTCGTGGCTTCTGCGGCGCGCACCGAATTGGTCGCCGACGCGATGGAGCGGTTGTGGGAGAATCGCGCCGCGCTTTCGAACATGGGCGACGCCGCCGCGCGCTTCATGGCCGCGTCGTTCAACCCGAAGCCGGGCGCGGGCTTGTTGAGCTTTCTCGAGCGTGGTCTCGAGCGTCGCATTCATAACGGCGCCACCGCGGTGCCGCGGCCATTGCTGAGCATCGTTCGCCTCGGAGCGAAAGCCGGTGCGGCTGCATGCGAACCGATTCCCGGCGTCGAATGGATCGACGTGGTCGTGGGCGAAGCCGGTGACGTGTCGCGCACGCCGGACCGTAGCATCGTCCGTGAGCCGTTGAAAAATCCGGCTGTGGCCGCGAATTCCGGGCTCGCCGTCGCCGCTGGCGGTTGGGCGCTCGTCGTCGATGCGACCGTTAGCCTCAGTGCGGAGTATATACGTGGGGTGATCGCGATCCTCGAAGCCGGTGTGAATGTGCCTGCGTTGTGCGCCGAGGCTGGCACGCCGCCGAAGTTTGGTGTTTTTCCGCTGCAGAGCTGGCTGGGATGCGGTGGCTTTCCGACCCACGCCCGCGACGAATTTCAAGGGTGGTTTTGGGGTCGGCTCGCCGGTCAAGGAGTCGTCCCCAAGTTGGCCAGCACCGTGGCGATTCCGCGTCATAAGGCGCGGACAGAACCGGCTAGTCCCAAGGTTTCGGTCGTCGTCACGTGCTACAACTATGCCGATTACCTCGGCCGCTGCCTCGACAGTGTGTTGGCGCAGACGTACCGCGATTTCGAGGTCATCATCGTCAATGACGGCAGCACGGATAACTCCGGGCAGGTGGCGGACGCGATCGCCGCGTTGCATCCGGGCCGCGTGCGCGTGCTGCATCAGCCGAACGCGGGCCAGCCGGCGATTTCGCGCAACAACGGCATTCGGATTGCGCGGGGCGAATTGATTCTCCCGCTCGACGCCGACGACTGGATTGCGCCCGCCATGTTG
>CBINOT010000266.1:0-7100 GCA_966252355.1 uncultured Opitutus sp. | reverse complement strand
TGCGGTCCCGTATTCAAGGTATCGAGTTGTCGCAGCTGGGGCGCGATGGTCGTGATGATTTCGCCCAGCTTGTTTGCGACCAGATTGGAATCGCCATTGCTGCCGAGCATGAAGCCGCCGATCAGCACGGCGATCGCGATCAACGGTCCGAGTCCGAGCAGAGAACTGAAGCTCAAGGCGGCGGCGCGGCTGGCGATGCGCGTTTCCGAGATCACCGTGATCGTGATCGATAGGACGCGCAGAATGGCATACAGAATGCCGCGCGGCGAACGATCCTTCAGCCACGCCGACCGCCAGATTTCCTTGTGATAAATCTGAGCGAGTCGCGTCCGCGCATGGGCCAAGCCGGAGGGAGTCGCGCCGGCGGGTGGCGTGGCGGACGACGGCGAGACCATTTCAGTGTCCGAGGAAATACCAAGCCAGCATGCCCATGCCGCCGACGCCGGCGGCCGCCACGAGGATCGCCGGCACCACGCTCACGACCACCGTGCACAGGTACAGGCCGATCGATCCCAGCGCGAGTTCGCCCAGCGGCGCCGAAAGCCCTTGCGCATAAAACATGAAACCCATCAATCCGAGGCCGAGCGCCGCACGGAAACGCACGAGCGGATAAAGCGTGACCATGCCAAGGCCGAGGAGCACGGCGAGCGCGAGATCGATCGCACCGAGCACGACGAGCGGGTGCGCGATGACTTTATCGACCGAAAAATTCGTGAGCACGTCCGTGGCCGGAAGGATTTCGGCGGCGGCCGCCAAGACGCACGAAACGATGGCGCCAATCATGCCGATGCGCGCGGCTTGGGCCATGGCGAGTTCGGGATTCTCTTTGCCTTTCGTGTCGTCGGTCCGGCCCTCGGCCGCCGCGAGCATATCGTTAACCGTAATCTCCTTGGCGTTTTCCTGGGCCTGATTGAGCGATTTGAAGTCCTTCGTTTTCAGGACGTGCTTCTTCTTTTCCGGAAAGATGACCGTCATCAACTCGGCCTTCGCATTGATCGCGACCCATTGCTCGTTCTCCGCATCGTAGACGAGCGTTTCGGTCGTCACTTGGCCCGCTTCGGCGAGGTCGGCAACCTGCTGAAGGCTGAACGGCCCGCGGGCCTCGGTTTCGGACGCATTGCGGATGTAGATTTCCTGCGTGGCCATGGGGTGCAAAGGGTGGTCAGGGCATCCGTGAGCGGCAAGTACAGAGTGGGGTAGCGCGGCCCGCCGGGCATAACCCTGCGGGCATGCGACGCGAGCGGTCCATGCGCGTGTGGAATGGAAGGTAGCGACGTCGTCCCTACCGTCACCTTCGGTAAACCTCACATCCGGGTGAGCGTGCGCAGTCCCAACAAATGTAATCCTGTTTCGAGCAACAAAAGCGTTCGTGCGCAAAGCAGGAGACGGCGGGCGCGGACGGCCGGTTCGTCGACAAGCACTTTGTCGGCATTGTTGAATGAGCTGTAATCCCCGGCCAATTCAAAAAGATAAAGCGACAGGTAGTGCGGGCGGAGCGTTTCGGTCGCGAGCCGGATGGCGTCGGGAAACTTGGTGAGCTTGCGCGCGAGCACTAATTCCGTCGGTGTTTCGAACTGAGTGGCGGCCGCCTGGGTGTCCGGCGCGCCCGGCGTCGTGCCGGCCTTGCGGAAAATCGAGTGGATCCGCGCGATCGCGTAGAGAAGGTACGGGGCAGTGTTGCCCTCGAGCGCGAGCATCTTATCCCAGGAAAAGACGTAATTGCTGCTCCGATTCTGCGAGAGGTCGGCGTACTGCACCGCGCCAACGCCGACGATGCGCGCGATTTCCTGTCGCTCGGATTCCGGCAGGTCGGGATTTTTCTCGGAGACAATCGCGAAGGCGCGTTCCACGGCTTCGTCGAGCAGCGCCTTGAGCTTGATGACGTCGCCGCTCCGCGTTTTCAACGCCTTGCCATCCTCGCCGGTAACGGCCCCGAAGGTGACGTGATGCAATTCCGGCAGGCGATAGCCTTTCGCCGCGAACCATTTCTTCACCGTCAGGAACAGCTGCTCGAAGTGATCGCTCTGCCGAAAATCGGTGACGATTACGATGCCGTGCGCGTCGAAATGCTCGGTGCGGTAAAGCGCCGTCGCGAGATCAGTCGAAGCGTATCCGCTCGCGCCGTCGGCCTTGCGGACCATGAACGGATTGGGGCGCTCGGCATTACGGCTGAAACGAGGGTGTTCGTCGTGGAAAACCACGAGCGCGCCTTCGCTGTCCTCGGCGATCGCCGCTTCCCGCAGCTCGCGATACACGCGGTCCACTTTGTCGTTATAGAAGCTTTCGCCGAGGTTGTGGTCGAAACGAATGCCGAGCCGGTCGTAAATCTGTTGAAACGCGGCGAGGCTGACCTCGGAAAATTTTTTCCACAGCGCGACGTTTTCGGGGTCGCCGCTCTGAAGTTTTACGAGTTCACGCCGTGCTTCTTCGAGTTCGGGCGAGCCTTCCGGCGTCGCATTGTGGCCGAGCTTGTAGAGGCGCTCGAGTTCCTCGATCGCATCCGTGGCCAGCGCCGCGGGATCGGCCCAGCGCTTGTAGCCGTAGATCAGTTTC
This sequence comes from uncultured Opitutus sp., assembly GCA_966252355.1. Lineage (GTDB taxonomy): Bacteria > Verrucomicrobiota > Verrucomicrobiia > Opitutales > Opitutaceae > ER46. The sequence goes on along the minus strand of CBINOT010000266.1, from coordinate 4,547 downwards.
CCGAACTGCGTGCCCCAATCGCCGAGGTGATTGTCGCGAATGACCCGTGCTCCCGTGAACTCGAGCAGCCGGCAAATCGCTTCACCGATCACCGCCGAGCGCAGGTGGCCGACGTGCATTTGCTTCGCGGTGTTCGGCGAAGAATAATCGACGACCCAGGTCTGACCGGCGTGAACGGCCGCGGCGCCGGCGCGCAGATGTTGTTCCGAATCGTGCGTGCGCAGCCACGCCAGCAGTGCATCGGGTTTGAGCGCGAAATTGATGAAGCCCGGGCCCGCGACCGAAATGGCGTAGGTTTCGCGGAGCGCCGGCGGCAGCGCCGCAATCACCTGTTCTGCCACTTGGCGTGGATTGAGTTTCCGCGCTTTGGCGTAAGCGAGTGCGCCGTTCGCTTGAAAGTCTGCGTGGCGTGGATCGGCGGTTCGTACCTCGGGCGCGAAAGCCGCGGCGTCGACAAGACCAGCCGAGGTAGCGGCCGACTTGAGTGCCGTGTCGAGTTCGGCGGCGAGGTTGAACGGGACGTGCATCGCGCCAGCAAACGAGATCGCGGGCGCGCCGCGCAAGAGCGGAGTTCGCCGCCGTGGGTTCCGTTCGCGGGTGGGTTGGCTCGACGCAGGGCGGGGTCTCCGACCCCCGCCGTCGTGATTCGAACGTACGGTCTCTTTTCCCGTTCACAGCATCCAAACGCGCAACCGCTATGGCGGGGCAGGAGAGCCCCCGCCCTCTACCAGATTCCTCGGAACCGGCTTCGCCTATCGCGGCAACCTCAACGTAAACCGTGCGCCCGTTCTTGGCGCGTCGTCGATCGTCACCGTGCCGCCATGGGCTTCGACGATCGCTTTGACCATGCTCAGGCCAAGGCCTAGGCCGCGCTGCGAACGGCTCGCGTCTCCGCGATAGAGACGACGGAAAACCGCATCGCGTTCGTTCGCGGGCACGCCCGGGCCCGTGTCCACGACGGTCAGCACCGCCTCGTTTGGCTCGGAGTGCGTCGCGAGTGTCACCTTGCCGCCGTGCGGGGTATATTTCAGCGCGTTGTCCAAAAGATTGTTCACGGCCTGCCCAAGACGAATTGCGTCCGCGTCCAACTCGACGGCGTCCGGCGTTTCGAGCACGACGGCGATGTGTTTTTCTTCCGCGACTTCGCGATACAAATCGGCCGCACGCTCAACCAAAGAACGCAGGTCGAGCCGATCGCGATTCAGCTTCAACGCGCCGGCCTCGGCTGCGGAGATGTCGAGGAGCGCCTCGAGCAGATGCAGCACGCGGTCGGATTCGTCGACGCAGTCCGCCAAGGCGCTGCGCGCTTCCGCCGGATCGCCAGCATCCTGGAGGGCGAGTTCGGCGGTGCCGCGCAGGCGGGTCAGTGGGGTGCGCAAATCGTGCGCGAGGTTGTCGAGGGTTTCGCGCAGAACGCGGACATGCGTGGCATTCTTATCGAGTAGGGTGTTGAGCTGCCGCACCAATTCGGCGAGTTCGCCGCGCCCTTCGGGTCGCGGGACGCGCGCCGCGAGATCTCCGGTGTCGAGGATGCGCCGCGCCGTGTCGGAGACGGCGCGAAGAGGACGCGTAGCTCGAAAAGCGAGGAAAGTCCCCGCCCCGATTGAAAGAAACAGCGCTCCGGCACCAACAGCCAGAAAGGCACGGCGGAGCGGCGCGAGCAGGACCGCCTTGCTATCGGTGAGCCGTCCGACCTGCAGCGTATTGCCATCGGGGAGGGGACGAGAAACGACCGTGTAGTCGCGTAATCCGTTTTGCGGGATTCGCTCGGTATGGATCGGCCGGTTCAATGTGAACCTCCCGCCGAGAAAACCAGGCAAGGGGATCTGCTCGATCTGCGTCTCAACCCAATCGGGCGGCAGAGAAGCCCACAGGCGTTCGTTGTTTTCGGTCAATACCCGGACGAAGTACGAGCGAACTTCGGGCGATTGCTCCCCTTCCAGCGCTACACGCAATCCGTTCGTGCCACCAAACTGGTATGCGTTTGCGAGCTGTTCTGCCTGCCGTTCGACGATCGCGCGCTCCCGTTGTTCGACCGCGTTCGCCAGCAGCCAATAGAGGAGGGAAAACATCAGCGCCGATACCAGCACGAACACCAACGCGTTCTGAACCGCGAGCCGGAACGCGAGTGACTGCCGGACCCGGTCAAGCATGGGGACGGAAAACGTAACCGACGCCGCGCACGGTCTCGAGGCGCGTATGATCCGGATCGATCTTCGAGCGCAGCCGTGAAACGACGACGTCGACCACGTTGGTCTGCGGATCGAAGCTATAGTCCCACACATGCTCGAGGATCATCGTCTTCGAAACGGGCCGCCCGGCATGGCGGAGCAAAAAGGCGAGCAATGAAAATTCGCGCGGCTGCAACTCGACGCGATTGCCGGCGCACGTGACTTCACGTGTGACGAGGTCGAGCGTGACATCGCCCGCGGCGAGCTTCGTCGCCTCCGGCGATTGGGTGGCGCGGCGAATCAGCGCTTGGACGCGCGCGAGCAGCTCGGAAAACGCGAACGGCTTGGTAAGATAGTCGTCGCCGCCGCTCTGCAAACCGCGAATGCGGTCGTCGACGGAACTCTTCGCACTGAGGAAAAGCACTGGGATGGGCCGCCGCGCGGCGCGCAGCCGTTTCACCAAGCTGATGCCATCCAGCTTCGGCAGCATGACATCGACGATCGCCGCGTCGTAATCGGTCGACTCCGCGAGCGCGAGGCCGGTCTCGCCATCGGGCGCGTGGTCGACGGCATATCCGGCCTGTTTCAGGCCGCGCACGACGAACGATGCGATCTTGGCATCATCTTCGACTACGAGGACGCGCATGGTGATAGCAGATGCTGAAAAGCTGAAAAACTGAAATGCTGAAATGACCTGAACGCGTACACGCTCGAAGGCTCGCAGCGTTTGAAACGCCAGCGATTCAGCAGGTCAGTGTTCAGCATTTCAAATTAAACGGCCTCGGTCGAACGCACCCTGCTGCGGGTGGCCAGACCGAGGCCGGTTTACACAACAACAACCCCAACCAGTCAGAAATTAAATCGCGATTTGTCGCGGCGGATTATGAGTCCGACTTCTCGCTGTCGGATTCGTCGACCACCACGAAGATCGTGTTGCCGTGCGACCACAGCTTCAGAAGCGTCTTCTTGCTTTCCGTCTTCGACGTTAGCTCGACGGCGTCCTGGGCCGAACGAACCGACTTCTTGTTGATTTCCAGAATCACGTCGCCGGTATGCAGCCCGGCGCGTGCCGCCGCCGAATCTTGCTCCACGTTGGTGATCACCGCGCCTTTGATCTTCGACGGAATGTCGAACTGCTGGCGCAGTTCAGGATTGATGTCATCGACCGCGACTCCGTTGAGCACGCCAGTGTCGTCGTCGTTGCGCGAGAGCGCTTGCTCGCCCGCTTTGCCACGGGAGTTCGGGCGTTCTCCGGTCGTCGCGGTCAACTCTTTGGTCGAGCCGTCGCGAAGGACCTCGAGGTTGATCTTCGTTCCTGGCGAAGTAGCGGTGACGGCGAGCGTCAACTCGTTGGCATCGGTGACCGGCTTGCCGTTCACTTTGGTGATGACGTCGCCAGCCTTCAATCCGGCCTTGGCGGCAGGGGCGTCGGCCTCTACGTCGGCGACGAGTGCGCCTTGATTGTTCTTCAACTTGAACGATTCGCCAAGCGAAGGCGTGATGTTTTGAATGTGCACGCCGAGGTAGCCGCGAACGACCTTGCCGTTTTTCACCAAGCTATCGGCGACGTGGCTGACCATATTGGCCGGCACCGCGAAACCGACACCCTGGAACCCGCCGCTACGACTGAGGATCGCCGAGTTCATGCCGACGAGCCGGCCTTGGACGTCGACCAGCGCGCCGCCGGAGTTGCCTGGATTGATGGCGGCGTCGGTTTGGATGAAGTTTTCGTAGCCTTCGACGTCGGCGAGGATGCCGACGCGGCGGCCCTTGGCGCTGACGATGCCGCTGGTCACCGTTTCGCCGATGCCGAACGGATTGCCGATCGCGAGCACGCGATCTCCGACTTCGACCGTGTCGCTGTCGGCCAGGGTGATCGCCGGGAGATCCTTGGCGTCGACCTTCACAACGGCGACGTCGGTTTGTGGATCGCGGCCCACCACCTTGGCAGTCAGCTCGCGTCCGTCGGAGAGAGCAACGAGGAGCGTGTCGGCACCGTCGACGACGTGGTTGTTTGTCACGATATAGCCGTCCGAGCTGATGATGACGCCGGAGCCGAGTCCTGACATCGGTTCCTGCCGCATTTCGGGCACGCGGCCGCCGAAGAATTGCCGGAACATCGGGTCGGCGAATGGAAATTGATTCCCATCGAGCTGCATCCGCTTCGCTTTCGTTTTCGTCGTGATCTTCACGACGCTCGGCGAGACGCGCTTTACGACCTCGGAGAAGCTGGACTGCTCGAGCAACCCGCGTTTGACAGGTTGAGCATCGCGATGGATCGCGACGGCGGAGTTGGTCGGGTTTTGAGCGCCGTGGACACCCGCAAGGATGCCCCCGAGCGCGAGAATGCCGGCGGCCCAAGTGGCGCGGCGACGA
>CBINOT010000265.1:0-7118 GCA_966252355.1 uncultured Opitutus sp. | reverse complement strand
CGAGAGCTTCCGGCGGGATCAGCGGCCCGCTGAGCACCATGCCCATGCGATCAAACGAGGCGGAAGCGCCAAACGGCTCCTCAAGCAGTGCTTTGACCGCCGCGACGCTGAAGAAACGCTCCTGAGGGCCAAGAATGATACGCGCGCGGTTGATGGGGCGATCGCTGCCGGGCGGAAGCGGCACACTTAAGCGGCCGAGCTCGATGCTTCGGTGCACATGCCGCGGATCGGCTGCGGACTTGCCGGCGGTAAGTGGAAAGAGATCGAGCCCATCGTGGTCGAAACGCTCGGCTCCGCCAACGTCGCGGTGACCGTGTACGATTTGCCGAAGCGGTAGGTGAGGGGAGCGTGTGGCATGGGCGTCTCGCCCATGGTCGGGCCACGGGCGGGACGCCCGTGCTATTCGGACCGATACTGCCGGCCTCTAGGAGGCCAGCTACAACTGAGCGGAAGGCGCCCGCAAGACAGGCGCCCTACGGACTAGCACGGCGCATTAAGGATCCTCCTCCGCAGACTACGGCGAGACAAGTAACGCGCCCTACGCTGCGGCAGCCGCCGCGTCATCCGCGGGATGCCCCAGGTCAGATGGCTGCGTCAGCGCTTCTTGCGCTTGCGGCCAGGGGCGGCACGTTTTCGCGCAGGAGTGTGCTTGGTTTGCTTCGGCTCCCAGAGGCCGAAGATCGCGCCGGTTGGATCCTCGAAAATGCTGAGCCGGCCCATGCCCTCCACGTCCGTCACGTCTTTGCAGATTTTCGCGCCGAGTTTCTTCGCTTTCGCGGTGGCCGCTTCGATGTCTTGCACGAGGACGTATGGCATCCACATCGACGGCGTGTCCGGCATGAGCTGCTTCATCATGCCACCGCCGGTGCCTTCCCCCACGTCGATGATCGTGTAGGTGTAGTGTGGCATCGGAACATCCTTCAGTTTCCACGCGAACAGCGCGCGGTAAAACCGCTTCGCGCGCACAATATCGGTGGTGTTCAGTTCAACGTGCACGAATGGATTACGCATAAGTAAATCTCCGTCGAATGGGATGTCGGTTGATGCGATAGTTTATCAAGCGAAACGGCGTCGGGCAAACGGCGCGGACAGTATGCTTTTCCGCACGTGGAGAGGGGAGGAATCCAGCTTCCCGCGAATGGCGCGAATGGATTAATGTAGGGCGTCAGTCTTGCTGACGCCGGGTTTGGCGAGAGGCGTCTGCAAGACAGGCGCCCTTCAGGAAGAGTGAACGTGATTCCCTTCCACCGCGCTCGTGCGATGCTCACCTGAATGTCTCTGATCTATCTCGAGTGCTTCATCGCGGCGCCGCCGGAGCGGGTGTTCGATTTGGCGCGGAGTATCGATCTGCACCAAGAGACGGCCACGGCCTCCGGCGAGCGAGCCATCGGCGGTGTGACGAAGGGGCTGCTGGGTCCCGATCAGGACGTCACCTGGCAGGCGCGGCATTTTGGCGTCGTGCAACGGCTGCGCGTGAAGATGACGCAGTTCGACCGTCCGCGACATTTTCAGGACGCCATGCTGCAGGGCGCATTCAAGGCGATGAAGCACGACCACTCGTTCGAGCCGCGCGGCGACGGCACCTGGATGGTCGATCGCTTTGAATTTTACGCACCGCTGGGCGCGCTAGGTCGGATTGCGGAAGGCCTCTTCCTCATGGGCTACATGCGCCGCTTTCTCGTCGAGCGGAACGCGATTCTCAAACGCGTCGCGGAGTCGGACGAGTGGAAACGTTATCTGGGCGAAGCGTGAGTGGGGGAGCGTTGTCCGTGCGCAGCGCATCCGGCTTCCGCGAATCACGCGAATGAACGCGGATGGCCTGTGAGAATTTATCTGTGCCCATCTGTGGCCTTCCTCTGCCCTACAAATGGAGCGGCCAGCTCGTCCCTAGCCCAGATATTTCACAGCAAAACCAATCCAAGCTATCGCCACAGAGCACACCGAGCCCTGACACAGAGGCAGCAGGAGGCTACAATCTGTGTCAGGATTTAGGATGCGAATGGATCGTTTGGGCAAAATCGGCGCTCGTGGGTTAGTCTCTGTGAACTCTGTGTCCGAGCTCTGTGACCTCTGTGACCCCATGTTTGTGATCGTTTGGAGGGTGAAAGTTGCCGGCTAGACCCGGGATTTTCGCGCGACCCGGCGCACCGAGCGGCCGTCGATCCATTCGCCTTTCACCATCGTGACGGTCGGCACCTCGGGAATGCCTTTCTCGCCGTGCTGAATGAGGCTCGTGAGCAAACGCACGGCGGTCGCGCCGATTTCCGCCGGGCGCTCCTCGATGCCTGCAAACTTCGTCCCCGAACGATTGGTCGTCGCGAAACCCACCGGCCCGGGGATCCGCAAGCCGAGCGCGCGCGCGATGGCCACCGCGTCGGGCGGGCCGGAGGCGATGATCGCATCCGGACGCTGACGGGCAAACCACCGCTTGAGCTCGGTCGGCTCGGCGCCGTTGAACACCAGGGGCATGACGCTCTCCGCGCCGCCCAGCATATTCTGCCACACGACCGCGGCCGAGCTGCCGTGGCCGACGGCGAGATCGTGGCGCGAATTCAACACGAGGCCGAGACGTTGATACTGGCGGCGCGTGAGCTCTTCGCAGAGGGCGAGGGTATTGCTGAATTGATGCGGCACCACGCGGTGGAACTCCGGGGCCAGGACGCCGTGCGTCGCGGCGACGATGGAGAATTTGCTCCAGTCGAGCAGATGCCGGAAGGACCGCGGCGTTTGCATCGGCAGCAGCAGGATGCCTTCGACGCCCCGCGCGCGGAGCATGCGCTCGAGATCGCGCCGCGGCGCTTCGGAGTCCTCGATGCGCACGACGCTCAAGCTATAGCCGAACGACTCGGCGCGCTCGCGGGCGCTGCGAATGATCTCGCGGATATACGATTGCTCGTCCGCTTCGCGCACCGTCGTCAACGCCACGAGCATCGATTGAAAACCCGGCGGCCGGCGCGTGCGGAGGTGATGCATGAGCTTCGCCACGTTGGGATCGGGGCGGTAGCCGAGCTCCTGCGCGACGCTCAACACGCGTTTGCGCGTCGCGGCGGAAATGCGCGGGTGGCCGCGGAGCGCGAGCGACACGGTGGCGGAACTGACGCCCGCGCGCAGCGCGATCGTGCGGACGGTGGGACGGGAGCCGGAAGCATCGGCGGGGTGAAGCACGCGAAAAGGGTTAACTGATAACCTCGGAAGAAGTCGAGTTCGTTTCCGCCCGACCCAGTTTCGCCCGCGTTTGGCCTTTCCCTGGCCGCGCGCCGCCCATCTGCGCCCGGCCCCACACCAAGTTGGTCCGCATTCAGTCCTCATCACCCCCATGAAACCGTCGATCCCAGCTCAACCTTCACCGCCGCCTTCGCGCGGCGTTCGTTCCTCCGCCGTACTCGCGCTCGCCTTCATTATAGGCGCCGCGCTGCGCGCTCAGGTGGCACCGTCCGCCAGCAACGTGCCGCCCGGCCGCTCGACCGTCGCAATCGACCGCACCGGCGTCTCCCAGGACGACCCGCTCAAGCTTTCGCCCTTCGAAGTCTCGACCGACAAGGACAAGGGCTTCATGGGCACCGACGCCGGCACCGCCACGAAGCTCGGCCTCGATCTGAAAGACCTCGCCGCACCGTATTCGGTGATGACGGGCGAGTTCTTAAAGACGATGAATATAACGAATATCGAGCAGGCCGCCATTTGGGCCACCAACGGCGCGCCCGTGCTCGATGGCCAGGGTGCGGACACGTTCAATGCGAACGGCGGCGCGCGCATCAACAACGCGTCGACGATGTATTTTGCGCGCGGCGTCATCATGAACGCCGGCCAGCAGCGCAACTTCTTCCTCAACGCCGGCACGAACGACGCCTATAACGTCGAGCGCATCGACTTCGGCCGCGGCCCCAATGCGGTGCTCTTCAACGTCGGCGCCAACAATGTGCTCGGCGGCGGCATCAGCACCGTCGGCAAACGCGCCCGCTTGGATCGCGACGCCACCACGATTCGGCTGACGCTCGGCTCCTGGGACTATTACCGGGCCGAACTCGACTCGAATCAGCGGCTCAGCGACAGCCTGGCGCTGCGCGGCAATTTCCTCTGGCAAAAGCGCAATGGCTGGCAGGCCGGCGAACAAGACGACCGTCACGGCGTCACGCTGGCCGCCACCTGGCGCCCGAACCAAAAATCGGAGCTCAACGTGGAAGTGCGCCGCGACAAGCTCGAGCGCTCGCGCCCGCCGACGCCGTTCGGCGACAATGTGAGCGGTTGGAACGGCACCACCGTGTTCAACGGTCCGATCACCGACTTCCAGCTCGACGGTCTCGCCGATTTGACCGGGACGACGGCGCGCCTGGCGCGCGGCGCCACCAGTTCCACGAACGCCGCGGTCATCGGGCACCAAGGCCAGGACGAAGGCGTGTGGCGCATGGGCGAGGCCTACATCTACGATCCGGCCAGCGGCTCGATCATGAACTGGATCCACACCGGCAGCACCCGCCGGGGCGACGAAAGCATTTGGACCCCCATTTATATCAACGGCCAGCGCTGGAGCCGGGAAGGCAACACGCAGGTCCTGCCGTTGGGCAACTACGGCGCGACCGGCGGCAACAACGGTTTTCGGACCAACTATTTCGACAACGGCGGCCAGGCGTCCTTCACCGACATGATCGATCTGCCGGCGAATCGCTTCGGCCCGCAGTTGGCGAACTCGCGCCTGACGATCCCGTCGCCGCGCGATTCCATGATTCCCGGCGTCACGCTCTTCCCCGAAATCACGACCGGCGCGAACCTCAACTTCACGCACAAGTTTTCGGACAATCTGTTCTTGGAAGTGCAGGGCGACATCAATCGCGTGGATATGGATCAGGTCGCGCCCAACTCCATCCTGGGGTCGCGCAATCTCTTCATCGACGTGAACCGCAATCTGCCCAATGGGCAGCCGAACCCTCACTTCCTCGACGCCTACAGCCAGAGCACGATCGAGCGCGGGTTTCGCCGGACCGACAACGCCGGCGTGCGCGCCGCGTTGGGCTATGCGAAGGACTTCGGCAAATGGGGCAACTACACGTTCAATCTCTCCGGCATGTTCACGGCGCGCGACGTCGACTGGCGCCGTTATATCATGGCGCTGCCGATCAACAGCGATCCGCGCGACTGGCATACGATCGCCGTGCAGTATCGTTATTATCAGCACGACGCGGCTCGCCCGTTCTTCATTCCGACCACGCCCACGACGGTCATCGACAAGACGGTCGTGAACAGCTCGGGCGCGACGGACAGCACGTATTCGCCGCTGACCCGCACGATCGCGCCGCGCTGGGTGATCACGAACATCGGCGGCCAGGGCGCGGAAGAGCGCCACGAAAAGAACAAGAGCGCGACTTTCGCCTTCGCCGGCCGCTGGTTCGACAACAAGCTCATCATTTCGCCCGGCGTGCGCTTTAGCTGGCAGGACACGCGCCTGCGTCTGGCGCGCATCGCTCCGGGCTGGGGCATGCTGCCGAACGATCCCAATTGGGACGGCGTCACCATGGTCGACGATCGCTACTGGCGTCCGGACGCTCCGGCCGACTACTTGAATCTCACCTACACGCCGCGCAACGCGACGACGGGCGCGCCGCTCAGCCCGACGCCGCTTCCAAGCCTGTTCACCGCCCGCCCGCGGACGCTGGTCCCCGGCACGCGCGACGTGTTCGTCCCGAATCAATTCTTCGCGAACGACCGCTTCCGCGACGATTACAATCCGCCCGCGGTGAAGAACAAGCTGAGCGTGAACAGCACCGCCGGCCTGACCTATCACATGTTCAACTGGGCGGCGCTGAAGCTCAGCTACGGCACGAGCTTCCAGCCTGCGGACGTGGGCCGGTTCGAACTCACGGGCGGGGAGGCGAAGGCCGAGCAAGGCATCGCCTATGACGCGGCCATCACGTTCAGCCTTTTCAAGAATCGTCTGGCGGTGACGCCGCGGTACTACTTCAACCGCCGCGAAAATATCCTCACCGGCTCTCCGGCGGCCGGCTCGATCAATGCCTTGATGGCGACGCGGGCGTGGGACGAGCTCTATAGCGCGCGGGGCAACTCGTTCAACTATCCCGGGGTGGCCGGCAGCGACTACGCCGCCCAGTACAACGACGGTTACGAGCTGGAAGTCGCCGGCGCGATCACGCGCGGCTGGCGTTTGAGCGCGAGCGTCGGCACGGCGCGGATCGTCGACTACGATCGCTGGCCCCTGACCCGCGGTTACGTGCAATCGCGCGCCAACGAGTTCCGCCAAGTGCTCGAGGCGGCCGGCGGCATGATCGACCCGAGCCAGAAGCCGAAGAACGGCACGCGTCTCGTCAATGACGCGCCCGGTCTGGCCGTGGCGAATCCGGCCGTGACGGATGCGATGATCCAGGCGGTCACGCTCGTCGACGGCACGCGGGGCGATCCGCAACTCCGGACGAATGCGGTCAACAACTATAACGCGATCTGGACCGGCTACGATCAGGTCTTGACCCAGAGCGATACGCTCGGACTGAAGCGGCTCTCGGCCAAGCTCGTGACCGACTATACGATTCAAAGCGGCCGCCTCCGGGGCCTCCGCTACGGCGTGGCGGTCTTCTGGGTCGATCGCGACCGCGCCGGCGCGCGCGGCACGGATACGATTCCGAATCCGAGCTACAATGCGAACGCGACGCCGAGCGCGACCAACTCGCCCTGGATCGACGATCCCTCCGTGGACAACAACACGTTGGTCTGGGTGCGTCGTCCGTTCCAAGTCGACGCGTTGCTCGGCTATTCGCACCGGATTCGGGGCTGGGGCGCGCTCAACGGCAAGGAGCTCGAGTTCCAGCTCAACATCAAGAACCTCTTCAATCGCGAAGAGATCTTCTGGCAGGACGACGGCGTGACGCTCCGTCCGCCGAACGGGAATATCAACGCGCCCAATCGCGTTTCGGTCCCCGGTCGCATCGCGCAATATCAACGCCCGATCAACTTCGAGTTCACGACGACGTTGAAGTTCTAAGCTGGATATTTCGCCGCCAAACCAACCGAAGCCATCGCCACAGAGATCACAGAGCTCCGACACAGAGGCAGCGGGCGGCCCCACTCTGTGTCGGGGTTTATGATGCGAATGGATCGTTTGGGCAAAATCG
>CBINOT010000264.1:0-7197 GCA_966252355.1 uncultured Opitutus sp. | reverse complement strand
ATTCACCCCTGTGCTCGCATGACTGCCGTATTGTCTCCTGACACCGGCGTGATGGCGATGCCTGCGGAAGAACTCGTCGCGCGGATCGCGCAACTGGAACTCGCCGTCGGCACCGCGCGGGATCTTCGCACCATTTATCGGGCATTATACGAGTTCGTGGCCAGCGCCGCGCCATGCAACGGGTTGTACGTTTCACATTACGAGCCGATGTCGGATCACCGCATCTGCGTGTACGCGATTTCCGAAGGCGAGGAAGCGGAGGTGGCGCAACTCCCGCCGATGCCGATGACGAATAGTCCGCACAGCCGGGCGGTCCGCACCGGAGAAGTTTCGGTCACGGACGATTTTCAGGCGGTCGTTTCGGGCCAGCGGATCGTCAACCTCGGCCTTGATCGTAACCCGCAGTTGCCGCAGTCCGCGATTGCCGTGCCGATGAAAGTACACGGCCGCACGATCGGCGCCTTCGAAGTCCAGAGCATCGAGCGAGCTGCCTATCGGCGTGAGCATGCCGTCCTGCTGCAGCTGGCGGGCAATCTCTGTGCAATCGCGACCGAGAACGTCCATTTGCTGCAGGAGGAGCAACGGCTCCGCCGTCTTGCGCAAGCCTCGGAGCAGCGCTTTCGCGCGCTGATCGAGAACAGTGCGGACGCCACGGTCTCGCTCGGCGCCGACGGGGTCTTTCGTTATATCAGCCCCGGTGTGACGCGGATTTTGGGGTACGGCGAAGCAGAGCTCATTGGCCGCAACGCTTTTGAAATCGTTCATCCGGAGGACCAAGTTTATCTGCGTGACCGCTTGGCGCAGATCCTGGCCGACCCGGCTCAAATGCGGCCTTCGACTTTTCGTTGCCGCCATCGAGACGGTTCCTGGCGGTGGATTTCCGGCGCGGCGAAAAATCTGCTTACGACCGAACGCGTCAACGGGGTGGTCGGAAATTTCCAGGACATCACGGACCGCAAGGAGGCCGAGGCCGCGCTCCGGGCGTCGGAGGAGCGCTACCGCGTCCTCTTCGAGCACAATCCCTGCATGCTGCTCGTGTACGATGTCGCGACCCGCCGGATTCTCGCGGCGAACGACGCCGTGCTGCAGCATTACGATTATGGCCGGACGGAGCTCTTGGCGCATTCCCTCGACGATTTGATCGCGGCCAAGACCTCTCAACTACCACCCGACGAAGTCATCGGGCCGCGGCAAAAAGCGTTGATGCGCCACCGCCGCAAAGACGGGAGTGTCTTCGACGTTGAAGTGTTTGCGGATCCTCTCCGTTTCGCGGGCCGTGATGCGCGGATCATGCTTTGCGTCGACACCTCGGAGCGTGTTCGGCTCGAAGAACAGCTGCGGCAAATGCAGAAGATGGAATCGATCGGTCAGCTCGCTGGCGGCGTCGCGCACGATTTCAACAACATCCTCACGGTGATTCAGGCCCGCACGTCGTTGCTGCTGCAAAGCACCGCGCCCGAGGATTTGCGCGAGTCGCTGGTGGAGATTCACGATGCGGCGCTGCGCGCCGCCCGGCTTACGCATCAGCTTTTGGCGTTCAGCCGCAAGCAATCGCTTACGTTGCGCAGCTTGGATCTCAACGAGGTCGTGCGAAACATGGAGCTGATGTTGAAGCGCGTGCTGGGAGAAGACGTGACGCTGATGGTCGACTGCGCCCCGAATCTCGGGCGGATCGAGGGCGACGCCGGCATGATGGAGCAGGTGCTGATGAATTTGGCGGTGAACGCGCGCGATGCGATGCCGCACGGCGGGCAGCTGCGCGTCGGGACCGCGCGATGGTTTCTGACCGAGGATCAGCAGCATCGCGCACCGGGCACCGCGGTCGGCGCGGAGTTCGTCTGTCTTTCGATTCGCGACACCGGCGGCGGGATTCAGCCCGAGCATATGCCGCGCATTTTCGATCCGTTTTTCACCACGAAGGACGTCGGCAAAGGGACGGGGCTCGGGCTCGCGACCGTTTATGGCATCGTACGGCAGCATCACGGCTGGATCGATGTGCAAAGCGACATCGGCGCCGGCGCCGAATTCCGGGTGCTGTTGCCGGTGGTGTCCGGCTCCACGCCGGTCGTTTCGCGTTCGCCCGAGGACGGCCTGTCGAAAAAACTCCCGCGCGGCTCCGAGACGGTGCTCGTCGTCGAGGATGAAGCGACGGTGCGCGAAATGGTCGTGTCGGTTTTGACTGCCTGCGGCTACCGCGTCTTGGCCGCGGCGAATGGCCACGAGGCCTTGTCGCTCTGGCGCGACGGCAATCCCGCCATCGATCTCGTCATTACGGATTTGATCATGCCCGAAGGAATAACGGGCAGCGAACTCGGTGCGCAGCTGCTCGCGGATCAGCCCAATTTACGGCTGATCTACACCAGCGGCTACGATCCGCGTTCCGCGGTGCGGTCGCCGGACCAAGCCAACGCGGAATTTTTGGCGAAGCCGTACGACGCCGTGACCTTGGCGAAATGCGTTCGGCAGCGGCTCGATCGCGCCTAACGTCCGAACGCCGTAGGCTGAAGCCGGCGTTTAGATCGGCGCCCACGCACCGACGCCGACGACTTCTTCGACCTCGGCTTCTTCGTCGGGCAACTCGTTCAGGGGCGCGAAGCGCTCGGACGAAAATCCAAGTTCCTGCTCGCCTTGATGAAACGGATCGGACGGGTTCTTGATCTCTTCCAGCAGCAAGCCGACCGTGGCGCTGTCACCCGCTTTGACGATCTTCTCCCGCCCCAGGAAAACTTCCCGAACGGTGTAGATGTTATCTTTCACCGGCAGCTGCTTGTAGAGCGCGCGAATTGCCGGGGAGAACGTGTCATTGATGCAGACGACTTTCTGGCCTTTGACCATGGAGGAAGCGGAAGGTAGACGAACCTTGAAAATGTGCAAAGTCGGAATGGGACAGCGGTGAAAGTGCCGACGTCGACTCATATCGGCGTCATGAGATCTCCACCGTCAGCCACCGCGGCTAACCGTTCCCGCCTTGGTTATTCAATTCGGCCCTCATCGAAATCGATCAGATCCGGCACGCTTTTGATCTCGTCGACACGATCTGCGCAGCCCATCGCGGTCAGCGCTTCGCGCAGGAATTCACGGCCCGCGGCGGTCATCCCTTTCTGGACCAGATCGCGGTTCCATTTGGCGGCGCCGACGTCGGCGGGCATCAGCGCGACGAGCCGCCGATCGCGTTCGGCGTCGTCGGCGCCGGCGGCGAGGCAGTCGTGGACGATTTTTTCCACGGCGTTTGGATCGATCCCGAGGTGCAGGCAAAGGAAACGATCGAGCCCGCGCTTGTAATTCTTCGCGTAGCTCGCGGGGAGCGCGCCATGCTCCTTGACGTAGCGGCACTTGGCCAAGAATCGCGGAAGGTACAGCAAGCCGGTCGCCGCATGGGGGAGATAGGGCGATGGCAGGCAGGTCAGCACTTCACCGGTGGAGCCCGGGATCGGTTTCGATGGCATCGCGCTACGAAACCCTCGCGCAGCGGTGGCGTGCAAGCTTGCAGGCGCTCCTGCCAAGGGGGCGCAGAATCTCAGGTTGATCGGCGCGGGTAACGGAACGCGTCAGCGTTTCGGATTTGTCCGAAAGCCTCACTGCTTCCGCTACGCCACAACACGGCGAGTCTGACGTCACTCTTCCGGCGCGATCCGGTCGTGAAGGGTGTCGCACCATTCCGTCACGGCCGCAATCTGCGCGTCGGTGAGCTGCGCGTCGCGATGAATCCACAGGTAGGACTTGAGCGGCATCTCGCGGTCGGTCAGCTGATCGCTGATCGCGTTAAGTTTGCGCGCCTGTTTCTGCGCCGTATAACGGCCGAACTCGGAAAAATTCAGCGCGTGCTTGCCGTCTTCGATGTGATCGGCGAGCCACCAGCCCACGGGCTGGATCTCGGCATACCACGGATAACGCGTGGTGTTCGAATGGCAGTCATAGCACGCATGCTCGAACACCTCGCGGATCGCCGGCGGCGGCGCGAAACGCGTCGCGAAGTCGTCCGGCGAGCTGGCGGACGACGCGAGGTTTTTGTGGGGGCGGAGAAACTGAATCGCGAGGAACGCGACCAGCAGCCCAAGCCAAATCCGTTTCGCCATAGCGTCGCGGACATTGGCGACTCCGGCCGCCCAAATCCACTCTAAGCCAAACGAGGCAGAAAAGGCGGGATTTCGGCGGCGCTTTTGTTGCCTGCGTTACTTCGCCGCGAGGATACTTTCCCAAGCCGCGGCAATCGCGAGGGTGTCGGTGAACTCGCGAAAACGGACGAGCCGGCCTTGCGCATCGAAGGTGAAATGATGCAGCGATTCGACACGGACGCGGCGTTTCGTCGGGCGGACGGTGGTGTCGATGAGGACGCGCGAAATGACTTCCCGTTCGTTCGAGGTGAAGCTCACGGGCTCGAACGCGTGGAATTCGAGATCGCGTCCGAGCAGTTCGAAAAATTTTCCCACCTCGGCCGGCCCGGAAAATCCCCGGAAGGTAGGCGTCACCGTGGCGCCGGGTGCGGTGGGCTCGACATTCGCGCCCCATTTTACCTCTGGGTGGAGTTGCGCGAGGATGGCGGCAACGTCGCCGCGTTGGAACGCGGCGTACATCGATTGGACTGTTTCAGTGAGAGAAGCGGTAGCGTTCATGGTAGTTGAGTACGCCGATGCTACGGCTGGGCCGGCGCCGCGGATGCATAGACTGCGCGCCCTACCAGCGTCGCGCGACGCCGAGCGTGACGATCGACCGCTGGTACGCGCGGGCCGGCGTGTTCGGCACCAAGCTCGTGGCCCAGTCGCCGATGAACTCGAGGTCCACGCGCGTATTCGCCGCAAACGCCCGGCCGATCCCGAGAGTCCCCGTGCAGATTCGATCGTGCCGCGGAGACCAGGGGTTGAAATGTCCGGTATCGCCCTCGTGATAATTTCCCGCAACGCTGGCGGACCAGCCGGTCCCCATGCGTCGACGCCACGAGAGGTTGAGGACGAGGTCGGCGTAGGCGCCGCGTCCGCCCGATGACAGCCACAGGTACCGTTTTGCGGTCAGGGCCACCGTGTCGGTTTTCGTCGGCGTCCACGTCGCCGAAGCTTCGCCGTAGGTCGTCCGCTGCTCCCGGCTGAAGCCGCTCCGCACGGATGTGCCGTAGTGCCGGATATCGGGACCGAAAAGCGCCGCGAGTTTCAGGGCTGGCAGCGGTGAACCTTCCACCCCGGCGAGCCAACGCGTGAACGTGTTGGAGAAATTAATTGGCGCGCCGAGGATGTTCTGCTGGCGCTGGCGCCCCACGCGTGCGCTCGCGACAAGTGCGACGTTGCGCCAGGCGCGCCAGCCGCCCTCCAGGCCGGCCGAGTCTTCACTCCGATCGGCGTAGTTGCAGTAGCCGACGATCGCGCGCTCACGGACGCGAAAATCTTGGTCCGAAGCGGCAAAGACGCCGCGCACGAACCCCGCGGGAGCGTCGCGGAAGATTTTGCCCGCGACGCGGACGATCGATTGCGCGCGGCGGGCGCGGACCGGTTCGCCGCCGATCGCCGGCGTCCCACCGAGCGCATTGTAGATCGGCGCGTCGGTGCCGCCATCGATCGCCGCCACGCGCGTCTTGATCTCCGCCGACCAGCCGGAGCCGGCCGTCGCGGCATTGGCAGTCAGGACGTGGTCGGTGTGATCCTCGCTCGCGTGTCCGGGATAGCGAACGACGTCCGGCGCATAGCCGAGCTCGATGGAATCGCTGGCGCGGCGTTTCCATCCGGCGGTGAGCACGGCTCCGAGGTCGACGCCCGTCGCGAACTCATTGCTCGGCGAGCCGACAATCGTCTCGCCCGCGATCAAAGGCGCCGGGTTCTGCAGGTAGAGATTATCGTCGGCCAGAAGCTTCACCGATAATGAGGTGCCGATGGCGGGCGCGGCGGATGCGCCTGACACCAGGAGGAGGCCTGCGATCGCGAGAACAAACCGCGTGTTCATACGAATCGATGATCACATTCGGCGGGGGCCGCGTCCGCAAAAGCCAACACGGCGCGTTTTTTGCCGAACACCTCTCGTCGATTGATGAGCGCGATTTTGGCGTATGACACGACCCGCCCGCGGATGCGGCATGATCGCCAAGAAGTGACGAGGCGAGGAATGCCTGCCGTTCGTAGCATCGGTGCGCTATGGACTGGCTCATCCAATTGTTACGCGAGGATTCGGTCGCTCGCACCGTCATATTGCTTGGCGTCGCCGGCGCCGCCGGCGTCGCGTTGGGCAAGATTCGGATCTTCGGGGTAAGCCTCGGGATCGCAGGCGTGTTGTTCGCCGGCCTGCTGCTCGGTTACTTCAAGCTCACGATCGACACGCACGTGCTCGAGTTCGTGCGTGAATTCGGGCTGATTCTCTTCGTTTACACGTTGGGCCTGCAGATCGGTCCCGGGTTCTTCAGCTCGCTGCGCGCCCGCGGCCTCGCCTTGAATGCGTTTGCGGCCGGCATCGTGCTGCTCGGCGTCGCTGTGACGGTGATTTGGATCACCAGTGGATTCCTCGAGCTGCCCGCTGGTGTCGGTTTGCTGTCCGGCGCGACGACGAACACGCCCAGCTTGGCGGCGGCACAACAAGCGCTCGGGCAGGTGCACGCGCCCGAATCGGCGGCCGTGATCCAAGGTCTGGCGTATGCGGTCGCGTATCCGTTCGGCATCATCGGCATCATTCTGACGATGCTGCTGGTCCGCCGCGTCTTTCGCATCGACGTCAAAGCGGAGGTGGCGGCCGCGGAAACGGCACAGGCGCCGAGCGCGCCGAAACCCGCGACGCGCAATTTCGAGGTCCGTAACGCGAATCTCGTCGGCCGCCCGCTGGGCAAAGTGCCGGGGCTGGCCGGGTCGCGCGTGGTGGTGTCGCGTTTTTCGCGCGACGGCAAAGTCGAGGTGGCGAAGCCCGAAACGCTGCTGCGAATGGGCGACATTCTCCACGCCGTCGGCCCCGAGGAAGGGTTGGACGAACTGCGCGTGGTGGTGGGCGCCGAAGCCGGCGTCGATCTAAAGATGCTCCCTGGGCCGGTCACGAACCGCCGGCTGCTCGTGACGCGCAGCGACGTCCTCGGCAAGCAGCTCGCCGACGTGGCCGCGTTCGCGCAGCACAACGTCGTGATCACCCGCATCACGCGCAACGGAATCGAGTTTTCGGCCGCGCCGGGCTTTCGCCTGCAGTTTGGCGACGTGTTGATGGCGGTCGGCGAGTCGCCGCACGCCAGGGCCTCGA
>CBINOT010000263.1:0-7245 GCA_966252355.1 uncultured Opitutus sp. | reverse complement strand
CACCGCGCCAATCGCGCTCGCTACGAGTGCCACGAGGGTAAATTCCACGTAAAGAACGTCGCCGCAGGAATCGGGTGACGCAATCTCGGATGCGTGCCTTGACACCTAAAACTGTGAGCTGCAAACAGCATGCTGCTTCAGCCGGCTCCGCCTGGCCTTCGCCAAAATAGTTCCCTCGCTCGCATGCTGACCGAGAATGCTCCTGCCGCCGTGGCAGACAAACCGCTGGTCCTCGTCGTTGACGACGAGTACGGACCGCGTGAGTCCATCGCGTTCAGTTTGTCCGCCGAGTTTGCCGTCGAGACGGCCGGCCGCGCCAAGGAAGCGCTCGCGAAGATTCAGCAACGCCCGTATGCGGCGATCGTACTTGATATTCGGATGCCGGAGATGGATGGCATTCGCACGCTCGAAGAGCTGCGCAAAGCCGACCCGCACGTCGCGGTGATCATGTTGACGGGTTACGGCACGCTTTTGACCGCGCAACAGGCGATGCTCGCCGGCGCCAATCAATACCTGCGGAAGCCGCCGGATATTTCCGAGCTGATCGATTCCGTGCGCAAGCAGACGCAGGCGACTCGGCTCCGTCGCGCGCAAGCGCAGGCGATGCATGACGCGCAGGACATGAATCGGGCGCTCAAGCGCGAGATCGAGCACAACGAGCCGCAGATTTGGCAGGCCCGCGCTTCGGTCGAGCTCGTGCACGATTTGAACAATCCGCTCACCGTGGTGATCGGTTATGCGGCGCTGCTGGCGGAAGAAGCGCGGCTCGTGGTCCACCGCGATGCGGATCTCGCGAAAAAGCTGCTCGAGTATTCCGGCATGGTCGAAAAGGCCGCGGAGTATTGCCATCACCTGTCCGAAAATTGGCGGCTCGCGTCGAAGCACGTGCCGCAGTTCCTGCGGGTCGACCTCGTCCAGGTGGCGCATGAAGTGCGACAGGTGATTTTCTTCGGTAATGCCGCGATCGAGCTGACGGGCAGGCCGCAAGTGTGGGTGCGAGGCTCCAAGTTCGAACTGATGCGCGTATTTCAGAATCTGTTCAAAAACGCCCTCGAGGCCGGCGCGACGCGCCTGACCGTGTTGTTCACGTCACGCGGCGAACAGGTCGAAGTGGCGATCGCGGATAACGGGCCGGGAATGGAGCCGGACCAAGTGAAGCGGGCAATGCACGGCGGTTTTAGCAGCAAGGCGAACGGCACAGGCCTGGGGCTGAGCATTTGCCGACACCTCGTCGGCACCCATGGTGCGACGCTCAGTCTCGAATCGACGCTCGGCAAAGGCACGACTGCCCGCTTGGTATTCCCGACGACCGCGGAATGAAGCGCCGTCGTGTTAAAATCACCGGTATCGGCCCAGTGACTCCGGCCGGAATCGGGAAAGAAGATTTTTGGCGGGGAATTTTGGAGCCAGTCAGCCGCGTCCGACCCTTTACGGGTCTGGGCGAAGAGTATGGACCGATGGTAGCCGCATACATCGATCGCTTGCAGATCGATGATTATTTGCCCCGCGAAGCGATTCCAAAGGGTTCGGCCCGGCACACCGTCTTTGCGATTGTGGGAGCGATGCTCGCGATCGGCGACGCCTCACTGACTTTGGAGGAAATCCGCGGGATGCATTCCGCGGTCGTCACGGGCTCGACGCTGTTCGACTTCGGGGGTATCGGCAAAGCGATCGATGGAGTGGCGCGTCACGGCGTAAGAGCCGCGAATCCCCGAGTCGTTTATACGACCAACTCGGCCAGCATCGGCGGCGCAATCAACGAGGCGCTGGGCCTGCACGCGGATGCGATGACGCTCCAAAGTTCGTGCGCATCCGGCTTGGATGCGATCGGCCATGCCGCGACATTGGTCGCGTCGGGCATTGCTGACATCGCGTTGTGCGGTGGGAGCGACGCGCCGCTGCATCGGTTCCCGCTCCTCGAGCTTCGCGCGGCCGGATTGACGCCGACCACCGACGAAATGCCGGGGCGATTGGCGCGACCATTCGATCTCTGGCGCACGACCGGCGTCATCAGCGAGGGAGCATGCATGTTCGTCCTCGAACCGGAGGAAAGTCCGAGGCCCGGGTACAGCTTCGTGCGCGGGTATGCCACCGCGAACGATCCGCCAAATGAGTTGTGTGGCGGTTTTATCGCGTCCGGTCGTCGAGCCCTCGGCGATGCGCGGCTACACGTTTCTGAGGTTGAGGCCATCAATGCGTGGGGACCGGGGCACCGGTTGATCGATCCAGCGGAAGCGGGCGCGTTAAACGCCGTACTGGGCGCGGCTGCCAAATCGATTCCGTGCGTGTCGATCAAAGGAGCCATTGGCACGCCTCTGAGCGCTGCTGGCCCGATGCAGGTGGCGGCGGCGGCGCTCGGGCAACGGTTCGGGAAAATCGCGCCGACCGTGAACTGGGAATTTCCGGATCCGAGCTGCCCGCTTAATCTGAGCAGTAGAGTCCGCGAGGTTGAACACCGCATCACATTGCTAAACGCGCATGGACTCGCCGGCGTGAACAGCACGATGCTTTTGGAGCGATGCTAGTCTCAACTCAACTCTTCGCCGCGATCATCATCGCGATCGTCGGCGGCACGATCTTTTGGTCCAACCCGCATCGCGTTGTAAATCGGTTCTTTCTCTCTTTTTCGCTGCATCTTTCAGCGTGGCTCGGCTGCGTGTATATGGCCGTTTCGCGCGGAGAAGACCCCGCGTGGATCCGCATGTCGTCGGCGGTGGCGGCGTTCGTGCCGCTCCACATGTGGATGTTGAAACAAACCTATCTCACCACCGGGCCGCTGCAGTTTGGCGCCAAGAAGAAAACGATCCTGGCATGGACGTTACCCGCGATCGTTTTGGCTGCGCTGTGTTTCACGCCGTGGTATGTGCTACCGCGCAGCGCCGCAGGTGGCGCGCCGCATTTCGGGCTAGCCTACTTCGCCTACATGCTCGGCGAGTTTACTTTGTTCGGGCTGCTGTGCCGGGAAACGGTCGTGCAAATTCGCCGCATCGCCGGCGCCAGTCGGCTGGAACTGCAGATCCTCTTGCTCGGCGTCATCGCGGCGGCGTTTGCCATCATCTTGTTGATGGCGCTTCGCGCCGCCTTGGGGGCGATCTGGCCGATTCATCTTCAGCCAATCATGCTGTTGCTCGTGTATACGGTGACCGTCGTCGCCGTTACGACGCACCGCATCTTCAATGCCCGGCAAATTGTCATCGTCGTCGCGCAAAAGATCGGACTGGTCGCGATCGCGGCGGTCACGGCGTACGTCGCGGATCACGTTCTCAGCTTATTCGGCGTGCCCGAGCCGTTTCCGCTGCTCATCACGGTCGGCGCGACCCTGTGGCTCGTGGCGGTTTTGAACCGCCGATTACAAGCGATGTTCGAGTTCTATCCGGAGGCCACCGCCGCGCGACGCGCGACGTTTTTGGCGGCCCAACGTGAAACGCGCATCGACGCGCTCGAGGCGGAATTCAGGAACGTGATTAAAGGGTGGGGGCAAACGGAGTACGCGCTGGTCTCCGCCGGAGTCAAAGGCGCGGTGCTCAGCGGTGGGGAAGGACTGGCCTGCGACGGTTCGTTGATGCGAACCCTCCTGCAACTGCGATGGGCCACCCCGGAACGGCTCGGCCGCGAACGGTCGACCCCGGAACGCGAAGAGTTGAACGAGTTTATGAAGAGTCGCGGACTGGCCCTGCTGGTGGCCTCCGAAGGCGCAACCTTGGTCGCGCTCATCGGAGCGGGGGCCAGTGCGTCGCGGCTCCCGTTTACGTATCCGCAAGTCACCCAGCTCACGGAAATCGCATCGATCATGGTGAACGCGCTCGAGCGGGTTCACTTCTCGACCAAGGCGCAACACGCCGAGCAGCTTGCGACCGTCGGTCTTCTCGGGGCGAGCGTCGCGCATGAGATTCGCAACCCGCTGGTCACGATCAAAACCTTCGTTCAGCTGCTGCCGGCGCACTATCAGGATGCCGCCTTCCGCGAAAAATTCTTCCGGTTGATTGCGGACGAAGTGAATCGCATCGACCGGCTCACCGAGCAGTTGCTGGACCTGGCCTCGCCGCGGGCTTACACTGCGACCAACGTCGAATTGCATACGCTATTGCGCGCGACGATGGACCTCGTGGCGACGAAAGCCGCGCATCGCGATGTCCAACTCGTGACCGATCTCGCGGCCGCCCCGGACATCGTTTACACGGACGCCGCGGCGGCGAAGCAGGTGATGTTGAATTTGTGTTTCAACGCCATTCAAGCGCTCGACGGGCAAGAGGACGGCCGGCGTTCCGTCTGGATCGGCACGCGCAATACCCCGTCAGGCGTCGAAGTCGCGGTAACCGACAGCGGCCCCGGTATCGCGCCGGAAATCTTACCGCGGTTGTTCCAGCCGTTTCAGACGACGAAGTCTTCGGGCTTCGGACTCGGTCTCGCTATTTGCAGCGATATTCTCGCGAATCTGAACGCGAGCATCACCGTCGATCCGCCCGTGCCCGGCCAAGGCGCGACGTTTCGGGTCACGTTCCCATGCCAACCCTCGTTATCCTAGCCACGACCGATACCGCTCTCGCCGACGCGTGGGAACGGCAGCTGCCGCCCGGGCGGATCGCGTTGCGGCTGACGGCGCAGAGCTTTCCGTCCGGCACGGCGCCCGGCTTTGCCGCCGTCGTGGTGCTCGATGCCGTGGCCGAATCCGCGTTGCCGCCGTCGCTCGCGCGCTGTCCCACGATTTTCGTCGGCGAGCCGCGCAGCCTGCCGTTCGAGCAAGCGAAGATGTCCGGCCGCGCACGGGCGTTTCTGTCGTATGAGGAGAGCGCTAGCCGGTTGCGCGAACTGCTCCCGCTCATCGAGGAACTCGCCGAAAAACAATCGCTGGTCGAAATGCTCGTCGACAAGACGCGACGGCCCGAACCGCCGCGCCCCAGCGCGCGGCCGGCGCCAATCGATTCGGCGGAGCTGTGGGACTTCCTTGAAGGCGCCGTCGAAAACATCGACTCGCGCGAGCGGCTGATCTCGGAATTCCGGCGCGCCTCGCGTCATGTGCTCCGCGCCTCGCACGCCGTTTTCTTTCATCGCGAAGCCGACGGCTTCAGGGCCGATCGCGGCACCTCGTTTTTCGGCGCCGACGATCCGTTGGTCGCTTTTTTTGAAACGCATCCCGCGGTCATCGATGGCACCAACTGGGATAGCCCGGCCGATCCGGTCGCCGAACTCGCGGTGCGCAATCGGCTCGCCCTCTGGGGCGCGCGGTTGCTCGTGCCAGTCCACGACAACGGCCGGCTCCTCGGCTTGATCGCGCTCGGCGTGCGCGACGACGGCCAGCCGTACGACGACAGCGATCGCGGCCGCGCGGTGTTCCTCGCGCGGCTGCTACGACATTTTCTCGCGAAAGCAGCCCAGTTCGCTCGCCTCCATCACATCGCCGATCAGGCGAATCTCGGCGCGAAATACCTGCCGGGCACCTTGGTGCTCGGGGCGGACGAGCAAGCACCGCGGCACGTTCCCCTCGTCGTGCGCGACTTGATCGGCCAAGTCCGGCGTTCGCGCGAAGTATGCCGCGCGGCGCCTGCCACCGGTCAGCCGTTTCGCGCGAGCGCCGGGCTGATCCCGGAAACCGGGGGAATCTGGGCGTTCTGGCGGGAGGCGAGCGGGGAGGTTCACGATGCGGTCGCCCGTGAGCGCGCCGGCCGGCGCGGCTTGCTGCGGGAGCTGGCGTTGACGCTGAGTCACGAACTCGGCAACGCGCTCGTGTCGCTCGCGGCGTTTCGGCACATGAGCGCCGACCAAAGTCCGCCGGCGGCCTTGATCGAGACGGTGAAGGCGGACGTCGGAAAGCTTCACGCGCTCAACGATCACCTTGCCCTGATGCAGACGCTCCATGAGAGCGACCCGATGGCGGTCGATGTGCGCGAGGTCGCCCAATCGATCGGCACGGCGCTCGGAGTCCGCGTCGAGGTCGGCCCCGATCCGGTCGTCGTGACGGCGAGCAAGAAGCTTTTGGATTTCGCGTTGCGCGCCTTGATTCGCACGGTGGGCGAAAATCGGCCGGAGCACGGCTTGCGCGATTTGGCGCTCAAAGTCCGCTCGGCCGGCTCAGGCCCCGAGCTCACCGCTTTGCTCTCGCTCAAGGGCAAGAACCTCGAGCTCGAAGGCATTCTTCCCGAGCCGGTCGAAGGCGCGGTGCCGAATCAGGGCAGGCTGGGCGTGTTTCTCGCCAAAGAAATCCTGCGTTTGCACAACGGTGAAATCCACGCCGGCCCCGGCCTGGAAGGCACGGAAATCCTGCTGTCGTTTCGCAGCGTATGAATGCCGCCGGTGGAGCGCCTGTTCCACCGGTTTGCATCAGGATGGCTGCGTTGGCATTTGCCGATGTGTGTCAGCACGCCGCAAAATCATTGAGCGGCCGCGCTGCGGCCGTTGGGATGACGGATGCCCACTGACGCTTTGCTGATGCGTCATGTCCTTTCTCGCATGCTCAGGTCCTACACCCCCACCTCCTTTCGGTTGATCGCCGCCGCCCTCGCGCTGCTGGCGAGTCATGCCGGATATTCTCAATCCACTTCACGCGCGGACGAGTCGCCGCAAGTGATCGAACGTCTCGTCGTCACCGGCACGTACCTGCCCGATGCCGCCGCGGTCAACGCCAGCCCGGTGGTGACGATCGGCGCGGCGGCGATCGAGCGCTCCGGCGCGACCGACGCGCTGCGCTTGCTGAAGTCGCTCACGCCATTATTCGCCGGCGGCGGCAGCGCGGGCAACGAAGTGATTCTCGGCGGCATCGGCGAATCCTCGATCGCCTTGCGCAATCTTCCGACGCTCGTGCTCGTGAACGGCCAGCGTTTGCCCAGTTCGCCGTTCAGCGCGAACACCTCGCCCGCGACGCTGCCGGCGGTCGACCTCAACACGATCCCACTCGCGATGATCGATCGCGTGGACGTGTTGAAAGACAGCGCGTCGACCCTCTATGGCTCGGATGCCGTGGGCGGCGTCATCAACGTCGTCCTCAAAAAGGATTACAACGGCGCCGAAATCGGCGGACGTTATGGCACGGATCGCGGTGGGGATTACACGACCCGCGAGGCCTGGATTGTCGGTGGCGTCGCCCGGGCGGGCGGGTCGTTGACCGTCGGAGCCGAATACTTCAACAGCACTAAATTGGCGACGACCGATCGGGCGATCGCAATGCTCGGGCCATCGGATCTCGTGAAGCTCGGCCAGAATCCGGCGGTGCTGGCCGCGCACATCAGCAGCTCGTATGCGGGCCGCAAC
>CBINOT010000262.1:0-7256 GCA_966252355.1 uncultured Opitutus sp. | reverse complement strand
GGCATCGATTTCCAGCTGCCATTCGGCGCGTCTTTCCACGCCGAGTTTACATAGCGCAACCGGCTGAGACCGCTCTTGGGCGCCGCTTCGTAAACGAACCCATAGCGGCGCATCGTCTCCCAGGCTCCCGCGTCGTTACGGACGTCGACCTCGATTTTCGTCAGGCGACGCTTTAACTCGGATCCACCGAGCATATTGCTCTTGCTGCGGTCTGGACGAGTGGATGTCTCATCAGGATCCTCCGGAGAATAGAGGAACCGAATCCGGGTGCCGGCCGCGACGGAAGCCCCAGGATTTCCCGTGTAGGTGATGCTTTCGATCTGCTGCTCGCCCGTCCGCTTGCCGGCGTCGTTCGTGTAGTTCGTATATGCGAACGTCACTTGGTTGCCCACCGGATCGGTGATTTGCTTGATCGCCCAGGCACGCTCGGAGCCGCGGCTCACGCCGTTGTAATTGGGCGCATAATCGACCGCATCGTTCTCGGATCCGACAATGCCGAACTTGGCCACCGACCCGTCCTTGCCGGTCATCGTGAAGCCATCGACCCACACCGTGTCGGCCGAAGTGGAGGTAAGTTCGACAAACGAATCGACCTCCGTCCGATAGGTGCTGCCGATCTTCCAATAGTCGTCCTTGAACGCGTAAGAAGAGGCTACGCCGGGGTTCGTCTGGATGAGACGCCGGCCATCGAGATATAATTTGGAGCCAAACTCGGTTAGCCACGGCCCGGCCACGACGCCGTCGCGCGCCAGAATGGTGCGACCACGCGTAACCGCGTGCGGAAACCCGGTCGAAATCGACCACCCAAGACCAACCGAGCCATTGCCGCTCGCGCTATTGTAGTTGAGCGCGAGGCTCGGCTGCAGACCCGCCCGTCCCGGCGGAGTCGGCAAGGAGATCGTATAGTTAGCGGTGCCTTTGTTATCGACCGAGAGCGATCCGGGTAGCGTGCCGACCAAATCGCTGCCGCCCGGGGCAATGGGCTGACGGACGGTGCCGGCCGCCGGCGCCGCATTCGTAATGTTGACCGTAAGATCGATCGTCGCCGACTGCGCAGCCGCAGCGTCGACGGCTTTGGCGTGAAACGTCACCGAACCCGTGCTCGCTTGGCTATAACTGATCGGCTTCGACAGAGTGTCGTGGCCGTTGCCGCCGCCGGTTTCTTCCGGCGTCTGGCCGTCGCGCCAGATTTGGACCGTGGCGAGATTGCCGTTGGCGTCTTCGGCGTGCGCTTGGATGGTAAAGGTCTCATTCGTCCGTGCCGTGGTCGGCCCCTGTGCCCACGCAATCGTGGGCGCACTGTTTGCAGCCGCCTCTTCGGCCACAATCGTGACTGTCTGCGTGATGACGGCTGAACTCGCATTGCTTGAGTCGGTCGCTTTGGCCTTAAACGTGATGGTGCCGGCGGCAGTTCCGGCGGCGGAGGCCATGGGTGTGACGCTGATCGAGCCATCGCCGCTGCCCGCGGTGGCGAAGACCACGTCGCTGCCATCGACGACGCGCCAAACGGTGACGCTCATCAAATTGCCTTCGGCGTCTTGGCCTTGAGCCCGAATGACGAACGCGTCATTGGGGTGCAGCGTAGTGTTAGCATCTGGAACCTGCGCCCACGTCACGGTTGGCGCGGTATTGGCGGTCGCGACCGTAAGCGTCGCCACCGACGACGTGACCGAACCGGCAGAGTTGCTGACCGTGACCGTGTAATTACCGGCATCGCTTGTGGCGGCGCTCGGGATTGAATACGTGCTTCCCGTGGCGCCGGAAATCGCGCCTCCGTTCTTCTTCCACTGGTACGTCGGCGCAGGCAAACCGCTCGCGCGAACCATGAAGCCGGCCGCGGAGCCAACGACTGTCGTCGTATTCGATGGCTGCTGCGTGATCGTGGGCGCGGTGTTCGTCGAGACAGCCAACGCGGCCGCGATCGACGTAATCGAACCGCCGCCATTCGTCACGACGACGCTGTAATTCGCCGCGTCATTAACGGTGACGCTCGAGAACGTGAGGCTCGAATTTGTCGCACCGGAAATGACAATACCGTTCTTCCGCCATTGGTAGGTTAACGTCGGCGTTCCAGTCGCAACGACAGCCAGTGTCGCCGACTGCCCCGCCACAGCCGCCACACTCGCCGGCTGGGTCTGAATCGTAACGCGCGCAACGCTGGTGATGGTGAGCGGCGATGTGCCGGTGCCATCAGCGTTTGTGGCGGAAAGGAGAATCGTCCATACGCCGGCACTTGTCGGCGTACCTAAGAGCAAGCCCGTCGACGTGTTAAGCGACAGTCCCGGCGGCAATGTCCCGCTAACCGAATAGTTCGTCGGCTGATTCGAGGCGACAATGGGGAATTCGAAGTTCGACCCGACCCATGCATTTGCCGTGATCGGGCTACTTACGATCGGCGGCGCCAGCATCTTGACCGTAAACGGCGCGCTCCAGGGCGACGTTTCAGTCCAATGCCTTGCACGCACTTTGAACGTATAACTGTTTCCCGGCAACAGCGAGCCCACTTCCATATTGGTATTAGTACCGTTCGACCCGAGCGCGCCATTGTGCGGCCCGCCTAGCAAGTGAACTTCATAAGAGATGCCAGCCGGTGAGCCGGATGCCGGATCCCACTGCAACGTCACTTGCGTCGAGGCCAACCCGCCGCTGCGAAGATTGAGGGGAGTCCACGGCAACGTGCCCGGAACGCTCACTTCGGTTCGGTCAAATGCGGCGCCCCACTTGTAAAGGCCAGGGCCGTCCCATTTTTCCGCCCGGGCACGAAACAGTACTCGGTCCGTCTGGTTGATAGTAAAATAAGGCGCGAAGTTGTGGCTCGAAACGCCGGCATCTCCCACCTCCCAACGAGCACCATTTGCGACCGTGCCAAGTACCCAACTAACGCCGCCATCGAGCGAATAATCCACGAAATGACGGTTAAGCGTGGTGTTGATCGCAGACGCGCTTGTCGACACGTCGAATGCCGTACCAACGTCGCCGTAAACAGGCGAGTCGACCTGCACCTTAATCGGTCCTGGCCCCGTTGGCGGGTCATACGTCGCCCAAAGGATGGCGCGTCCCGGTCCGAGGATGAGATTGGCGTCGGAGTGATCGACAACGTCGATCATGCCGGGGCCTTCAAGCTGCCACCCGCCGAAGGGCCAATATACACCCGGAGCGATCATAACCGTCGGCGGGGCATGAATCGCGATCGCTTGCTCGGCCTGTCCCCCCGCAGAAGACACCGTAACCCCGGTTGAGCCGACGATGACCGAATACCCGTCGGCGTAGCTTGCCGTAACAATGGAATCACCCGCCCCGGCCGTGAACGCGGCGGTCGGCATTTGCGGTTGATCGATTGATCCCGGCCCCGTTAGCGACCAACCCGCGAAATATTTTCCGACCGGCGGATTGTATGCGGTTATCGTGTGCCGCGAGCCGGGAATGGCGACGCTAGCGTTCGCGACCCCGCCGCTGACAGCCAAATTGAAAGTATGGACACGCAAAGGCGCGCTTTCGGCGGACCAATTCCCGGAGCCGTCGCGGGCACGGACGGTCAGCACGTAATCCGAATCGGGCTTATCCAACTGAAAAGCGGCTGCACTTTGCGTGGAGGCGGCAATGGGGATTCCGTTCTTGAGGAATTCGTAGGCCGTGACGCCGATATTGTCTGACGATGCTTGCCAATTTGCGGTCAGGCTCTGCGCCGAACTGCCGTTCATATAGGGCGTGCCTGGCGTGGTCGGCGGCTCGGTGTCGACAATGACATTCCATGCAATCGTCGCATGCCCAGTTCCATAACTATTGGTCGCCGTCACTGCCGCCGAATAGGTGCCCGTAGCAGTCGGGCTTCCGGTGATGACGCCAGCGGCGTTAATCGCCAAACCCGGCGGCAATCCCGTCGCCGCGAACGACGTCGGAGCATTGCCGGCCGTCACCGTCAATGCTTCGCTCACACCCACCGCGCTCGCGCGAGACGTCGCACACGTCAAGACCGGCACGCCGAACGTTTCCGTGCTCGCCACTAGCTTATACTCGCTCTCGGAGTGATCCGAATAAACGCGAAAGTGATTATATTCTGAAATAGTCCCACTAGGAACTGCGATCTCGTCTATATAATCGTATGAATCTGTTCCGAACGCAGGATCCGAGTATTGGATAATGTGAACGAAACTGACACGCATCGCGCCATCGGTGAGATTAGAACTCTGTCTAGTAAATCCGTGATTTCCGTCCGGATTCGAATAGACGACCATCGCGCCGACGGTCAGTACCCCGGCCGGGGTCACGACCGTCGTTGTATCACTCCACGGCGACCAGTTGCCGGCGGCGTCGCGCGCACGAATCTGAATCGCATATCGAGTATTGGGGCTGAGGCCGGTGAAGGCATAGGTCGATCCGGCGAACGTCCCGAGGCTTACCCCGTCCCGCCGTATCTCGTAGCCGGTCACACCAACGCCGTCGCTCGACTGGCTCCAGCTAATGGTGAACGATGAGCCATTCAGCGAGTTTACGCTTAGCCCGCTTGGGATCGAAGGTGGCGTTGTGTCCGCCAGCGTCGTGACGGAGAACGGCGAGCTCCAATCCGACCAATTGCCATTCGCATCTCGTACGCGAACCGTAAACGCATACGTCGAGGTCGGCGTCAGCCCACCAATCGTCATCGCGTTTCCACCTACAGTGCCGAGCGATGCCCCATCCCGCCGAACTTCGTAGGCTGCCGCCGCAACTTCGCCGGGCGAAGCATTCCACTGCAAGAGGAGGGATTGGCTACCCACGCCGACGGCGTTGAGGCCATTTGGCGCCGGAAGCGCCGCGACCCTGGCGGCAAACGAGCCGCCGCCCGTCACTGAAAAGCCTGGCTCGAGTCGAATCTGGTTTGCTGCCACGTAGGTGACGCTAGCGCCGTTGGGCACCACGACGCTATTTGCCGTACTGAGCGTATCCGCCGCAGCGAGGAGCGGAATACGAGACGTCCCGGTCGGATATGTCTTCGGCCCGCTTTCGACCGTCTCGGCTAGGGCGACGGATGCTGAAAACAGACAAAGCCCAGCCAAAAAAACATTTTTCGCCACGGCGAGCACAGAGGCTCGAGCCGAGTTCACGGAGTACAATCCCTCGGATTTTTGAACAGGAGAAAACAGAGACAACGGAGTGCAATCAAAGACTCGGACACATCCCTTTGTTACCTTCGTTATCTTCTGTAGAAATCCGATCGCTCGGTATTCTCTGTGTCGGAGCTCCTTGGCCTCAGTGAGCAAGGCCTTGGTTTTCCCACGAAACACACGAAACGCGCTTCGCGCTGGGTCTAGGATCTGGGATCTAGGATCTAGGGCTGAGGTTGATTGTTGGTCCCTGGTCCCTCGTCCCTGGTCTCTGGTCTTTAATTGCTGGAGCTCGGCGGCGAATGCTTGCGTTCTCACTTGGCCACCTCCTTCAGCAGCTCGGGCAGGAATTCTGGCGGGCCGTAACTATAAATCTTTTGGCTACCGTCGAGGATGACCACGTAAGGAATGCTCGTCACACCGAGCGCCTTGCAGATGGAGCCGTCTTTTCCCTTCGAGTCGTACACCGTGGCAACACCCGTTTCGAGCGCCTTGGCCGACTTCGGGTCGAACTTGCCCGTATCATCCGCAAACACCTGCACCCATTGCACGTTCTTCGCGGCGGCATTGCTATAAACGGCTAATTTGTCCGTCGGGCCGCAGATATACAAAAGGGTGTAATTGCCTTTGCCCGTGGCGGTGCTGAGCGCGCGATTGTCGATCGTCGTGAGCGAGAGCGTTGCCTTGCTCCCCTTCAGCTTGGCCCGGGCCGACTCGGCCTGCGCTTGGGTCTTCAGGTAGTCTGGCGTGCCTTTCAGCGCCAGCAGCTTGGTCGCGAGCTTGCTGGCATCGTCCATGTTAGCCCGACGCAGGAGATCGCCGTAAATGGCGTAGGCCCCTGCGGCGTCGTCGCACTCGATGCGTAGTTTGTCGACGAGCTTCTCGATCTCGGGCTTGCCGTTCGCGGCGGGATTGGTTTTCGCGCTTTGGGCGAGCTTTCGGCGCTCCTGGAGCCAGGCGACGTCGAAACGGTCGTTGGCCGAGTTCTTTTTGTCGGCGCGGAAAGCGTCGGCGACCACGTTTCCGGCCGCGGCCGACACGGGATCCTCGTCATCGATTCCTCGCAGCGCCGCGAGCGCTTCGATTTTGCGCGCTTTCGGGGCATTGGGATCGTTCGGGTAGGTCGAGTAGAAGCTCTTGGCGAGTACGGCACTCTTCTTGTGAAGATCGCGCTTGGCCTTTTGCTTCGCGTTTTTGTCGGCCTTTTCCTTCTCCTTGGCCTTCTGCTTGGTTTTTTCGACGGCAGCGTCGTTTGTCGTGATCTCGGTCGAAATAGGGGTCGCTGGTACGATGTCGGCGGGCGCGTTCGCCGTCAGATCGGCCAGGACCACATCCTGCCAAGCGTAGAACGCATTAACGATACGCGGCTGCTGGTTTGTTTGCGGCGCCGCGAAGGCCGCGGCGCAAGCGAACAAACCACTCATCAAGATCGGCCCACGAATCACACTAAAAACACGAAAACAGTTTTCGCGGGGCGAACACCTGGAGTTGGAAGCTGGAGCTGGCATGGAATTGGAAGCTGGAAATCTGAAATACGGAGGAAATTTAACCGCGAATGAACGCGAAGGGACGCGAATAGGTGATCCGTTATTGGTTAGCCGTTATCGGTGGAGCAGCACAGAAGGACAAACGGCGGAACGTTGATCTGAAACCCATCGGCGCTGATGAGCGAAGATGAGCGTTCTGTAATATTGGGAGCTCGTTCTCCGTGGCCTCTGTTGCCTCCTGTATGATGCATGAGCGTTTTCGTGTCGTTCGTGTGTTTAGTGGGCCACCTTCGGGTCTGGCCTCAACGCGTGGAGCGGAGCGCGGCGTTTTCGGCCTCGAGCTTTTGAATGCGCTTCTCTTGCTCGATCATGTGCAGCGTCAGTTCTTCGATCTTCTGCAGCAGGACCGTCTGCATTTGGCCGACGCTCACGCCTTTTTCGGCGACCTCGCCGGCCGATGGCACGCCGGGCAAATGCTTATGCTCCTTGATGTGCTGCTCGACCTCGCTCAGCGGCGCGTTGCGGTAGTTCTCGTCGAACACATAGTCGGCCCACCCGATCTGATCGACGACGACCTCCTTGGCGTGGACCGTGCCGTTGACCGCGAGTTTGTAGGTACCGGGGTTGGTGGTCCCGATGCCGACGTTGCCACCGTCGGGCTGAAGAGCGAGATTCTGATACACGC
>CBINOT010000261.1:0-7303 GCA_966252355.1 uncultured Opitutus sp. | reverse complement strand
CATCGAGACGAAGAGCGTGTTGAACGAATTCGGAAACTTCCGCACCGCCGACGAAAACGAGTTGCCCTGCGAGATGTCGGCGCGCACGTCGCGAATCACGATGCGGAAAACCGGATCCTCCGTCTGGTCCTGCAACGCCTCGAGACACTGCACCAAGGGCAAGCCGGCCGTGAGCAGCGACGCGAGCTGCTGCGTGAACATCGCGAGCTCGCCGAGCGGAAGCTTGTAGGTTTTGGCCTTTTTCTCGAGGGACTTTTGCTTGGCCAAAGCCTGCGCCGCTTTGACGCCGCCGCCCTTTTTCTTCGGAGGTTCTGCGCGTGTGGAAGGGCCGGTGCGCGGCGCAGCGGAAGTAATCAATGCCATGGCGCGACACAACAGAACGGCCTCGAGCGCCGCAACCCCATTCAGGGCGGAAATGCCGTAAAAATCCGGTGAGAACACGCTCCGGATAAACCCGTAGATGCGGCGGCGAAAATCCCGCGCGCTCAGCCTCGTGCTCGTGATCGTGATCATAATCGTGCTCGTGATCGACTCCGACTCCGCCGGCGCCCCCTCCTTCAATCAATCCGACCCATCGCGATCACGAGCAAGAGCACGATACGATCACGAGTAAGAACGGCGGGGCTGGTGTAGCTCGGCTCCCCGAGCACGGCCTCAGTTCGACGTGGCGACCGTCCCGGCCACCGACGAGCACTAATGTTAGACAACGAGACGTTTTGCGGGGCTTCGGACAATCGCGCACCGATTCCATTGCCACCTGCCGCCTTCCTCGTCATGCGAAGGACCACGCCTGCGGCTTCCCGATGCTTTCTCTCCGTCTTCCACTTCGTCGTTTGCTGCGGCGCTCTTTTCCCCGAGCCCAAACCTGCGTCAACGCTTGATCATGTCACCCGCCTCCGTTGCCGCCGGATCCGCCCGCGCCACGACTTCGGCTTTTCGCGATCCGCAAGCGCCGTTGGACGCGCGCATCGACGATTTGCTCGGCCAGCTGACGCTGCCGGAGAAGATCAATCAGCTCGTCCACGAGAACAACGCCGTCGAGCGCCTCGGGATCCCCGCCTACAATTGGTGGAATGAAGCCTGCCACGGCGTCGGCCGAAACGGCCGGGCCACGGTTTTCCCGCAGGTGATCGGACTCGGCGCGACGTGGAATCGCGAGCTCGTCGAGCAAGTCGCCACCGCGATTTCGGACGAAGCGCGCGCCAAGCACCACGCCGCGGTCGCCGCGGGCCGGCACGGCCAGTATCAAGGGCTCACGTTCTGGACCCCGAACATCAATATCTTCCGCGACCCCCGCTGGGGCCGCGGCCAGGAGACGTTCGGCGAAGACCCGTTCCTCACCGGCGAGCTGGGGCTCGCCATGGTGCGCGGCCTTCAGGGCAACGACCCGCGCTATCTCAAGGTCGCCGCCTGCGCGAAACACTTTGCGGTCCACAGCGGACCGGAAAGCGAGCGCCATGAATTCGACGCGCAACCGACGCCCAAGGACCTGACCGAAACGTATCTCCCCGCCTTCGAAAAGCTGGTGCGCGGCGGAGTCGAAGCGGTGATGGGCGCGTATAATCGCGTCCTCGGCGAACCGGCGTGCGCGAGCCGCTTCTTGCTCGGCCAGATTTTGCGCGAGCGCTGGGGCTTCCGCGGGCACGTCGTGAGCGACTGCGGCGCCATCGACGATTTCCATCGGCATCACAAGATCACGCGCAACGCCACGGAATCCGCCGCGCTCGCCGTCAAGCAGGGCTGCGATCTCAACTGCGGCTGCACGTACAACGAGCTCGTTCTCGCCGTGCGCGAAGGGCTGATCGACGAAGCGCAGATCGACACCTCGCTGCGCCGGCTGCTCGCCACGAAATTCAAGCTGGGGCTGTTCGATCCGCCGTCCGCCGTGCCGTTCTCGCGGCTGCCGATCGATATCGTCGAATCGCCCTCGCACCGCTTGCTCGCGCGGCGCGCCGCCGGCGAATCGATCGTGCTGCTGAAGAATGCCAACGCGACCCTGCCGTTGCGCGCCGATCCCGCAACGCTGCTCGTCGCCGGGCCCGGCGCCGCGAACGTCGATGCGCTCCTCGGCAACTACGCCGGCATCAGCTCGCGGCTCGTCACGATCGTCGAGGGCATCGCGGAACGCGTGGATCGGAACACGATCCTCGAATATCGCGCCGGCTGCCCGATTTGGCAGCAGCCGCCGCCGGGAATCAATTACACCTTCGGCGTCGCCGATGTCGCCGAGGTCGTCGTGGCCGTGCTCGGCCTCGATCCGACGCTCGAAGGCGAGGAAGGCGATGCCGTCGCCTCCATCTCCGGCGGCGATCGCGCCGTCATCGAGCTGCCCGAGGTGCAACGCGCCTTCCTCCGCGAATTGCGCCAGCACTCCAAGAAGCTCGTCCTGGTCCTTACCGGCGGCAGCGCGATCGCGATTCCGGAGGAGCACGAGCTCTGCGACGCGGTGCTGCACGTCTGGTACCCCGGCTGCGAAGGCGGCCGCGCCGTGGCGGATGTGCTCTTTGGCGACGTATCGCCGTCCGGCAAATTGCCGGTGACGGTGCCGCGCGCAACGGCGGATCTGCCCGCGTTCAACGACTATCACCTGCAAGGGCGCACGTATCGCTTCGCCACGACCGAGCCGCTCTACCCCTTCGGCTTCGGCCTGTCGTATGCCCAATTCACCTACAGCGCGCTGACGTTGAGCACGAGCGAGCTGAACGCCAAGGGCAGCGTGACCGCGCGCGTGACCATCGCGAATGCGACGGGACGGCCCGCCGCGGAAACGGTGCAATGCTATCTGGTGCCGCCGCGCGACTGGCCCGATGCGCCCCAGGCCACGCTGGTCGCTTTTCGCAAACTCACCGTGCCGGCGCACGGTCGCGAACGCCTCGAATTCGAGCTTCCGGCCGACGCCTTCTACCAAGTCAGCGCCGCCGGCGAACGCGTCTGGGCGCCCGGCAACTATTCGCTCGTGGTCGGATCCGCCGCCCCCGGCGCGCGGAGCCAAGCCCTCGGCGCGCCCGCGCCGGCCACGGCCAGCCTCCGGTTGATGTGATCTCCTCGCCTCGGATGACGTCCGTCACCCGCCAAACCGTCGCGCTGCTGCTTCTGCTCGGAAGCTTGTTCGCGCAGGCGTCATGTGCCGCACCCGCTCCGGGCCCCGCTCCCCGCGCCGCCGCTCGGCAAGAGCCGGCGGTCGACCGCTGGGTGACGGCGTGGACCGCCGCGACGTTTGCGGAAACGCCGGGGAAAGACACGCCGCCGCTGCGAGACATGACGCTGCGCCAAGTCGTGCGCGTCACCGCGGCCGGCACCGGCTTTCGCGTGCGGCTCGGCAACTACTGGGGCAAGGAGCCGCTCGTGATCGGCGCCGCGCGCGTTTCGGTGGCCAGCAAACCGGGCGCCCACGATGACGATGGCTGGCAGCCCTTGCGCTTCGGCGGTCAAGCCGCGGCCACGATCGCGCCCGGCGGTGCGCTCGAGTCCGACCCGCTCGATTTGCCCGTGCGAACGGGCGCGGGCCTCACGATCGATTTGTATCTCCGCGAAATCCCGCACGTGCTCACCGTGCACTCCGCCTCCCGCGCCACCTCGTACGTCTTCGCGGGCAACATCGTCGCCGAATCGAGCGAGCCGAAGCCGACGCAGACGTGCACGCGCTGGTATTTTCTATCCGGCGTGGACGTTCGCAGCAACGTCGCGACGGCGATCGCGGTGCTCGGCGACTCGATCGCGGACGGCTACGGCTGTCCGGCGGACTCGTATTCGCGCTGGCCGGACGTGCTTTCGCGGCGGCTGGAAACCAATCCCGCGACGGCAAACGTCGCCGTGCTCAATCCGAGCATCGGCGGCAATCGCCTGCTCCGCGACGGACTCGGCCCGCATGGCCTGAGCCGGCTCGAACGCGACGTGTTCGCGCAGCACGGCGTGACGACCGTGATCGTTTGCCTTGGCATCAACGACATTGGCACCGGCCGCGACGCCCGGAAAAAAGGGCAGCCGTATGCCACGGCGGACGACCTCATCGCCGGCCTGCGGCAATTGATCGAGCGGGCGCACGCCCACGGGTTGAAGGTAATCGGCGCGACACTCACGCCCTACGGCGAATCTCGGATGTACTGGAGCGAAGAGGGCAACGCCGACCGGCAGCAAGTGAACGAGTGGATCCGCCACGGCGGCCGCTTCGACGGCGTCATCGATTTCGATGCCACGCTCCGCGATCCCGACGCCCCGACGCGCCTGCTCCACGCCTTCGACAGCGGCGATCATTTGCATCCGTCGGTGAAGGGCTACGCCCGCATGGGCGAAAGCATCGATCTCGGCTTGTTCGACCCGGCGAGGCTCGCGCCGAAGCAGACGGCGGCCACCGCCGCGCGCTGACTGCCCGCCGCGCGACAGGCCGCCTGCCCGCACGGGCCGCAGGAGCTCGAAACACCCCGCCAAACCACGGCGTGCCGGCCGGAGGCGCCCGCCCTCTCCACGCAAATTCATTCCCTTGCGCAAATGTTAGACTGCACAGGTCTTTGATTTAACCGCCGGGGTTCGGTTGGTTGCGCGCACGGTCGGCGCTTCGCCCACAGCTTTCGATCCCGTACCCGATACCCCGTTTCCTTTAGCCCTTCTTGGCCGCGCCTAACGGCGCTCGTACTGGAGCGTCACTGACGTGGCCGAGCACAATCCCCGTCCAGAACCAACCGCTACCACCACCAAACCTATGAAACGTTGCAGGACCCTGTCGCAGCGGATTATTGCCGCGCTGGCTTTTCCGGCGCTCGCAGTCGCTGTTCACGCCCAAAGCGCGACTAACCCACCGCCCTCATCGAAGACCCCCGCCGTCGCCGATGAAGAGATCACCAAGTTGACGCCGTTCGAAGTCACTTCGAGCAAGGATAACGGCTATGCCGCGACCGAAACGCTCGCCGGCACCCGCATCCGCACCGATCTGAAGGATGTCGGCGGCGGCTTGTCCGTGTACACGAAGCAATTCCTCAACGACATCGGCGCGACGGACAACAGCACGCTTCTCCAATACACGACCAACACGGAAGTTTCCGGCACGCGCGGCACGTACGCCGGTGTCGGTAACGGCCAGGTCTTGAGCGAGACCGAAAATCTGCGCGCGCCCGCCGGAGCACAACGCGTGCGCGGTCTCGCGGCGGCGGACAACACGCGCGACTTCTACGGCACCGATATCCCGTGGGATTCGTTCAACATCGACCGCATCGACATCCAACGCGGCCCAAACGCCATCCTCTTCGGCCTCGGTAGTCCGGCCGGCATCATCAACGCCTCGACCCACACCGCCGATTTCCGCAACCGTGGCGAATTCGTGACCCGCATCGGGTCGTATGGCTCGATGCGCAACAGCATCGGTCTGAACCACGTCCTGATCCCGAGCGTCCTCGCGCTGCGGGTCGACGCTTTGTCCAATAACGAGAGCTACCAACAGGAACCGGCCTTTCAGCACGACAAGCGCATCTTCGGCTCCGTCCGGTACGATCCGAATCTTTTCAAGCGCCCGGATTTTCATACCAGCATCCGCGCGAAGTACGAGTACGGCAACATCGACGCCAACCGCCCGCGCATCATTCCGCCTTCCGACCGCATCTCCCGGTGGTTCCTCCCGGTCGACAACACCAGCATCTTCGGCGGGCTAAACAAAGCCGCCATCAACTCGGGCTATGATTTGGGCGCGAGTCCGCAAACGGTCAACTCGTGGTTCGGCACCTTCGGCAATCAACAGCAGCCGATCTGGTTTGTCGACGGCACGACGGGCCAGCTCTCGAAGATCTACGGCGGCTTCATCAACCGCGGCGCCCGATCCACCACTGGCGCCGTGCAAGGCTCGGGCTCCAACCTGGTCGGTCAGCGCTTCGCGGCCCCTTTCTTCAATATCGCCAGCGTAAATTCATTTGCGACGGACGCCAAGCTGCCCCTCGCCGGCTTGGGCGCCTACAAAGACATGTCGATGCGGGATCCATCCGTCTTCGATTACAACAACATCCTCCTGGACGGGCCGAACAAGTCCGAGTGGGAAAAGTGGGATGCGTATAACCTCTCGTTCTCGCAATCCGGCTGGGACAATCGCGTGGCGCTCGAAGTCGCTTACGACCGGCAAAATTATAACCGCGGCGGCCAAGGGTTGGTCGATACCACCGTCAACATCGATATCCTGAAGAATTTCCAGGACCTGACTCCGAACCCGAATTTCGGCCGGCCGTTTGTCACCGCGGGTGACGGCCGCGGCAGCTCCTATGACAGCGATCGCGAGTACATCCGCGGTTCGCTCTTCGGCGAGTTGCGGGCTTCGGATTTCTTCGGACGCGACAGTCTGATGACGAAGATCTTCGGCAAACAGCGCTTCAACGGGGTCTATTCGAAGGAAACTTACCTGGCCGAAACGCGGGCCTGGTCGATGAACGCGCACTCGCTGGATTGGGCGGCCTATTGGACTCGCACGACGGGGCTGACGACCAATTTCAACGACCGCAATCCGCTGTCGGTGATTTACCTCGGGCCGAGCGCAGCGAGCGCCTCGAGCGCCTCCGGGCTGCACATCCCCGGCGTCGCCTCGAACGTGAATTACCAGAATGGCAACGTCTATCACTTCGACTCGACCTGGATTGGCGGCACCAACTACGGCGATCCTTGGACCGTTCCGACCAACCTGCTGCCGATGTTCTTCGCGTCGACCGCGACGCCCACGGCGCTGACGCAGGCCTCCAACCCGGCCAACTACGTCGGATGGAACGGCACGTTCCAAACGAACCTGATGCGCTCGGACCGCGGCACCAATCCCGACCTGCTCACGGGCGCGCAGAAAACCAAGCGCGTTACGACCTCTTACTCGGGCTCATGGCAAGGCTTCCTCTGGAACGAGTCGATCGTGCCCACCCTCGGCTGGCGGTACGACTCCGTGATTACGCGCAACGTCGCCGCGCGCCCGGATCCCAACAATCGCGCTATTCTGAACCTCGGCCCGACCGTCATGAACGGCATTCTTCCGTACGGGCTCCCGAACGGCCCGGTAAGCTCCGTCAGCGACAACCGGTTCTACTCGAGCATCAAGGGGCACTCGACCAGCGGCGGCGTGGTCGTGCACCTCAATCGATTGCTCGGCGGCCGCGATATTCTGCCGTTCAACGCGAGCCTCTCTTACAGCGATTCCCGGAACTTCCAGGTGACGAACGCACGTCGCGACATCTATGGAAAGCTGCTCGACAACCCGAAGGGCAAGACGACCGACTGGGGCCTCCTGCTGTCGACGAAGAATGGGAAGTACTCGCTGCGCGCGGTGAAGTACAAATCGCTCGCCGAG
>CBINOT010000260.1:0-7313 GCA_966252355.1 uncultured Opitutus sp. | reverse complement strand
CGGAGCACGAGAATCCTGAAAGCGGTCGAGATGCTCCGTGAGCGGCGGCAAAAGGAGTCCAGCCGCAGCGGGACTAAGCGTGCAACGAAGCGTTAAAAGACGTCCTGGGAATTCCGCGTAGCGGAAGTCCCATTACAATCCACGAAGGAACATTTCGATCGGCGAAAAATCGTGCAAGCGGGAGACAAGGGAAAGCACATGAATTCGACCAAGCACCCTCGCGTTAAGAAAGATAAGAGCCTGCGGAAGGACCACCGCGTGTTCACGCTGGAAGGCAATAAGACGTTTCGTGGCGTGTGGAAAAAGAAGAAGCGGAGGCTCGGCAAGAAGGAGCGTCGCGCGGCGGACAAGGTTCTCAAAACCGTCGATCCGGTGACGGCGGACGACGCGCCATCGCCCAAGCGGCAGGTGCCGCGGCGCCTGCGAAAGGCGGGTGTCGTTTCACTCGAACGGGCATTGGAAATCCGACGGACCAAGAGCCCGAAGCGGTTCTCGATGTTTTCGTACGCCTCACACCGGTATGAAAAAGTCTAACGTGAGCGCCGTCACATGCGATGGCACCACGGCGGCGCTTAGTGCGCGGATCGCGCGCGTTTGTCCGAAGCTTTCGATATTCGAAAACCCTGTTCGGTTTCGATGAGCGACGGCAGCTAGGGGCTGCCATGCCGCTCATTTTTCTATGAACACCGAACCGCTTTCCAGCAGCGGGCTGCTTTTCATTGTTCTGGTCGGCACGGTGATTCTGCTCTCCGTCGTCCTTTGGATTTACGCTTTGGTCTCCGCGCTGAGAAACGAGCGGCTGGACTCCACCATGAAGCTGGTTTGGGCGCTGGTCATCATCTTCGTGAACGGACTCGGTGCACTCCTCTACTTGGTCGCTGCACCCAATCGGCCTTCGCGGCGCGAGCTCACGCGCGAACGCCGGCGGACACGGGCGCGCCGTTGACCGCAACTGCCGACGATCGGTGGGCGATGTGCGGGAGGGGCGATGGCCTCCCAAGGCTTGCTTTGAGCCGCGTTCAACCCTTCGGAGCGTGTTGCGCACTGCGGTGCATCCCGACGTTCCCGAGAGATAACTCATCTAAAATGAAGAGTTATCGGAGATAACTCGTCTATTTTGATGAATTATCTCGGACGGCGGTTCAATGGCCGCGCAGGCTTTCCGGTGGGCCGAGGTAGGAGGGGCGGAGGCCGCCGCGGTCGACGAGGAGCTTTTGGAGCACGACGGCGGGGTCGATCATCCAGACTTTAAGCGTGTGATAACCGCCGCCGGCAACGGTGTGCTTCGACTTCGTCAGGCGCGCGTTGTCAGCCACGGCTTTTTCCCACTCGTCGTTGCCATGCTGCGCTTTGAAGCCGGGCGGCACGAGCGTGATGACTTGCGGCGCGGCGTCGTCGATCGAGACCGCGTAACGGAGGCCCCGGTCGGGCACGAAATTCAGGGTGGGGGATGTGACGACGGTCACCTCGACCTCGCCGCCATCGAAGAGGTACAGGTCGTATTCCAGGCGCGGGGCGGCGGGCGGGACCGGCGAGGCGGCCTCCGGCGACGCGTCCGCGCGCATTCCGGAGAGCGTGCGTCCGTAGTCGGCAATTCGCGTCCAGCGCGTGTGGGCGTCGTTCCCGACTTGGCGGGTGAAGTGCTCGGGTTCGATCGAAACGACGCCGGCGTTTTCCAGGAAGCCGCGCAGCGTGGCGCGCGTGAGCGCGGTCGTTTTCAACGCGCTGACGGCGATGGTGACGCTCTCGCCGGCGCCGGTGACGGCGATCGTTCCCTCGCTTCGCCCGCCCGGCGCCTTTTCCCAGTCGATTGCGACCTCGATCCGCTGATCGGCACCGACCGTGGCATCGTATTGGCCGACGGTGATCCACGGCGCGCTGGCGGCGATGTGGACGTCGAACGCGGCCTGACCGCGGTTGAACACCTCGAACGTGCGGCGCTGGGCGTTGACCGAGTCGAAAAGCGGCAGGCGGAGCGGATCGTCGCTCGCGGGCGACGGTGCGCGGACGGTCGCCGGCGGATTTTCTTCGGAGCGGACGGGGGCGTCCGCGCTCCCACGGGCCGGCCAAGCGGAGGTGGAACCTTCGACGGCGACGCCGAGCGCCGCGCGTTCGCCGGGCGTCACCTTGGCGAGCTTCAAGTGATTCAGATTGTTCGTCGGCGGATCCCGCCACGTCGTATAGCCGAGGACCGGCTGGTCCATGAAGTGATCCCAGCGGCCGTCGGCGAGCGTATGATGATAGTGCGCGACGAGCTGCAGGTATTGCTGGAAAAGCTCCTCGACTTGTTTCGCGTACGCGTTGGCGCTCGCGCGGCCTTGGCTCGCGAAAAGCGCGTTGCGGCCGGCGGCCAAAT
This sequence comes from uncultured Opitutus sp., assembly GCA_966252355.1. Taxonomy (GTDB): domain Bacteria; phylum Verrucomicrobiota; class Verrucomicrobiia; order Opitutales; family Opitutaceae; genus ER46. The sequence continues at coordinate 4,957 of CBINOT010000260.1, read as the reverse complement.
AGAGCTCGTTGACCAAGCCGCTCGCCAATGTGGGAAACAGCACGAGCTCGTAGAACGCGTCGCGTTTCGCGGCCGGCAAATCGCGATATAGCCGGCTTGCCCGCTGCACCGCATCTTCGAATTCCGCCACCACGCGTTCGGCTTCGTTGTAATTGACCAGGCTGTAGGTGTGAGGCGAGAGGAGCTCGGGCTTGCGGCGGCCGTTGTACTTCGCGTAACGGGCGACGATGTCGGCGATTTCGGCGGTGGCGGCCGACGCGCCGAATTCGCGCTGAGCCCAGGCGCGCAGGAAATCGGCGGTGTTCTCGCCGGTCCAGCGATTGGGATTCCACGCGAGATTCAAGAAAAACTCGGTCGGCACCTCGTAGCCTTTCCAGTGCCCGACGTTCACGATCCAGACGCGATCGGCGCCGTAGCGATGCGCAAGCGACATTTGCTCCCAGATTTTCGGCAACGGACTCGTGTTGAGCCACTGATAGCTCCGCGGCCCGCCGTGGTAATCGAAATGGTAATACACGCCGGCGCCACCGGCGCGCTTGCGCTCCGCCGCGGTGGGCAGCCGGCGAACGTTGCCCCAGTTGTCCTCGGCCCAAAGCAGCGTCACGTCGTCCGGCACGCGCATGCCGTCCTCGTAGAAATCCTGCACCTCCTTGTAGAGGCACCACACCTGCGGCACCTCAGCGAGGTCACGGTGAAGCTCGTCGCGCAGAATGGCGCGTTGCCGATCGACGATTTTTTCCAGCAAGGCGCGATTGGCCGCCGGTCCACCGGGCGCCATTTCCGTGTCGTTCGCGCCGCGCAGGCCGAGCGTGACGATGCTCTCGAAATCCTGGTTGCGTCGAATGCCCTCGCGCCAGAACGCCTCGAGCACCTCGGGATGCTTGGCGTAGTTCCAGGTGCCGATGCTCGAAAGGTGGCGGCGGTCCCATTCTTTTTGCGCGCGCAGCATCGGCTCTTGATGCGAGGTGCCCATCACCACGCCGTATTCGTCGGCGAGGCGGGCGTTCTCCGGGTCGTCTTCGTTGAAGGCGTTGTTCCACATCGCAGGCCACAGGTAGTTGGCGCGCAAACGCAGCAACGCCTCGAAAATCCGCGCGTAGAATTCACGACCGTAGTTGGCGATCTCCGCCGGCACGGGCGGGTTCGTGCTGAGCCGCGCGTTGCCGAATTTCGCGCGGATCCAATTCGTGAGATCGGGTGCCTCGTCGTTCAGGAAGATGCCGCGATACTTGACCACCGGTGAAGCGTGCACGTCGCGCGACGCGGCCACGAAGAGGGCTTCGCGGTGCTCGGGCACGACGTCCGCCCACCAGTACCAAGGCGAGACGCCGATTTGCTCGGAGAGGTCGTACAGCCCGTAGATCGTGCCGCGTTTGTCGGCGCCGGCGATCACGAGGGCGCGTTCGACGCCGGGCAGCGGTTGGTCGACGACCTGTCGGAGCCAGGATTCCCAATGGCCGCGCACGTCGTCGACGTCGAGCTTGCCGGCGCGGACCAGCGTGTCGATCAGCGCGCTTTTGCCGAGGGTGCCGACGATGATGGCGGTGGGATGTAGGGCGGGGTCTCCTGACCCCGCCGTTGGGCGAGAAGTGTTCTCGGCAGTCGCCGGCTTTGCCGCGGGGACAGCGGGCGATGAGGTGGCGCCGCTGTTCGGTGAGGCGGAGGGGGACGGCGGGGTTCGGAGACCCCGCCCCACGGGGTCGAGCGGGGGACGGATGCCGGTGACGCGTTCGATGTCGGCTTGAAGATCGTGCGCGGCGCGGAGCACGCCGGGCCAGTCGTTCGCGTCGGCCAGCAGGGGAGCGGTGTGCTTGTCTTGCACGATCGCCAGGGCGTTGGCGTCTGGCGCAAAGCTTACGTAGCGCGGCTCGCCGAGGGCCGCGTGGGCGGCGGGGAGGCAGGCCAGCAGGGTGCACGCGGCGAGGGCGCGCCAACGGGCGGTCCACGCGCTGGCGCCCACCTTTGCCGAGGCTTCGGTGGGCCGGCTCGCGGTTACATGGGACATGGCCTGTGGCGCGCGGCGTCCGGCTGATCTCATTGATAACGATATAACTTCACCCGCTGCATCGCGAAGCGGCCTGGCTCCAGGCGCATGTGACGCCCTTGGTGCGTTTGATCGCCATTGAGCCAGCGGACGTGTTTCCATTGCCCATCTTCGAACCGGCCTTCTTCGCAATTCAAGATGCCGATAGTCGTAGGTCCGGGAGTTGACGCCGCGAACGTAACGACCACCCCGATGCCGCCGAACACGAGCTCGTCGGGCCCGGTTTGAATCACGATCGCGCCCGACGGCAAAACAGTCCGGTTCGCCGAACGATCGCCGGCTTCGTTGATGACGCCGTCGGCCAGGCCGGGCGCTTCGAGCCGCTCGTAGGTCGCGCTGAGCGTCAACCCGCCCAGCGACACCTCGTGCGGCTTGCGTTGCTCGGCGGCCGGCGGAAGCAGCGCGGTCATCGTCCCCTTGCCTTGATGGGCGACGATCAGCGGCGTGAGTTGCCGCACGAGGTCGTTGCTCGCCGCGAGGTAGCGCGCTGCGGGTTGCGCGATGCCTTCGATGCCGAAGGGCGAGAACCCGATGCCGTCGCGTGCGCCGAACGCGTACAAACTGTTCGAAGCCGCCTCGACGCTGCGCAGCGCTTCGGGAATGAAAAGCGGATTGCCGCTGCGCGTATAGCGATCGGCCCACTCGATGAAGTTCGGGAAATAGATGTCGGGGCTGATGAAATCGATCGTCGGCGCGGCGGCGCGCCACACGTCGATCAGATGAGGCAACGGTCCGGCGCTGGGGTATTGGCCCGGCGTATACGCGGGCCGAATGAGCGCCGCGTTGACGTACAGCGGCAGCGCGTATTCGGCGCGTCCGGCGGCGGCGACGCGTTCCACGTACCGGCCGAAGGCCCACGCCATGAACAATTCGCTGGTCGCGGCGCCGTCGCCGAAGACCTCGGTCCACGCGCCCGCGGCGCGTGCGCCATGCGCGGTCCATTGCTCGCGCAACTCCGGCGCGAGCGTTTCGCGATGCTGTGCAAGATAAGTCATCAGTTCCGCGGGCACGGGTGCGGCGAAGGCGGCATCGGCCGCCGGGTGGCGGTCGCGCGCTTCGGGGATCATGCCGATTTCGTTTTCGACTTGCACGAGCACGACCGTGCGCTGCTCGTCGGTTTCCCGCAGATGCCGCATCAAGGCCGCGAACGCCCGCGCATCGGTGTCGCGGTTCATGGCGTCGAACGGCGTCAAGATCTCCAGCGCCGCACCGGCCGAAGTGCGCGCGCGCGGGAAGCGCTTGGCATCGGCTTTGACCCACGCGGGCGTGTAGCACGACATGCTGTTTTTCCAGGAGCCGAACCAGAGCAGGACGAGCCGCATGCCATTCGCCCGCGCATCGGTCACCAGGCCGTCTACCGTTGCGAAATCGAAGCGGCCTTCCGTCGGTTCCAGGACGTCCCAGTAAACCGGCGCGACGATCGCATTCAGATTGAGCGCTTTCAACGCGGGCCACGAGGGCCGCAAATAGTCCGGCTCGCCCGACGAGTTGCTGAGTTCTCCGCCACGGATGAGAAACGGCGCGCCATCGACGATCAGCTGCGTGGCGGTGCCTTGTTTGCGCAGATGGGGCAGTTCGGCGGCGCCAAGCGGGGCGACGAAGGCGAGCAACAGCAGACGGAACAGGGCTTTCATGGCGAGGGGAGCGAGGTTCGGTGACAGAGGCGGACGGAAGCGAACGCAGGAGCGGAAAGCAAAACGGCGGGGTCCTGTGACCCCGCCGTGGCTGCAATTACAATGAACCCTCTATGTAGACTGACTAGAAACTAAAGGTATTCGTGACGAACCACTCCTGCACCGGCTTGATGCGCATACCGGCCCAGGTTTGGCCATCGGGCTGAACGGTGATCGGAATCAGGCCTTCTTTCTGGAAGAGATTGCGAACGTTGAACTGAATCTTCCAGCGCAGCTTCTCGGTCAGCTTGCGCTCGTAGCTCAGCCACATATCCACGCCATCTTCCGACGGACCGTAATACGGTCTCGACAGGTCGAAGCTGCCGAAGCCGCCGGCGCCCGCGATCGTCGGGTAACCGATGACCACTTTATCCTGCCAACGGTAGCTCGCGCCGATGCCGGCGCCTTTCAGCATTCCGCGACGGAACGAGTAGTTCGTGGTGGCGTTGTAGCGCCACTTGCGGAGTTCGGAGGCCGCCGCACCCTCCTGGAGCTTCAGCAGCACATAATTGCTCCGGGCGTTGTTCCAGTTGGCGCGGACTTCGTTCGAGGCACCGTAGCCGCCGGAGAACTGACGCATGTCACCCGCGATACCCGCCATCTTCGCATCCATGTAGGCGACGAACTCGTCGAGCACCTTTCCGCCGACGTTATTGCGGACTGCGACCGTTTCCGACGCGTTGAACGAAAGGCGCCAGTTTTCCGTCGGGTTCGCGGTGAGTTCGAGCTCGTAACCCTTGGACATGGTGTCCGCGGTCATGGTCATGCCCGGAGGACCCCCCGAGGGATACGAATAAAGATAAACGGTCGAGCTGCTTTGCATGTACTGCGGCGCCGGATCGATGCCATTCAGCGTGGCCTCGTACGTCGCACGATCGGTCAGGTTGGCGAGCGTCGCCGGGGTGTAGCCCCAGTACGAGAAGTAGCCTTTGGCATCGAGGTCCTTCTGAATATCGTTCCACGCGCGGATCGAAGCGTCGCGCATGGCGATCGTTTCGGCGGCAGTTTGGAGGTGCGAATTCGCCGGAGGCGTGGTCGCGTTGCCCGCCGCGACGGGGCGGCCGGTGGTATTGTCCACGTAAGCGGCCTGCCAGTTGTTGCGATCGCCAGCCTGCTCACGCGTCTCCCACGGGTAATTCGAGAGTTTATAAAGAAATACGTTGCGGAACCGGAGACCCTGTTGGATCGGGTTGCCGACCAAGGTCGCGACGTCGGCGTTGATCGAGGCATTCTCGGCGAG
>CBINOT010000259.1:0-7336 GCA_966252355.1 uncultured Opitutus sp. | reverse complement strand
CGCGCAGACCCGTTTGATCGCAAACATGGAATGGGCGCTCGAGGAGAAAGCCGGCGTCGAAGACATCGTGGAATACGAGTCACGCCTCAATTACACGCTGCCCAACTACAGCGATCCGGTGATCTGCACCTACGACCTGTCGCGATTCAGCGCCGGCGTCGCGATGGACATCCTGCGGACGCATCCGATGGTGATTCTCGGGGGCGTGCTGCAGGAAAATCCGCTTTACGTCCCGCCCGACGAGTTCCTGCAAGAGCTCAAAGAACGCCGTCGCATTGCCGCTGGCACGTGATCAAGGAAACGATTTCCCCCGAGCAAGAATTGGCGGCGCTGCGGCGGTCGGTCAGGGACCTCGCCGCCCTCGCCACGTTGCCTGCCATCTGGATCTCTTCGGATCTGACGACCGGCCTGCAGAACATCGCCGAGGTGCTGTCCACCGCGGTGCGCGCCAGCTTCCTGTTCGTGCGGGTCCGAAGAGCGTCCGGGGAGATCGTCGACGCGGCGGCGCAGCATGCTCTGGGCGCGCAACGCGGGGCCGTCGATCACGTTCGCCGGCATCTCGCGCGGCATCTCGATCTGGACGGAAACGAATTCACTTCGTCGATTCCCGCGCCCGACGGTCGCGGCCAGTTGCGCGTGGCTTACAGCCACGTCGCCATGGAGGGCCGCCTGCGAGGTGTCGTGATCGCCTGCGCGCCGGCGGAGACGGGCGTTCCCGACCATGAGCGAATGCTCCTGCATACCGGCGCCGCGCAAGTCGCGATCCTGCTGCAACGAGATGCCACGGAGGAATGCCGACGCTCGAAGCCGAAAAGCGGCAAGAGCAGGCGCGACTGCTCCAAGGGTTGAACCAAGTCGGGACCGCTTTGGTCGCCGAACTGGACCTGGAGAAAATCGTGCAGCGCGTGACGGACGTCGGGCGTCAGATCACCGGCGCGGCCTTTGGCGCGTTTTTCTACAATCTGAAAAACGAGCAGGGAGAGTCTTACACGCTCTACACCCTTTCCGGCGCGCCGCGGGAAGCCTTCGCGAAATTCCCGATGCCAAGGAACACCGCGATTTTCAACCCCACGTTCAAAGGCGAAGCCGTCGTTCGCATGGGTGACGTGCGCAAGGATCCCCGGTTCGGCAAGAATGCGCCGTACCACGGCATGCCGGCGGGGCATCTGCCGGTGGTGAGTTATCTGGCCGTGCCGGTAAAATCTCGCACCGGCGAGGTGTTGGGCGGCCTTTTCTACGGACATCCCGAAGCCAACGTGTTCACCGCCAGCGGCGAGTCGGCATTGGTGGCGCTCGCCGCCCAGGCCGCGATCGCGATCGACAATGCGACCTTGCATGCCGCGCGGCAAAAGGAACTCGAGCGAGCGAAGCAGGCGGACGAGGCGACTCGCCGGCTCGCGTTGATCGTCCAAACGTCGGACGACGCGATTATCGCAAAAGACCTCAACGGCACGATCACGAACTGGAATCCCGCAGCCGAACGAATCTTTGGCTACTCCGCCGCGGAGACGATCGGGCGTTCGATCTACCTGTTGATTCCGCCCGACCGCCATCCGGAAGAAGCGGAAATCCTGGGCAAGCTGCGGCGCGGCGAGCGCGTGGATCATTACGAGACCGTCCGTCGAGCGAAGGACGGCCGGCTCGTCGATGTGTCGCTGACCATCTCGCCGCTGAAGCTCGCGAACGGCGAAATTGTCGGCGCGTCGAAGATTGCCCGCGACGTCACGGAAAAGCGGCGCATCGAATCGCAGCAACGCGCACTGCACGAACTGGCCGACACGGTGAATCGGGCGGAGGCCCTCCCGGCGATTTATGACGCTGCCCTCCGGGCGATCCGCCGCTGCCATGGCGCGGACCGCGCGGCGATCTTGCTGTACGACGCCGAGGGCGTGATGCGTTTCGTGGCCTGGGACCGCCTGTCCGAAGATTATCGGAAAGCGGCGGAAGGAAATGCGCCGTGGCGGCGCGAGGATCCCGAGCCAAAACCGGTGTGCGTCGCGGACGTCGCCCACTGGCAATCCGAGCCGGCCTTGCGCGCAGCCACCGAGCGCGAAGGCATCAAAGCCCTGGCCCGGTTGCCGCTCACCTACGAAAAACGCCTACTCGGAGAGTTCATCGTGTATTTCGATGCGGAGCATCCGTTCACGCCGGACGAGCTGCGGCCCATCGAAACGGTGGCCAGCCAGGTTGCCTTCGCGATCGAACGCCGCAAAAGCGCGGAGGAGTTGGAGTCGCTCGTCGCGGAGCGGACGGCTTCGTTGCAAAAAGCGATCGAGCAAATGGAGGAATTCTCTTACAGCGTCTCGCACGATCTGCGCTCCCCGGTGCGCGCGATGCGAGGCTATGCCGAAGTCGTTTTGGCGGACTACGGCTCGCAGCTCGACGACCAGGGACGGGAATTGCTCGGCCGCATTCAACGCAATGGCCTGAGAATGGATCGCCTGATTCAGGACCTCCTCACGTACACCCGGCTGGCGCGACGCGAGATCAAGATGGATGTGGTGTCGCTCGATCGTCTCGTGCGCGAGGTGATACCGCATTATCCGGAAATGAATCCGGCGGTCGCGACGATCGAGATCGTGGGCACGCTGCCCGATGTCCTGGCGCACGAGCCGTCCCTCATGCAGGTGATCTCCAATGTGCTGAGCAACGCGGTCAAGTTCGTGGCCAAGGGCACGCGTCCTCACGTCCGGGTCAGCGCGGAAACGGCGGCGGGCCGGGTCCGCCTCTGGGTGCAAGACAACGGGATTGGCATTCCCCCGGACTGCCACCACCGCCTTTTCGGAATGTTCGAGCGCATTCACCAAGACCGGAAGTTCGAAGGCACGGGCATCGGGCTCGCCATCGTGCGCAAGGCCGTCGAGCGCATGCAGGGTACTGCGGGCGTCGTGTCCGACGGGACTTCCGGCAGCCGGTTCTGGATCGAACTCCCGGCGCCCGAAACGGAGTGAAGTGTCGGCGTCGTTTTTGACCGCTCCTGCGCGGCGGTTTCAAGGAGTCGGTTCGCACGCTTTGTTCGTGCAAAGCGATCGACCTCCGCTTCGCTCATCTCCCCCCAACGGATTTATGGCCATCGAACTGACGCAGCAGGAACGCGACGAAGCGACGCAGTCGCTGAAACGGTTTTTCGCCGACGAGATGGATGACGAGCTCAGCGATCTGCGTGCGCGCCTCCTGCTGGACTATGTGCTCAAAGAGATCGCGCCTTTGGGCTATAATCGCGGGGTCAAAGACGCGGAGACGTTTTTTCGTAAACACCTCGAGGACCTGCCCGGCACCTGTTTCGAACCGGCATTCATCTACTGGCAATCCAAGCGCAAACGATGACCGTGATCGTCGGGTTCACGGGTTGAAACGGCCAGGCGGCAAACTCCGGTGAGCCGGTTGGCGTCGGGGCCGTCTTCAGTCTCAAGCGCGTTCAGTCACCACCACGAGGAAGGCCGACGACTTTCCGACCCGGCGGACGCTCGATCGCAAATGCTTTCGCTCCGCGGCCGGCACGTACAACTGCCAGGCGCGCCGGGCTTTCACGGCCTCTTGCCGATCGTTGAAGCGAAGGGCGTCGCCTGCGGCGAGCTGCTCGGCATACCGTTTATACCGGCCGCGCTTCGGATCGTAGCCGCTCTGCAGCTCGACCTGCGGCACGTCATCGGTGGGCGACACGACGAAAACCAGCCAGCGCGCCGGCCCAATTTGCCGGCGAACGAGCCCCAGTTTCGCGACGGCTTTGTCCGCTTTTTGCAGGCGCTCGAACACATGGTACAGATTGATGTAGGCGTTGCCGGATCTGACTTCGACCGGATGGCCCTCGATCGCCTTCTTCAGCACCGCGCGGGAATCCGGTCGGACCATGACGCCCCCGATTTCCATGCGCGCGTAAACAATGACCGGCTTATCTGGTTTCTTCGCCATTTCGGCATCTCATCGAACCCCGGTCACGTGTCAAAGAATCCACGGCGCGGCCGATTGGAGCGAATCTCCCGGGCCTCGTTGCAGAACTCAACCGGTCTCGGCACGACCCGGATACGCGATCGCGCGGTCCGCCCGGCGCTTTACCCACTGCCGGACCCAGGACGCGCGTCGATAGACAAAAACGCCACCCGGGAGCCCGGGTGGCGTTCCACAACCGTGAACCGAACCTTCGCTTAGAAATCGTAACGCACGGTGAGACGGGCGTTGATGCCCATCCCGGGCCACACGCCATAACGGCTGATCGACGCGGCGAGGTAATCCTCGTTCAGCACATTGTCCACGTTGACCTGCGCGCGCCAATGCGACGAAAAGACATAGGCCACACTGGCATTGAGCAACGTCCGGGCAGGAAGCCAGAACGTCGGCTGCGGGACCGTGACCAGAATCGTCGAATTGTCTCCGGCTTTCAACAGGCCGGGACCGGCGGGATTGTCGCCGGGACGACGATCGAGATAGTCCAAGCCGGCTCCGATCGTGAGTCCCTTCGCGGGACCGACCTTGAACGCATACGAGGCCCAAATCGCGCCGGACTTCTCCGCCGAGCCGCGGAACACCTGATCGAGCGGCGTGCGGTTTTTGAAATTCGTATAGTTGCCGATCACCGACAAATTGGCCGTGGGCGTGGCGCGCAGCTCATACTCCCAACCTTTGGAATTACGATCCATGAACAGCGCGGGGAACGCGGGCACGGGCGGCGGCACCACGAGATTCGCCGGGTTCGGAATCGCGTAGTTGTTCTGCTTGATGTCGAAGTGCGACACCGAGAAATACAGCTTGTCGCCCAAGAGCTGGAACCGGGCGCCCACTTCGTTCTGGCGGCTGGTGGTCAGCGAAGCCCGCTGCAAGGTCGAGTCGTTGGCCGCGATGACCGAGCCGTTCGGGCCGATCGCCGTCGATTGCTTGGAGAAACCGTAGAACAGCGACACCTGCGGGATCGGCTTCGCCACCAAGCCATATGTCGGCACGAACGTGTGCGGATCGTTGTAGCGCTGCAGGTTCAACATATAGTTGTTGTTGTGCACCTGGTAGTACGCCTGCGCCGCGCCGGCGTTGACGATCAAGCGGTCGGAAAAGAGCGAAACATTCTCGTTGAGGTAGAGCTGCTTCGTCCGGCCGATGTTCTTATTCAGATTGTTCAGCGCACCGACAACCGTCCGCTCGTCGAAATACGCGTCGATGGAGAACGGCGTCTTCACGGCCGCGGCATAGCCCTGGTCGTAACCGAACGATTGCGTGAGCCAGTAGCCGAAGGTCGTGACCGATTTCGCGGGACCGACATCGGCCTTGTAAACGAAGTCGTTCTGCAGGTCGTACTGCCGGCGCGTCTGTTCTCCCGGAGGCGAACCGGAGCGCGTGTACGTGCGCGTCGCCACGTACGCCGTGCCGTTCGCGCGGCCGGGATGCCAGGAGCCGTCCGCCGTGTAATATCCCGCGTTGTTCGTGTTCTGCAGATTGTCCGGATTATTGGCCGGGCTGCCGAGATTGGTCTGGGCACTCGACGCGGTGGCCGTGATGAAGTTCGTCGCCACGCGCATCGAAAAATTCGGGGAGAAATTCGTCGTGACGAAGGTGCGGGCATGAATCGCTTTCTGGAACCGAATCGTCTCGTCGCCGTACGGGACCAGGTCCGATGGCGCGCCGCGCACGGTCACGGCTTGGTCGTTGGTGCCGACGTACGGATCGATCGGCACGCCCAGATAATTCAATTGGCGCCAATCGTACGCCTCGAGTTGAAAAGTCACCTCGGTGTTCGGCGAGACGCGGTAGGTGAACATCGGCATCACGATGTTCGAACGGTGAAAATTGTTCTTGCCCGGATAGTCGTCGGTTTTCTGCAAAGCCCCGACCACGCGCACGGCCAGCTTGCCGCTGCTATAGACCCGGTTGACGTCGAATTCGCCGCGGTTCGAGTTGTACTGCCCCACTTGCAACGAAACGCTGCCGCGATCCTTCCACTGGGGACGCTTCGAAACGACGTTGGACGTTCCGCCGGGGACGCCCTGCGGCGAGAGCACCGCGTTCGGGCCTTTCACGATCTCGATCCGATCGACGATCGAAGGGTCGAGATTCGCGAAGGAGAAATACGAGAACCCGTCGAGCGTCACGCCGTCCGCCTGGAAGCCGCGAATATTGGTTCGATCCTGCGCGTTGGGGATCGTGCTTTCGCTGACGCCGGCGACGTACTTCGTCGCATCGAGCAGGCGCCCGGTCCCGACGTCGTCGATCAACTCGCGCGTCACGACCGCCACATTTTGGGTGGAGTTGAGGATCGAGATGCGAACGCGGCTGCCGGAGGCGGCTTCGTTCGACTGATAACGGCCGGTGTTGCCGGCCGACACGGTGAAGGGAGAAAGCACCACGGCTTCCTCGTCTTGAGCTCGGCCGGCGGTTTGTCCCGGCAAGGCGGGGACGATCGCTCCGGCCATGAGCAGGGCGGCAATGAGTCGGTGGGTAGTGGTCATCGGTTGGCTTTCAGTGCTGGGGTAGAACGAGGCGGCTGGGTGCTCGCATCGTGGGTGCAGATGGACACGCCCGATGGCGGAGGCAAATTCCGCGTGACTGTTGCGTTAAGTTCCGATCGCACTTTTCCGTTGCTGCGGCCGCCTTGCCAGGGTGCCACCGGACTTCCGGGACGCCGCGAGGGGCGTCGACGGTGACGACCGTCGAGCCAGAGCGCGCGCACTTAACGCAACAGTCACAACGGCTTTGCCGCGGACATGGAGGGAACCGAGGCTCCGCGCTTCGCAAATCCCTGCATGGCGGCTCGGCGATTGATCCTGAGCCGTCGATCCAGGCCTGCTCCAGCCTCCCATGGTCTCTACCCAACCGCACAACATGTCTGCCACCCGGCAATGGGCGGACGCCGCCTGGACGCAGGCGGCGGAGAAAATCGCGCAGGTAAGCGCGGCGATCGGGCCGGCTTTTCCGCATGTCGCCAGCCGCGGGAAATACGACCGGGCGCCGGCGCACTGGTGGACGGCGGGGTTTTGGCCGGGCCTGTTGTGGCTGATCTACCGGGAAACGAAAGAGGCGCGTTTGCGCACGATCGCCGAGCAATGCGAAGTCCAGTTGGATGAGGTGATCTGGGATTTCGACCATCTGTGGCACGATGTCGGGTTCATGTGGAGCCTGTCGTCGGTCGCGCGCTACAAGCTGACCGGCGCCGAGGATTCCCGGCGCCGCGCGCTGCTGGCCGCGAGCGTACTCGCAGCCCGCTTCAATTTGCGCGGGCGTTTCATTCGCGCCTGGAATGGAGACCGCACCGGCTGGGCGATCATCGATTGTTTGATGAACCTGCCGCTGCTCTACTGGGCCGGCGGGTGCCTGAAGGATCCTCGTTTCACTTACTTCGCCATGGAACACG
>CBINOT010000258.1:0-7445 GCA_966252355.1 uncultured Opitutus sp. | reverse complement strand
AATATTTGCCGCTTATAAGGCGCAAACGATCGTAGCACCTGACGCCATATCTTTTTCCGGTCGGCGCGCGCGGAAGCAAGTGCAGCGGACTTTAACATGCCCAAAAGACAGCTATAGGGGTACAACGACCGCGGAGCGCAAATGCGTCGGCGTCGCACGACGCAAGCGTTGCCCCATCACTTATAGAGGAAGAAGTGACGATCACAGAACCGAAAGAGGTGAGCTGGACGCATCGAATAAAGCCGCGCTTTATTAATCCATGCAGGCCGAGACTGTGCGTATTATGCAGTATACTTTCGCAAGCCAATTATCGGCCGTATTTAAGTTATGACACACTTCGGAATTTCCCTTGACCGGTCCCGGGAAGCGATGCCCACTGGAAACTCGGCCGCCCCGCTGTAGCGAACGCGCCCCCGTCGCTTGGCCACGCGGCCGCATTGCTCGTGCCATCCCTCCTATCGATATTGCATTCTCCAGCTGCATCGGTCCGCGACGCGGGGCGCACACGTTTACCATGAGCTTGCCCGTCATATCCTGGCATTCGGCCGTTCGTTCGCTCCTGCGCCGTCCGGCCTATATCGTGACGAGCGTCATCGTCCTGAGCGTGAGCATAGCGGCCCAGTTGATGATCACCTCGGTGGTGGACGCGACCCTCGTCCGGCCGCCGTCCGGGCGAAAAACCGCGGAATTGGTGTTCGTGCGCAGTTCGGCCGGACGCGGCGATGTAAGCTTTCCCGATGCCAAAGATATCAGGGACGGCAACTCGTGCTTCGCGGCGACCTTTGCCTATCAAGCTTCCGCGCGAACCGTAAATCTCGCGGTCGGCGACGACATGACGGCCGCGGCCTATGGCTTCGTCAGCGGCGACTTTTTCAACGTGCTCGGGGTCGCGGCGAAAGAAGGCCGCCTCATTGGCCCGGGCGACGATGTGAGTGGAGGCGCGCCCGTGGCGGTCATCTCGTCCCAATTGCAGCGGAAGCTCAACCTGAGCGTCGGCGCGATCGTCAAGATCAACACCAAGCCATTCGAGATCATCGGCGTGTTGCCTCCGAATTTCGAGGCGATCGACCGACACACGCGGCCCGATGTGTGGCTGCCGACGTATCAAGTGGCGACCGTGCTCAAAGCGACGAACTTGACGAGCCGCAGCTTGCAGTGGTTGACGGTCGGCGGACGATTGAAACCGGGCGTCTCGTTCGCGTCCGCCAACGCGGAAGTCTCCGTAATTGGGCAACGGCTGCAGCGCGAATACCCGAAAGACAATTTCGGGGTGACGCTTCGCCTCGAACCGCTGCTGCAATTTCGCCTGGGGCGCGACGGTTCGTCGCGAACCATGCTCATGTTATTCGGCGTGGTTTGGTTTCTTTTCGCCCTCGCCTTCACGAATTTCTTCGCGCTGACCCTGCTGCGCCTGTTCACGCGCGGCCGTGAGCTGTCGATTCGGCTGGCGCTGGGCGCGCGCCGAATGGACATCGGGCGCTGGCTCCTCGGCGAACTGCTCGTGATTGCGATCGTGTCGCTCGGGTGCGGCATCGGCTTGAGCTTCCTCTTCGTGCGCGCGTTGCAGCTCGACGCGAAGATCGCGGCCGTCGTCAATACCGCCGGCGTGCACATCGATGGGCGGGCGATGCTCGCGGTCCTGCTCGCGGTCGCGGTTTGCATCGCGGTGGTGTGGTTCCTCGCGTTGCGGCACGCCTGCCGGGCGGACCTGGTTTCGGCCATTCGCGAGACGGGATCGGCCCCGAAACGGCAGCGCGCGTTTGGGCTGCTGTTCGCGATGCAGTTCGCGCTGGCCTTCTTCCTCCTGTCGATGGCCGTCGCTTTCGTCGGCACGCTCCGGGATATTTCGAATCGCAAATTCATCTTTCGCTCCGAGAACCTCCTGCTCATGGAGGTGGACGCGCGCGCCGCGGGCCAAGCCGTGGACAAGGTCGCCTTCTTCAATCGGATCGTCGACCGGTTGCAGCAAGTTTCAGGCGTTACCAGCGTCGCGGCGGCGAGCCGCCCCCCCCTCGGGGGCTCAGGCTGGACCAACTTGATCGTCGGCGAGCGCGATCCCTCCGAAGAAGCCGATAAAAACTTTTCGTACTATAGCCTCATCACGCCGCGGTACTTCGAAACCATTGACGTCCGGCTGGTCGATGGCCGCACGCTCGACCAGCACGATATTCAGGCGCAAAGCGACGTAGCCCTGATCGATCGTGCTGCCGTGGACCGCTTCTGGCCTCAAGGCGCCCTCGGCAAAACGTTTCGTCCTTCGCCCAATAGCCGACCGCTCACCGTCATCGGGGTCGTCGACAATATTCCGGTTTCGCAAGAGACGAAAGTGCGACCCCACGTCTATTTCCCCTACAATTATTGGACGGACACATCGTTCACCTTCCATATCGCAGTCGCGGGGGATTCGCCCGCGCTCCGCAACAGCATTGCCGCGGCGCTCCGCGATGTCTGGCCCTTCCGCACCGTGCCGGAGCTCAAAAGCATTCAACAACAAATCGAAGGCTCGTCGGCGGAACTCACCAGCGCGGTGCGCATTATTTTGTGGGTGACGGGCTTTGCCACGCTGATTACCGGCTTCGGTTTCTACTTCTTTTCTTCGTATATGGCATCGCAGACGCTCAAGGATGCCGCGATTCGCATCGCGCTTGGAGCCAACTCCAGCCACGTCGTCGGCGCCCATCTGCGCCGCTACCGCTACGGCATTATCGGCGGACTCGTCGTGGGCGGCGCATTGATTGCCAGCGCGAAGCCACTGTGGGGTTATCTCAATTTGAATGCCGCGGGCTTGAATCCCCTTTATCTCGCCATCGCGGTCATCCTGCTCACGTCGATCGCCGCGATCGGCCTGTGCATACCGTTGCTCAAAGTCGTCGGGATGGACATTTTTCTCACGCTGCGGAACAACGCGGAGTGAGACACGCGCCAATCCGCCGCTGCTTGCCTGCGATACGGCGGCGGGTATCGCTAGTCGCTTCGCCTCGATGCAATCGCCGCCGCGCTCCTTCGCCTACCTATTCGAGAGCTTCCCGTCGTTCGTAAAGACATTCGTCTATCGGGAGGCGGTCGAAATGATCCGGCAGCAGATGGCGCCGCTGCTGGTGTCGATCCGGCGACCGGACAATCCCGCGGATTCGGCGATCCAAATTCCGAGCGAAATCCTGTATGTGCCGGAAAAGGAGGAACTGCGGTCGGACGTCAAAAAACGGGTCGCCGCGAACCAAGTCGAACCGCGTGCCCGGCAAAAGCTCACGGAGCAGCGCAACGCACCGGATTGGCACCGCCTACTGGAGGCGATATGGCTCGCGCCAACGCTGCAGGCGCACGGCATTCGCCACGTGCATGCGCATTTCGGCGGACTAGCCGCGCGCACCGCGTGGTGGCTGCGCGAGAGTTACGGTTTCACCTATAGCTATACCGGCCACGCCAACGATATCTTCTGTCCCAACGACCACGCGGTAAGTTCTGCCATCCTGGCTCGCGATGCCGAGTTCATCGTGACGGAAACCGACTACGCCCGGCGATGGATGGAAGAGCGCTATCCGTTTACGCGCGGCAAGGTCCACCGCGTGTTCAACGGACTCGACGGCGACGGCTTCTTGCCATGGCAACCCAGCGGACCGATTCCGCGCATCGTCTCGGTGGGACGTTTGGTGGAAAAGAAAGGCTTCGACGTCCTCATCGACAGCTGCGCTTCGCTGCGTCAACGCGGAGTCGACTTCAGCTGCGATATCATTGGCGACGGCCCGCTCCAACCGGATCTCGCCGCGCAGATCGAGCGCCTCGCCCTCGGCGGCCAAGTGCGGCTCCTCGGCGCGCTCGCCCAGGATGATGTGCGGCGGCACCTCGCCTCCGCGCAGGTCTTCGTCCTCGCCTGCCAGCCGGATCGCGAGGGCGGCAGCGACAATCTTCCCACCGCGATCGCGGAGGCGATGATGGCCGGCGTACCGGCGATCTCCACCCCCGTGGCCGGCGTACCCGAGATGATTCACGATGGCGAAACGGGCCTCCTCGTTCCGCCCCGCGACTCCAAGGCGCTCGCGGAGGCGGTCGCCCGGCTCGTCGCCAATCCCGCGCTCGCCCGCGAAATCGCCGACCGCGCTCGCCGCCACGCACAAGCGTCGTTCGCGATCGAGGCGACGACGAAGGAATTGAAACATCTCCTCGTCCGACATGGCCGAGTGAAGCCGCCTGCCGCCGCGTGCGCGCTGGATTCGCAACTGCTCGTTTCGTAGCGGACGTACGGCGCAGCCTTTTAACGAGCATGCCGGCGGTCGGATCCGCGACGCTTACAGCGGATCTGTTGTCCGGTTTTTGACCGGCGTCTCTTCCGGCGCGGAACCGTCGGGTGCCGTCAGCGTGAATGAGCCGCGCAAGCGAATGTCCTCCGACGACGCCCCCACCATCACCGTAAAACGGCCCGGCTCGACGGTCCACCGATTCTGCCGATCGTACAACGCAAGTTGATCCGGGGAGATGGCGAACTTCACCGGTTTCGTCTCACCGGGCGCCAAGCTGACGCGGGCAAATCCGCGTAGCTCGTAGTCGCTCGTTACCACCGACGCGTAATCGTCGCGGACATACAGTTGGACGACTTCCTCGCCCGCGCGAGAGCCCGTGTTCGTCACGTCGCAGGTAACTTCGATCGTCGCCTGCGTCGGGGCTCGTTCCGGCGCGACGCGAAGGTTTCCGAACTTGAACGTCGTATAGCTGAGTCCATGGCCAAATGGGAAAAGCGCGCCTTGCACCTGGCCGCTGTCGCGCGCCTGCGAGCCGGGATGAGCGGGAAAGTTGAATGGGATCTGCCCGACGCTCTTCGGAAACGTGATCGGCAGCCGTCCACTTGGGTTGACATCGCCGAAGAGCACGTCGGCCAACGCGCGCCCGCCTTCCTCGCCCGGAAACCAAAGCTCGACGATGCTCGGCACGTGCTTCACCGCCCAGTTCACGGTGAGCGGGCGCCCGTTCGAAAGCACGAGGACAACCGGTTTGCCCGTGGCCTGCAGCGACTCGAGCAAAAGCTCCTGGTCGCCAGGCAGGTCGAGGCTGATTCGACTCGCCGACTCCTGGGAGATTTCGTCGGTCTCGCCAAGCACCGCGATAACCACGTCGACGTCGCGAGCGGCCGCGACCGCGGCATCGATCGTTGCGCGCGCCTTCTGTGTCGGCGGCTCGCGATACACGTCACTTTCGGGAAAACGCTCGTCGACGACGTTGCAGCCTTTTTCATAGCGGACCTCCACCGCCGTCCCGAGCTTCGCGCGGAGGCCCGCGAGCGGAGTCACGAAATCGAGCTTCTGCGGGCCGTAACGGGACCACCACCCGTGCGCATCGTCGGCCAACGGCCCCGTGACGAGCACTCGTTTCAAATCTTTGCGCAACGGCAGCGTCGCGTCCGCGTTCTTCAGCAAGACGATGGATTCGTCCGCGGCGCGTTGCGCGAGGGTTTGGTGCTCAGCGGCGCGAACGATCCGGTCGGCGGCCAGTGGATCGGCAACGTACGGTTGATCGAACAGCCCGAGCCAGAGCTTCACGCGAAGAATATCGCGCACGCGCGCATCGATCGTCGCCATCGGCAGCCGGCCGGAACGTACGAGCTCGCGCAGCGGTTCGCCGTATGTCTCGGGCGGGGTGAAACCCGTCCGGATATTCAACCCCGCCTCCACGGCTTGGCGGATACCGTCACTGGCAGTGGGGGCGACCCGATGTTTGAGGTGAATGAATTCCACCGCCGCGCTATCGGAGACGACGTAGCCTTTGAAACCGTATTCGCGCCGCAGAATATCCGTGAGGAACAACGCGCTCCCCTCGATCGGGATGCCATCGTAATCGTTGTAAGACGCCATGACGCCCAGCGCCCCCCCCTCGCGAACGGCACGTCGAAAGGGCTCCAAGTACATCATCTGGGCTTCGCGCCACGAAATCTGCGGATCCGTGCGAGCCTCGCCGTCGCGCCCGCCCTTCGGCACGCTGTAGATCGCGAAGTGCTTGAGCGTCGACACGACGCGTTGGGCTTGCAGCGCGCGCACCTGTTCGAGACCGAGCGTCGTGACGAGGTAAGGATCCTCGCCGTAGGTCTCGGTCGTTCGCCCCCAGCGCGGATCGCGAGCGAGATCGAGAATCGGCGAATAGATATTGGTATAACCGAGGGCCCGCGCTTCTCGTCCGGTTACTTCGCCAATGCCGCGGACGAGGTCGCGGTCAAAGGCCGCGGCCACCGCAAGCTGGGCGGGAAAGCTCGTCGCTTTCGAATGCAGCAATCCGCGAATGCCCTCGTTGGTGAAATCGGCGGGAATGCCGAGCCGCGTGCGCTCGACGAAGAATCGCTGCACTTCGTTGAGACCGCGCGCATGGAGCGAGAACGGCAGATCGTATTTCGGTTGGGCGAGATTGTTCGTCCAACCGGTATTCCCGTTCATGTGCTCGTCGATGTTGCCGATGCCATCCTTCCAAAATGCGGTCGCCCATTTCTCCGTCGGCAATTGGTCCTTCAGCACCCGGGGGAACCCGTAAAGCGTCACCATCTGCGCCGTCTTTTCCTCCATCGTCATCCGGGCGAGGAGGTCGTCGATCCGCTTTTCCGGATCGAGCATCGGATCTTCGTAAGGGTCTTTGACGCCGTTTTTGTTCAGGTCGATCCATCCCTCGTGGTAGATCGCGGCGGGCGCCGCGGCTTCGATGAACCAATCCGACGAAGGAACGGCGGCCCAGGCGAACACGGGGCAAATCGCCAAAGCGGTCACAATGCGCGAAATCATCGCGCGAGTCTCGAAGGTCGGCGGGCGCGCAACAATTCCTAATTCGAGTTACTACGTTTATCGTATCGCTCTCGCGCTGGCGTCCGCACGCTTTCCACACGTCATCGTCTTGCCAGTCCGCTCGTTCACGACGGACCCTTGCCTCGCCGCCGCCGGCCGGATCAATGTCGTCCCATGCGCGTGCTGGTCGCGTTCGACAAATTCAAGGGCTCGCTCACGGCGAGCGCCGCCTGCGAGATCGCCGCGGCGGCGTTGCGGGAGGCACAACCAAGTTGGACGGTCGATTCGTGTCCGCTGGCGGACGGCGGCGATGGATTTGCGTCCATCTTGACCGCGGCTGCGGGAGGCGAACTGCGCCGGTGCCGGGTCACGGGGCCGCGCGGCGAAGCGGTGGATGCGGCGTATGGTCTCGTCGACGTCGCGAAGATTCCCGCGGCGGCGCGCGCTCGGCTCGGGAGCGCCGCGACCGACGGCGCGCGGATCGCCGTGATTGAAATGGCCGCGGCCTCGGGTTTGGCGCTTTTGCCGCCCGAGCGCCGCGACGTTTGGCAAACGAGCACGATCGGAACCGGCGAGCTGATCGCCGCGGCGGCACGCGACGGCGCGAGCGCCGTCGTCCTCGGCGTGGGCGGCAGCGCCACGAACGATCTCGGCTTGGGCGCATTGCAGGTATTTGGGGCGAAATACCTG
>CBINOT010000257.1:0-7450 GCA_966252355.1 uncultured Opitutus sp. | reverse complement strand
TGGGTTGGGCGCACCCTCCGGTTGAGCCGCGGCTCGGCGGGGACGCCTCGCCCTACCTTGGCGAACTATGAAAGCACACGTCGCGGCGCTCGTCCCGAGCCGACGGCCGCTACCTCGGAGTAAACAAAAGACTTTTCGATGATTCCTACCATGGCCCCTTCTCGCGTGAGCGATCACGTGAGGCTTCCGTCTGATCTGGTCGCGCCGACCGCGGCGCCGGCTGATGCGAGTCCGACGCGCATCTTGCTTACGGGCGCGACCGGATTTCTGGGCGGTTATTTGCTGGTCTCGCTCCTGCAACGCACCTCGGCACGCGTGGTTTGCCTGGTCCGAGCGGCGGATCTCGCAACCGCGCGGAAACGGCTCGAGGGCAATGCGGATCAGTACGGACTCACGATCGATTTCGCACGTGTCGACGTACGGCTCGGCGCGGTCGATCAGCCGCAGCTCGGATGGGACGAACCCACGTGGGCGAGCGAAGCGGAGCTGTGCGACACGATCATGCATGCGGCGGCGAATGTGAGCTTCCTGCCGAACTTCGATCGGCTGCGGCCGGTGAACGTCGATAGCGTGACGACCTTGTTGCGGCTCGCGGCGGCGGCCCGGCCGAAGCGCGTCCATCTCGTTTCGACGTACGCGATCTTCAATGCCGCGGAGTACAACGGCACGACGCTCGCGCGCGAAGAGCCCGCGCGCGGCGACGGCACGGGGTTTCGGCGGGGTTATCCGGCGTCGAAGTGGGCGGCGGAGCGGCTCGGCGGGCTCGCGCGCGACCGCGGTTGGAACGTCACCGTGCATCGCGCGGGGCTGTTGTGGGGCGATCTGCAGACTGGCCAGAGCAAGTCCGACGATATTTTGGCGCTGAATCTCGATGCCTGCCGCACGCTCGGCGTGGCGCAGGACATCGATTTTCTCATGCACCTCACGCCGGTCGATTTCGCGGCCGGGGCGATCGCGGCCGTCGTGAGCCGCCCGGAGCATTCGAACGAGCACTATCATGTCGTGACGGAACACGCCGTGCCGTGGCGCGATGTCGTGGCGGCGCTGGCGCGCTTGGGGCATCCCGTGCGGTTGGTGACGCCGGCGGAATGGTTCGAAGCGCTGCGCGCAGCGCTGCCGGCGCACCCCGAGTGGGGTCCGTTGTATTGGCTGCTCAGCCAGGATCCGCGCCGCAGTTTCTGGCAGGATGCGAATATTTTCGGGCTCGCGTACGACGCGTCGCGCCTGCGCCGGGCCTTGCAGGGCACCGGCGTCGTCTGCCCGAAGTTAGACGACGCCGCGCTGCGCGTTTACCTCGCGGCTTTCGGCACGATGCGGACGTTGAGCGGAGCGCGCGGCGTCAGCGTGAAATCGCTGCAGAGCCCGCGCCATTCGCCCGCCGTGCGCTCGACCTCGTAACGCGAGAACAACTCCGCAACGGCCGTGGCGATTTCGACGAGCGCGAAGTGCATGCCGATGCACATGCGCGCGCCGAGGCCGAACGGCATGTAGGCTTTCGCGGGAATCGGCGTCGTGGCGCCCGACAGAAACCGTTCGGGACGATAGGCCAGCGGGTCGGGCCAGCACCACGGGTTGCGGTGGACGACATACGGACTCGCGATCGCGAAACTCCCGGCCGGGATGGCGCAGCCGCGGAGCGTCGTGTCGACGGTGGCCTCGCGGCCCATGTACCAGACCGGTGGATAAAGGCGTAATGCTTCTTGGGTGACGGCGAGCGTCCAGGGCAAATCGGCGCCGAGGGGAACGGCGGCGAGATCGGATTGCAGCCGTTGGCGGGCAGAGTCGTTCTCCAACAGCAAGGCGATCGTCCAATAGATCCCGCTCGCAGTGGTATCGAAGCCGGTCAGCAGATAGGTGACGGCGACGTCGCGGAGCTCCGTGGCGGTAGTGCCGTTGGCGTTGCGGACGTAGTGCGCCATCACGCCCGTGGCGGCGTTGGGGTCGGCGCGAACGCGATCGAGCCAGACGTTCATCCAACGGTCGATGACGGCGACGCGACGCGCGACTTCGCGTTCGTGCTCTTCCGCGAGCCGGTTGTTGCCGCGGCCGGCGTAGAGGAAGAACGCAGGGACGTTCCAGAGCCGGTCGATGTCGGCGACGGCGGGGTAGAGCTCGTCGCACTCCGACGGCTTGACGAGCGAGCCGAAGAGTTTTCGTAGAATGATTTCGAGCGTCAGGTGTTTCGCGGCCGAGAGCAGCGGCAGCGGCTCCGGCTTGGTCCAGGTCGCGATGGCGCGGGAGACCGTGGCCTCGAGGTCGGCGCGGTCGCGGGCAACGGCGGCACGATTGAACTCGGGGTTGGCGAAGCTGCGCTCGGATTTCCAGGTCGGGCCCTCCGTCGTGATGAGCCCGTGCATGCCCATGACTGGGCGGAACGGCGCCCACACGCCGCGACGCAGCCAGATGTCGGACTGAGTCATGAAGACCGTGCCCAAATCCTCGGGGTGGGTGATAAGATGAATCTCTTGCTGGCCGAGGACGAGTCGGACGATTTCGCCGTGACGGCGCGTGAGATCCAGCAAGTAGCCGGGGAAATCGCGCGAGAGCTGCGCGATCTCCGCTTCGATCTCCGCGGGCGTCGGTCCCGGCGCGCGGCGACCGGGCGTGGGCGACGACAACGTCGGGGATGAATCGTGGGCAGGCACGCGAGGCGCTTGAGCGCTTGCGTCGCTTGCTCCGTGGCCGAACGGGCAGCGCATCGGCGCGGCGGAGGCGTCAGGCGTGGCACGGGACGCTTCGACGACGGGCGTGGCCGCTGGGGCCAGCGTATTCGTTTCGCCGAAACCGCCGAGCGCGATGACTTTTTCGGCGAGTCCGCCGAGCGTTTTGGCGTCGAGAAACGCGTCGAGCGGCAATTCGCGGCCGGCGAGTTCGTCGAGTCCGACTTTGATCTCGAGCAACTGAACCGAGTCGAGGCCGAGCGCGAGCAGGTCCTGATCGGCTTCGAGCTCGAGCGGATCGCAGCCGCTCAAGCGCGCGACTTGCGCTTTGAGTCGGGCGACGACGAGACGCTGGCGGCGGGCCGCGGGAGCGGCGAGCAGTTGCGCGCGAGTGAGGGTGGTGGGGTCGAGGGTAGTAGGCTGGGACACGTTAGGCTGAAAGCTGAAGAGGGACTCGAGTTGGCCATCGAGGTACGCGGTGCGATTGGCGCCGCGTTGGACTTTGCCGCTGGTGGTGCGGCTCACGCGACCCGGCCGCAGCAGCACGACTTCGTGCGGGGTGACGCCATGCGACTCGGCGACGGCGACCGCGACGCGTCGCGCGGTGGCTTCGGGCGCGAGTTCGGCGAGCGCGCCGCGCTGCACCTCGGCGACGATGACGACGGCTTCGGAGGAATCGATCTCGATGCCGAACGCGGCGACGCCGCCGGGCATCAAGGCGGCATCGGCGGCCTGGGCGGTGAACTCGATGTCCTCGGGAAAAAGATTGTGGCCGCGGACGATGATCATTTCGCGGCTGCGGCCGAGCACGTGCAGGCCGTGGTCGGTCCACACGCCGAGATCGCCCGTCGCGAGAAAGCGTTCGCGCCTTCCGATCACGGCGACCGCGAAGCGCGCCGTCGTGGCCTCGGCGTTATCCCAATAGCCGGTGGCGATGCCGGGGCCCGCCGCGAGGATCTCGCCGACTTCGCCTGGGGCAGCGACGCCGCCGGTGGTGGCGGAACGGACGACGACTTCGACGCCGGGCGCCGCGGGTCCGCAGCTCACGACGCGACGCGCGTGCGGGTGGCTCGCGGCGCAAGGAACCCAACGTTGCGTTTGGAGGGCGGTGCCGTCGACCGTTGTGGCGTGCAAACCGCGCGCGCCGGTGACCATGAGCGTCGCTTCGGCGAGGCCGTAACACGGCAGCCACGCGGCGGACCGAAAACCATAGGGCGCGAATTTGGCGGCGAACCGCTCGAGCGTGGCGGCGTGGACCGGCTCGGCGCCGACAAAGGCGACGCGCCAACGGCTTAGGTCGAGATCGGCGCAGTGCTCGGGGCGGACCTTTTGCACGCACCAATCGAAGGCGAAATTGGGACCGCCGCTCGTCGTCGCCCGATAGTGCGAGATTGCGCGCAACCAACGGTGTGGCGATTGCACCATGGCCGCCGGCGGCATCAGCACGAGATGCCCGCCCATCGCGAGCGTTTGCAGAATATTGCCCACGAGCCCCATGTCGTGGAAGTGGGGCAGCCAGCCGACGCCGACCAAATCGGGGCCATGTCCCATCACCGCGGCGATGCTCGCTTCGTTGGCGGCGAGATTGCCATGCGTAATGACGACGCCCTTCGGGTCGGCCGTGGAGCCGGAGGTATATTGAATGATCGCGGGCGTTTCGGCCGGCCAGGCGGGTGGCTCGCCTCCCGTGAACGGCGCGGCGCTCTCCGCGCCGCCGATAGCGGTCACATCTTCCCAGCGCAGCTCGACGTCCGGCGCTTGTGCGGCGGTGAAACGATCGCGCAACGCGGCGGTCGACAAAGCGAGCCGCGCACCGGTTTCGGTGGCGAGACGCGTCAGCACGGGTTCGTCACGGCGAGCGCGTGGAACGGCTACGGGTACGGCGATGGCACCGGCTTCGAGGCAGCCCAGCAACGCGACGATAAAGTCGAGACCAGCAGGAAACACCAGGAGCACTGGCTCTTGCGTAAGGCCGGAGGACGTGAGGTGCGTCGCGACCGCGCGAACGCGTGTGGCGAGTTCACCGTAAGTCAGTACTGCCGACTCCGTTTCGCCATCCGCGAGAAACGTGTACGCGCGCGCGGACGGGCGCGCCGTGGCAGCACGCCGCAACCATACCGCGGCGCCGGAAGTGACCTCGGCAAATTCCAACATGGCGGCCGACACAACCAGTTGACGAGTGCCTGGCAAGCCGGGGTTGCCGCGGTGGAGCGTTTTGATGGTCAAAAGCATTTTATGCCGATTCGCTTTCCGATCGTTGTCATGGAGGACAGAGCTTCGCTGGAGCGGTGGATCCTCATTCTCTGTGAACTCTGTGTCGGAGCTCTGTGACCTCTGTGGCCCAAGGTTTTTTCCGTTCTGGAGCTTAAGAATGTGATAAAGGACTCCGGGTTAGCGCCCTTGAAAGTTTTGGTTGCTTTCGAGGGGGACGACCGTATCACCTCAACCTCTTTTCCACTACGCCTGCCTCCAATTCCGGGGTGACAGGGGGAACGAAACCATGAGCCAACAGTTCACGCTAAACGTATTCGCGCGCGCCCAAACGGGTCGCAGCGCTTCACGCCGCCTCCGCAAGGCCAATCGCGTCCCTGCGATCCTCTACGGAAAGCACACCAAGCCCGAGGCGCTTGCCATCGATGCACCGGAGTTCGTCCGGTTGCTCAAGTCCGTCGGCGATCGCGCCGTCCTTCTCCAACTCCAAGGCGAGAAGGCCAACAAGTCGCTCTCCTTCCTCCAGGAAGTACAGCGCGACCCGATCACCGACAAGTATCTCCACGTCGACCTCCAAGAAGTTAAGGCCGACGAAAAATTTGAAATCCGCGTGCCCGTTCACCTGACCGGTGAGTCGTTTGGCGTGAAGAACCAGAGCGGCGTGTTGGAAACCGCCACGCATGCGCTCCGGATTCGCGTTTTGCCGAAGGATTTGCCCGAGGCCATCGTGGTCGACGTCACCGAGCTCAAGGTCGGTGAAACCATCAAAGTTGGCAGCCTGAAGCCGGTCCCCGGCGTCGAGTTCCTCGACTCGAAGGGCCAGCCCGTCGTGTCGTGCGTCGAGCCCGTCGCCGAAATCGTGCAGGAAGTCGCCGCTGCCGCCGCCCCCGCCGAGGGTGCCGCCGCCGCTGCCGCTCCGGCCGAAGGTGCCGCGGGTGCCGCTGCCGCTCCGGCTGCTGGCGCCGCGCCGGCCGCTGGTGCGAAGCCCGGTGCCGCTCCGGCTGCGGGGGCCAAGCCCGCCGCTGCCGCCGCCGGCGCGAAGCCCGCTGCGCCCGCCAAGAAGTAAGGTTTTCCGCCCGGCTCCGCCGCTTGACCGCGGCGGGGCGCGAGGATTGTTCTTTGATTCATGTCCATTTCGCTCGTTGCCGGTCTCGGCAATCCGGGCCGCGATTACGAGCACACCCGCCACAATGTCGGCTGGGTCGTGCTCGATGCTCTCGCCAAGAAACATCGGCTTACGTGGAAGCACGTGGCCCAGTTCGAGGCGGAGGTTGCGCGCTGGGATGTAGGAGCGGGCCGCACGCGCTGGCTGGTGAAACCGCTTACGTTCATGAACGCGAGCGGCCGAGCCGTCGGCGCCCTGGCGCGGTTCTATAAAATCGAGCCTCCGGCGATCGCAGTCGTTTACGACGACCTCACGATCGATCTCGGCCTCGTCAAAGTGACCATCACCGGCAGCGCCGGCGGCCACAATGGCGTGAGCAGCTTGCTCGAACAGGTCGGAGACGGTTTTGCCCGCTTTCGGATCGGCATCGGTCCGAAAGTGCCGGCGCAAATGGACATGGCGGATTACGTCCTCGGAAAATTTACGCCCGAACAACAAACGCTCGTTACTCAAAAACTCGACCAGTATGTGGCTGGACTCGAACTGCTGCTCGCCCGCGGCGTCGAACCGGCCATGAATCAGCTTAATCGTAGAGACCAAAAATGAACGCCAATAAACGCAATTACCGCGCGACCTTCATCCTCGATAACCGGGGCAAAGAAGAATCGATCGATCAAATCGTCGACGTGGTGAAGCAAGAGATCGCCGCGGTGAAAGGCGAAGTGACTGCCGTCGAAACCGTCGGCAAGAAAGACTTCGCCCGCGTGACCGACAAGAAGCTCACCAGCGCCGCTTACGTGCAGATCAACTTCTCCGGTCCGGCCGAGTGCCCCGCGAATCTTCGCGAGCGCCTGCGCCTGAACGGCACGGTTTATCGCACGTTTATCCAGTCCGCCTGAAGATTCGAGGTGGAGCCCGATGTCCCCATCGGGCTAGTGCTGAGCGCCGACCGCCCGAGCCAGCCCGATGAGGACATCGGGCTCCACCAACAACCGACTCGCCAACTCGAGGAGTTTCGCCAGTCTGCTGGTTTTCTCGACGCCTGATGCACGTTCGTCGTGCCGGTCGGGAGCCTCTTAACTTCAGCTCTCAATTCTCAGCCACCTTCTCCGATGCCTTCGCTGAACAAAGTTCTTCTCATGGGTAATCTCACTCGCGACCCCGAGTTGCGCGTGACGCCCAAGGGCACTCCGATCTGCCAGTTTTCTTTGGCGATCAACCGGCAGTTCAAGATGGAGTCCGGCGAGAGCCGCGAAGAAGTCATTTACGTCGACATCGAGGCGTGGGGTAAACAAGGCGAGACGATCGCGAAGTACTGCACGAAGGGCCGTCCCTTGTATGTCGAAGGCCGGCTGCGGCTCGACCAGTGGGAAGACAAGAACACGAAGGAAAAGCGCAGCCGGATGAAGGTCGTGCTGGAGCAGTTCCAATTTCTCGGCGACGGCCGCGGCGGCGGCGGTGGCGGTGGTGGTGG
>CBINOT010000256.1:0-7465 GCA_966252355.1 uncultured Opitutus sp. | reverse complement strand
GAAGGTTCTCTTCGTCCGCCCGCTGCTCGTCGATCCGGCGAACCCGCAGCAGTTCAAGACCGGCACCAACACGATCGTCGCCGTCGACGAACTCGGATCCGGCGAAGGCGACGTGGTCCTCATTGCTCAGGGCAGCTCCGCTCGCCTCGGCGCGAAAGACAAGGACACGCCGCTCGACGCCGTTGTGATCGGCATCGTCGATACCGTCGACGTCAACAAACAGATCGTTTACCGCGCCAACGCCTGAGCTATTGCCGCCTTCGCGTTCTTGTAGCTGGGGTCCTAGACCCCGGCCCTTGTAAACCGATTCCGCCATCTCGCTCTGGGCTCTAGGAGCCCAGCTACACCAAGCAGCAAGCCTCGCCCGGTTCCCACTCACATCCCTCTTCCCGTCATGGTCGACCAACAACAACTCATTTCCCGAGTCGTCAGCGAAGTGCTCTCACGGCTGCAGCAGCAGCAAGCCGTCGTACAAAATGGCCAGAGCGGCTTCGGCGTGTACGAAAAGATGGAAGATGCCATCGCGGCCGCGCAGAAATCGTTTCTTAAGTTGCGCGAAGATGGCGTCACTGCCCGCAAGAAAGCGATCGGCGCGATCCGCAAGATGTGCGCCCAGAACGCCAAGGCGTGGGGCGAACTCGAATTTGCCGAGACCAAGATCGGGCGGCTCGAAGCCAAGATCGAGAAGCTGCGCATCTGCGCCGACCTCGTGCCGGGAACCGAAATGCTCGAGCGCACCGCTTTCAGCGGCGATTTCGGACTCACCGTCATCGATTTCGCCCCCTGGGGCATCATTGGCGCGGTCACGCCGGCGACGCATAGCGTTCCGACCCTGACCGGCAACGCGATCAACATGATTGCGGCCGGCAACGCCGCCGTCTTCAACACGCACCCGTCTGCCTGCCAAGTCGCGGCGGTTGCGATTCGCGCGTACAACCAAGCGATCTATCAGGAAACGGGCATCACCGATCTCCTCGCGACGGTCGTAAAGCCGACGCTCCAGACTTTCGACATTCTCTGCAAGCACCCGGACGTGAAGCTGCTCTGCGTAACTGGCGGCCCCGCGGTGGTCCAAGCCGCGATGAAGATCGGCAAGCGCGCCGTCTGCGCCGGTCCGGGCAATCCGCCCGTGGTGGTCGACGAAACCGCCGATCTCGATCGCGCCGCTCGCTCGATTATTCAAGGCGCTTCGTACGACAACAATCTGCTCTGCATCGGCGAAAAAGAAGTCTTCGTGGTCGCGTCCGTCGCCGATGGCCTGATCGCCGCGCTGAAGCGCGCCGGCGCCGTTCAACTCAACGCGCAGCAAATCGACGCGCTGTCGAAGAAAGCGTTTGCGATTCCGGAAGGCAAAGGCGCCAGCACCTGCGGCCACGTCCCGGTCAATCGCGATCTCGTCGGTCGCGACGCATCGGTTCTAGCCAAGACCATCGGTCTCGAGGTGCCGCCCGCGACGCAGCTCCTCTTCGGCGAAACGGAAGAACAGCACGTGTTCGTCCAGGAAGAGCAGATGATGCCCTTCATTCCGATCGTGCGCGTGAAGGACGTCGACACCGCGATCGCCGCCGCCATCCGCGCCGAGCACGGCGACAAACATACGGCCGTCATGCATAGCCAAAATATTCGCAATCTGACGAAGATGGCGCAGGCCGCGGATACCACCCTTTTTATCAAGAACGGACCTTCGATGACGGGCCTCGGCCTCGGCGGCGAAGGCTTCCTCTCCTACTCGATCGCCACGCCGACAGGCGAAGGCGTCACCACCCCCATGACGTTCACGCGCTCGCGGCGGTGCGTGATGGTCGAGGGGCTGAACATGTATTGAGACCATGCGCCTCGCTCGAATCCGCGGTTATGTGACCTCGACGGTGAAACACCGGAGCTTCGAGCGTTGCCGCTTGTTGATCGCGCAGCCCGTCGACCTGAACGATCAACCGGACGGCGGGCCGCAGGTTGTGCTCGATCCGCATGGCGCCGGCATTCACCAAAAAGTGTTGATCTGCTCCGACGGCAGTTGGGCGCGGAAATATCTCGAAGATGAACGCAGTCCCGCCCGCTGGTGGGTCATGGGCATCGTCGATCCGGCTCCTTCCGCGCAGCCCGAAACCGCCCGCGAATAGAAACGCGAATGCACTCAGCCCCGCATATTGTCATTCTGAACGCAGTGAAGAATCCATCGCGTTGGCGGCAGCCCATGCATGGATCCTTCGCGAGGCTCAGGATGACAGGAGGGACGAACTCGTATCTTTTCGTGCCCATTCACGGTTCAGCCTCCGCGGAGATTCGCGCATGAGAATCGCCAACGTCATTGGCCGCGTGACCCTCTCAGTGCGCCACCACTCCCTCCGTGGGGAGCGGCTGCTCGTCGTTTTGCCGTGGGGACCGAAGACCGGCGTCACAGGCAAAGATCACGATTACTCGGTCGTAGCCTATGACGAACTCGGTGCCGGTCCCGGTCAGCTGGTGACGATCGCCGAAAGCACCGAAGCGACTCGCCCCTTCGAGCGACCAACCCCGTGCGACGCGTACGTCGCCACGATCGTCGACGACATCTTTTTCCAAGCCGAGGATCCGCACGCGGTTTGACGACGTTCGCGCCATGCTCTCCGACTCTGTCATTCTGAACGCAGTGAAGAATCCATGTCCTGGAATCTGGATCCTTCGCTGCGCTCAGGATGACAGCCGATGGGACATCTGACTCACCTCCGTTTGCGCCGCGGCTCTTCTGTCAAACCACCTACTTTTCCAAAACTCATGAAACTCTTCGCTCAAAATGACGCCGTCGCGTTCGCCCGAACCGGCGCTCGGGAGTTCCGCTTCAATCGCGATATCCGCATGACCCCTGGCGCGCGCGACATCCTCGTCGAAGCCGGCATCAAAGTCGTGTTCGATGCCAACGCCTCGAGCAACGGCGGCAGTCCTGCGCCCGCGGCGCCCAAAGGTGGCGAAGCTGGTCCCGTCCCTGCACCTACCCCAAGCGGCAAAGCCGACGTCCAGGCGCTCTTCAACTCCGCCGAAGCGAGGAAGCTGAAAGACGATATCTGCGAGATGGGCCGGCGTTGCTGGTTGCGCGACTACAATGACGGCAACGGCGGCAATATTTCCGCCCGACTCGGTGAATATTTTCTCTGCACGCCGACCGGCATTTCCAAAGGCTTCATGAAGCCGGAGCAAATCTGCTTGGTCGACGTCGAGGGCAATCAGGTTGCCGGCAACGGCAAATGGAAGCGCACGAGCGAAATTCTCTCCCACCTCGGCATCTACAAAACTGTCCCCGCCGCCGCCGCCGTCGTGCACGCGCATCCGATTCACGCCACCGCCTTCGCGATGGCCGGCATCGAACCGCCGCGCTGCTTGATTCCCGAAGTCGAAGTATTCGTCGGCACGATCCCGCTCGCGGAATACAAGACGCCGGGCAGCTCGGAAATGAGCGCGCTCCTCGGCAAGCTCGCCCCGCAACACCAGGCGATCCTCATGGGCAATCACGGCGTGATCACGTGGGGAACGTCCGTCGAGGACGCCTATTTCAAGATGGAGATCACCGATTCGTACTGCCGCACCCTCTGGGTCGCCGCGCAGCTGCCGACCCGGCGCACGATGATCCCGGGCGACGAGGTGAAGAAGCTCATCGACATCAAGCAGAAGCTGGGGCTCCCGGATGAACGCCACGGCTTGAAGGCCGCGCAACTGTGCGATTGCGATCCGTGGGATCAAATTGGCGACCGCCCCCAAGCCGTCGCCACGCCTGCCGGCAAGGCTCCGACGGTCGATCGAATGACCAATGCGGAGCTGGAAAGCATGGTCCAAAAGCTGACCGACCAGGTGCTCGCCCAGTTGAACAAGAACTAAGACGCCACCGTCGCGCCGATTTGCATGTCGAAGCCGCCGATATCCGGCGGCTTTTTTATTTACGGCATACGACGAGCGCATGAGGGGCTGGCGCGCTGCGGCCCTGCACCGAAGACAAGGTTTGCTGTTAAGCTGGTCCGCCGTTCAGTCTTTCCAACTTTTCCATGGAACCTGTCCGCCTCCAGAAATTCATTGCCGATGCCGGCGTATGCTCCCGGCGCGCAGCTGAGGCGCTGATCGCCCAGAAGGAGGTTTGGGTAAACGGCAGCGTCGCCACCCTCGGTCAGAAGATTACGCCCGGGGTCGACAAGGTGACCGTCAGCGGCAAATCGGTCCGCACCACGGCCCAACCGA
This sequence comes from uncultured Opitutus sp., assembly GCA_966252355.1. Taxonomy (GTDB): domain Bacteria; phylum Verrucomicrobiota; class Verrucomicrobiia; order Opitutales; family Opitutaceae; genus ER46. The sequence continues at coordinate 3,262 of CBINOT010000256.1, read as the reverse complement.
AAGTGACGGTCGTCGTGCACAAGCCACGAGGGCTCGTGTGCTCGAACGACGATCCGCACCATTCCGCGACCGTTTTCGAGTTGTTGCCGCGGGAATTCGCCAAATTTCGCTTTTTCTGTGCGGGACGGCTCGATCTCGAAAGCGAAGGACTCGTAGTTCTCACCACGGACGGCGATCTGGCGCATCGACTGATGCACCCGTCGAACACGGTCGTGAAGCGGTACCACGTCACCTTGAAAAAACCGTTTCCGGCGTCGCGTTTGATTCAGCTCGTGCGCGGCGTCGAAGTCGAAGGCGAGCGGCTCCAGGTCGAGCGCGCGGCGCTCATCAACCCGAAGCCCGATCAGACCGCTCAAGACCTCGATGTGCACATGCATCACGGCAAAAAGCGGGAGATCCGCCAGCTGTTCACGGCGCTTGGCCACGATGTGAAGCGCTTGCGGCGGTACCAAATTGGGGCCTTGCAGCTGAAGGGAATCCCGTTGCGCGCCGGCAAAGTCCTTTCTACGAAAGAAATCGATTCCCTGTTTCGCAATCCGCCTACGCCTCGCGCGACTTATGAAGCACGGGCTCTGACCACCGAATCTGCTCACGATGAAGACTAATCTCCTCGCCTCCGCTGCTCTCGCCGCACTGCTTACGGGTGCTTTGTTCGGCGCACCTCTCACGGAAACGACGGCGGTGCACACGAAGCCCGATGCCGCTTCACCGGCGATCACGTACCTCAAAGCAGGCACGGAACCGACACCTGCGGAAGGAACCGTCGCCGAGACGCCCGCCGGATGGATGGCGGTCGAACTGCCGGGACCGATTCAAGGCTTCGTCCTCGGCAAGGATTTGAGCAAGGGCCTCGAGGTGAAGCCGGGGGCGCAGATCCGCCAAGCGCCACAAGCCGATGCGGCGGTGATCGCGACCGCCGAGCGCGGTGACAAGAGCAAGATCACCGGGCTGCACGGCAAATGGACGCAGGTGAATCTCGATAAAAAACTCGTCGGCTATATCCACGTCGGCAACGCGAACGGATATTTGCCGCCGATCGCGACGAACCCGGCGGGCGGCGCGCTGCCGCCCTCATCCGCCATGGCGGCCGCGCCAATGCCGGCGCCTCAAACCTTTGCCTCCGGTCCGGGACAACCCGTCGCCACCTCGACGTTTGCGGGCGACAGCACCAGTTCGCTTCCCCGCCAGATCGCAGGCTGGTTCGTCTCGACGCGCAGCGTTTTCCATCCGCGCCGCCCCTTTGACTGGGCGCTCAACGACAACGCCGGGAAACGGTATGCGTATCTCGATATTTCGAGGCTTCTGCTGACGGAGCAGATCGAAAAGTACGTCGGCCACGCCGTCGTGGTCTTCGGCTCGGCCAAACCGACGGCCGACGGCAAAGACATCGTGATCCAAGTCGAATCGCTGCAAATGCGGCCGTGATTCACGAGTCGCGAGTCGTGAGGAGCGGGTAGCGACATCATCGTTCCTCCCGCACGTAACTACTCGCTATCCGCTACTCGCTCCTCGCTACTTTTTCCTGCATGGATCTCATCGACGGTAATCAAATCGCCACGGCGATCATCGCCGAGTTGAAGGCGGAAGTCGCCGCCTTCAGCGGTCGCAAACCTTGCATCGCGCTCGTACGCGTGGGCGACGATCCCGCGTCGGTCTCGTACGTGAAGAAAAAGGAAAAGACGGCGGCGGAAATCGGCGTGACGAGTCGCGTGATTCTACCGCCCGTCACCATCACCCAGGCCGAGTTGTTCGAGCTCATCGATGGACTCAATGCCAACTCCGAAATCGACGGCATTCTCGTGCAATCGCCCCTGCCCAAGCACATCGACGAGGTGGCAGTATTTCGACGGGTCGCGCCGGAGAAAGACGTTGACGGGTTTCACACGCTGAACCTCGGCAAAGTCGCCCAGGAAGACCCGACCGGTTTCGTTTCCTGCACGCCGGCGGGGATCATGGAGCTTCTCGCCCGCAGCGGCGTCGACTTGAAGGGCAAACACGTCGTCGTGCTCGGCCGGTCGCTGATCGTCGGCAAACCGGTCGCCCTGCTCGCGCTACAGAAAAAAGCCGGCGCGAACGGAACCGTCACCATTTGCCATTCGGCAACGACGAACCTGCCTGCCATCACGCGGCAAGCCGATGTATTGATTGCCGCCATCGGCCGCTCGGAATTCGTGACCGCGGACATGGTCAAGCCTGGCGCCGTCGTAATCGACGTCGGCATTAACCGGGTGCCGGATGCGGCGAAGAAAACGGGGTATCGGCTAACCGGCGACGTGGATTTTGCGCACGTATCGCCGCGGTGCTCGAAAATCACGCCCGTGCCCGGTGGCGTCGGCCCAATGACGGTTGCGATGCTGATGCAGAATACCGTCAAGGCGTACAAGCTGGTCCGGAAGTAACGGTTCGCGCGTCCAAAACCCCGGGAAAGATTTCGTCGGTGGTTTTACAGGACGGGTCGGCATGATCTGCGGCGACTGTAATAGTCGTTTTTCGCCGCCGCGATTTTGACGATTTTTGACCAAGCGTTAGCACTTAGGACGGTTGTTGCTTACGCTGCCGCACTTGCGTGCAGCGGCTTAACTGGTTTTTCTCCCTCGCATGGCCGCCCCTTCGATCCTGGTCGTCGATGATCAGCCCATCAACGTCCAGTTGCTGAAACGCAAACTTGAACGTGAAGGCATTCGCGTCGTGGCGGCCTATAATGGCCTCGAAGCGCTCGATTGCGTAAAGCGCGACAAGCCGGATCTCATCTTATTGGACGTGATGATGCCCGACATGGACGGCATCGAGGTCTGCCAGCGGCTGCAGTCGAATGACGAGACGCGTGGCATTCCCGTTATTTTCATCACCGCGCGCACAGGCAAAGAGAGCAAAATCGAGGGACTCGGCGTCGGCGCCGTCGATTACATTACGAAGCCGATCGACCTCGATGAAACGCTCGCGCGCGTGCAGACCCAGCTGCGCTTCGTGGCGATCAATCGCCAGATGATCGACCTGCAACGACGTCTCGAGGAATCGCGCAAAGCGGCGACGATCGGCGCGGTCACGCAAGGCATCGCGCACAATCTCAACAATCTTCTCGGCGTCGTCATCGGCTATCTCGATCTCGTCAAGGCGTACTACGATAAGCCGGAGCAGGTAAAAAAGAACGCCCAGCACGTCGAAGAAGCCGTGCAGCGCATCGTCACGATCATCAAGCAGCTCAGCACGCTGGTCGTTCGGTCACGGCCACCGCTCACCAAGGCAGGACTGCATGGCCTGC